>JAPLHV010000173.1 GCA_026389455.1 Coprothermobacterota bacterium
AACTCCCTGCCGGGGGCTGTCAGCTCTACTTCCTCAGGGGACAGCCCCCCAGCCCCCACCGCCAAGCCGCTGTGGGCCGGCTCCTGGATTAATGCCGACATCTCTACCTGGATCGGCGAAGAAGAGGAGAACCGCGCCTGGGAATGTTTGCTGCAGGCGCGTCAGGCTGTCGACGCAGCCATCGCTAAAGGCGGTTTGGATGAGAAGAAACAAGCGGAGATCATGGAGAAGGTGTACGCTGCCGAGGGTTCGGACTGGTTCTGGTGGTACGGCTCGGACCAGGATTCGGGCGACGACGCCTCCTTCGACCTGGCCTTCCGCAACTACCTTGGCGACATCTACGCTCTCTTGGGACAACCCAAGCCGGACTTCGTCTACGTGCCGATCGTCGCACAATCAATCGCCCCTCCTACCCGGCAGCTTGACAGCTCCCGGCAGGGAGTTCTGAACCTGACTCCCACCCTGGATGGGAAGGTGGAGGAGAAGGAATGGGCCACGGCCGGCCTCTACGATGATCCACAGGGAACAGGGCCTTTCCAGTCTCTTTTTTACGGGTTGGATGCCAAGAACCTTTATGTGGCCACGAAGATGCGCCAGCCCTTCTCAGAATCAGGGCAAGACCTCTCCCTGGCCTTCTACTTCTCGGCGCCAAACCTCAAGGGAGGGATCCCTTTCAGCCGGAACGGTGCGACCGGGGAGAAGCGCAATTTCCTGGGCTTCTATGCGGCCTACGAGCTCCTCATCAAGCGCAGTGGCGGCGCTTGGGGAAGCACGCTCTCGGTGGCCAGCGCCGACGGGAAATGGGCGCCTACCGGGAAACAAGCCGAGGTAGTGGCGGGAAGTCAGAGCCTGGAGCTGAAACTGCCCTTCGACTTGCTGGCTTCACCCCAAGACCTGGCCAACGGGGTCTTCGCCCCCCTGGAGATGGGGGACAAGATTCTTGGACGCGCTGTCGCCTCAGCGGGGGGAATAGATCTGGGCAATTTCCCCGCTTCCCCCTTCCAGATCATCGTGCCGGATACCGGAACCACCCAGACCGTGCTCAGCGTGGACGACCCCTTGGGAGACGACCATGGACCAGGCTCCTACGTCTACCCCAGTGACGCCGTCTTCACCAGTGGATGTTTCGACCTGGCCAACTTTACCGTAGCCCAGGATAGCAACAACGTCATCTTCAAGGTGAAATTGGCCGGGGAGATCACGAACCCTTGGAACTCGCCGATCGGTCTCTCTTTGCAAACCATCGACATCTACATCCGCCAGCCGGAGCTTTCCCGCGCCGGCGCCACCCAGCTCCTGCCGGGGCGCAACGCCAGGTTCCCGGCCGAGAAGCCATGGCATTGGGCGATCTGGGTGGAAGGCTGGCAGCAAGGACTTTACATGGGGACCGACGGCGCCCCGCCACAGAAAGTGGCTGCTGACCTGAAAGTGGTCGTCGATGGCCCTTCACGTACGGTGACTATCAAGGTTCCAAAAAAGTCCCTTGGTGACAACCCAGCCGACTGGGAGTACGCTTGCACAGTCTGTTCTCAGGAAGGATATCCTGCGCCGGGCGTTTGGCGCGTGCGGGAGGTCAGCGCTACTGCACAGCAGTGGCGCATCGGAGGGGGCATTGACGGCTGGACCGACCCGGCGATCCTCGATCTGGTCTGGCCTGCCGGCAACAAGCCCACGCAGGAGGAGATGCTTGGCAGTTATACGCCGCAAGAAGGGCCGTTGGCTTCCGCGGATCCTTCCAGCTTTGCCCTGATTGAATGGGTGAAACCCTAGAAAGGAGAGTAAACACTATCGATGATTGATCTGATTAGAAGCGGGTTACCGCTTCAGTTTGATGAGGAAAGCCGCGTGATGAACTTCATCGGCTCGCTGGTACCGGTAGAGCCGGATATACGCCGGCTTTCACGCTCGCGCGACTTTTACCGCGATCCTTGGGCAGTCGGGCCGGAGGAGCTCTACTTCATGTACCGCGGGATCTCTCAGCTCTGGGACATCCCTCTCTTCGAAGGACAGGAACTGCGATATGATGTAACCGTCGTCTTCCCCGGCAAGATCGGGCAGGAGTGCCTGCGCACGATCGGACACTACCATCCGGTTTGCCCTGCCTCCCAGCGAGGACTTACCTTCCCCGAGGTCTACGAGGTGCTGGCCGGTGTGGCGACATACTACCTGCAGCGGATGGCTCCAGACGGGTCAGTAGCGGATGTGGCGGTCATGGAAGCTCACCCCGGGGAGAAATGCCTGATCCCCCCTGGCTACGGGCACATCACCATCAACGCCCGCCGCGAGGTGCTAGTGATGGCCAACCTGATCGAGCGCAATTTTGCCTCGCGCTACCAGGACTTCCAAGAAAAACGCGGCCCTGCCTACTACGGTGACTACAGCACAAAAGGGGTCCGCTTCGTTCCCAATGTCAATTACGGAGTAGTGCCACCTCTTCGCAGGATCCAGCCTAGCGAGGATCAGGCTGCCGGGATTACCTTCAGGGCCCCTCTCTACGAAGCTTTCCTGCGCTCCCCTGATACCTTCCGTTACCTGGTCAACCCGGATCAGTACCCGCAAGATTGGAAAGA
>JAPLHV010000128.1 GCA_026389455.1 Coprothermobacterota bacterium
GAAGACCATGCACCCGGGGAGATCATCCGGATGAACAAATTGCTGGAATGGCTGTCCAGCCACCTGGTTTGCGGGATGCCCGAGGAGGGCTGTCCAGGCAGGGGAGACGAAGATGAATACCCCATCTGCGGTGAGCGTGTAGATGATGTCGTGGCTGTTTTCGATCAGCTTGCGGTACTTCTCCTCACTATTTCGTAACGTCTCCTCTGCCTGCTTGCGCTCGGTGATGTCGTAATTTGTGCCGATCAGTCTTGCAGGTTGGCCGGCTGCGTCACGATGCATACTGGCGCGGGCGCGGATGTGGCGGATGGCGCCGTTCGGCCGGACAACGCGGAACTCCGTATCGTATTCATTCTCGCCTCGCAACGCTATCTGAACTTCTGCGTCGCATCGTTCTTGGTCTTCCGGATGAACTCTCGCCTTCCATGTCTCGTAAGCGCCGTCGAAATGATCCGGCGTGATCCCATAGAGACGAAACATCTGGTCATCCCAGGTCAGCTTGTTATTGACAACATCCAAATCCCAGATGCCTACACCGCCCGAGTGTGTTGCCAGTAACAGCCATTCAGAGACTTGCCGCAGGGCCTCCTCTGCTCGCACGCGCTCAGTGATGTCCTGGGCGGTTTCCACGACGCCGATCACGTCTCCTCTTTCATCGAATACCGGCTCGCCCTTTTCGTCCCTAACCCTGCCGTCGGGGGTGTACATAAAGGTATGTTCCGTCTGTTTTGTCTGGAAGGCCCTTACTGTCGGGCAATTTTCGCAAGGTTTGGCTGGATCCGCCCAGAAGGCATGACAGGTCTGGCCGATCATTTCAGCCGGGGATTTATTCACCGATTTGGCGGCGGCCACGTTCACCCAGAGGAGCCTCAAATCCACGTCTACAAAGGCAATGCTAGCGGTAATGCTATTCAGGATGGCGTCTTTTTGCCCTTCGCTTTTCCTCAACAGCGCCTTCTCAGCCCATTGCGCTGCGCCAGGCTGCTCAGATGGTCGTTGTTGGTCGCTCATCGCTGTCTCACTTACTCCTGTCTTCCCAAGGCAATCGCACGGTCACTATGGTCCCCTTACCCTCTTCGCTGGCCAGGGAGATGGCGCCGCCGTGCTCCTCGACGATGCGGCGGCAGACGTAGAGGCCCAGGCCGGTGCCGTGAATCTTCCTCTGTTCGGCCGAGCGGCCCCGCTGGAAGGGTTGGAAGAGCTGGGCCTGTTCGTTGGCGGGGATGCCGAGGCCGTGGTCCTCCACCTCCAGGAGGAGGGCGTCTCCCTCCATCCCCAACCGGATCTCGACCTTTCCTCCCTTGGGGGAGAACTTGACGGCGTTGGTCAGAAGGTTCTCCATTACTCGGCCGAGGGCTTCCTCATCGGCGGCGCCTTCCGGTACGGGTTGCAGTTTCAGGTCGAAGCTCACTGCAGAGGCGAGGGCGTAGCCTTGTGAATCCTCCACTGCGCGCTGGACTAGTTGCGCTGCATCGCAGGGGGCGAGGAGGAGGGGGAAGCGGCCTTCCTCAGCGCGCTGGCTGTCCACCAGGTTGTTGATCATCCGCTCCAGACGCTGCAGGTTGCGGCGCCAGATCTCGCTGTACTCCTGGAAGCGGGCCAAGCCCTCTCCCGGGGTCAACTCGTTGAGCATTTCCTGGGTTTGATGGAGGCTCTGGAGGGGAGACTTGAGGTCGTGGGAGACGGCAAAGAGGAGGTCCGTGCGGACTTGGCGGATGCGCTCTTCCAGATGCTTGCGCTCAGTGATGTCGCGGGCAGCAACGAGAAGGAGCCGCTGTCCTTTCACGGTAAGAGACCGAGCAGTGGTTGTTTGCGCTCGGTGATGTCGCGGGCAGCAACGAGAAGGAGCCGCTGTCCTTTCACGGTAAGAGACCGAGCAGTGATTTCAACCGGAAAGACGGTTCCGTCCTTCTTGCGATGAAGACGCAGCGGGATTCTGATGACTTGATCGGGGGTTGTCTGCGCCTCATGGATGCGCCGTTCCGTCTCCTCAGGTTCTGCCGAAAGATCCGTGCTCTTCTTGGCGAGCAACTCATCCCGGTTATAACCATACAGTTCTGACGCCACGGCGTTGGCTTCGACGATCAGACCCGTATCGGCGGCGATCAGGAAAAGCGCGTCGGATGCCGATTCAAACAATTGGCGATACCGCTCTTCGCTCTCCCGCAGCGCTTCC
>JAPLHV010000131.1 GCA_026389455.1 Coprothermobacterota bacterium
ATGGCGGCGTGACAGATTCGACCTGGTTTTAGAACGGTGCGTTTGCACCACGATTGGTTGGCACGCTGCCATGTTCTTCGAGACGATGGGGACTAAAGTGTTAAATTCCCTTCAGGTTGCCGCCAACTGTGAGAATAAGATGCGGACCTCGCTCTTATTCCACCAGTTCAATATCCCCACTCCCCCTTTCGCCTTGGCATTCACCGAAGAGGAAGCCAAACGGGCGGTGGAGCAACTAGGCGGGTATCCCGTGGTCCTGAAGCCGGTTTCCGGTTCCTGGGGGCGTCTTCTGGCCAAGGTCAACGATGAAGATGCCTTGGAAGCGGTGGTCGAGCAAAAGATGGTTCTTGGGTCTCCCTTACAAAAGCCGTTGTATTTGCAGAAGTACTATCAAAAAAAGGGCCGTGACATCCGTGTCGCTGTCGTTGGCGACCGCGTGCCCAGCGCGATCCATCGTTACTGTCCGCACTGGATCACCAACATGGCCCGAGGAGCGCGCGCCGAGAATTGCCCACTCGACGACGAGATGCGACGTATCGCTTTGCGGGCATCGGTCGCCGTCGGTGGAGGTTTCCTGGGCGTGGATCTCTTCGAGACCGAAGAGGGGTATTTGGTCAACGAAGTGAACCACATCCCGGAATTCAAGAACGTTCAAAGGGTCACAGGGGTCAACATTGCCCGGGAAGTGATCTCCTATTGTCTGGAGGTCGCCGCAAAATGCTGACTGTAAGCATCGTGGGCGCTTCGGGATACGCAGGGGGAGAGCTATTGCGCCTCCTCCTGGGGCACCCTGAAGTGAAGGTCTCCCAAGTCACCTCTCGCCGTTCGATCGGGGATCCCGTAACGATCCATCACCCCAACCTGCGAAGGCTCACTGATCTCTGCTATGTATCCATGGACAGGCTCGAGCCGTGCGATCTTCTTTTTATCTCCTTGCCGAATGGCCTTTCCATGCAATACATCCAAGATCTGATAGGAAAGGCTGGACGCTTGATTGATCTGGGCGCCGATTTTCGCCTCCGTTCCCTTCCCGACTGGGAAGAATGGTATCGGCGACCGCATCTACATCCTGAATTATTGAAGGAGTTCGTTTACGGTTTGCCTGAATTGCACCGAGAGGAATTGAAGACAGCTCGATGGGTTGCCAATCCTGGTTGTGAGGCTGCTGACTCGATCCTCTCCCTTTGGCCGCTGGTCAAGCATGGGTTGGTCGATCCGCAATCGATCATCATCGACGCCAAGATGTCGAGCTCACAAGCCGGGCGTCAACCCACCGAAGCGTCACATCATGCGGAACGCGCCAATTGCGTCCGATCCTATCAGGCCAGCGGACACCGCCATACCGCGGAAGTGGAGCAGGAGTTGTCCCTCTCTGGAAAGGCGTGTCGAGTGGCCATCAGCGCGACGGCGGTCGAGATGGTTCGAGGGCTCCTGGTGACCGCTCACTGTCGTCTTTCCCCGGGCGTCAAGGACAAAGATGTCTGGCGCGCCTAGATTGTACCGTTTGCCCGAACCCAAGATCCTGATCGGCGCCAATTTTTGCGATATCGGTTTCGAGATCGACGAACGATTTGGACGGTTGGTTGTGATAGGGGCGATCGATAATCTCGGCAAAGGGACCTCCGGCAATGCCGTCCAGTGCATGAATATTATGTTCGGTTTTCCGGAGAAGATGGGCCTCGGTTTCGCCGGGCTGCATCCTGTATAGGAGGGCGCGCTTTGTACTCACCATTTCAGCATTACAAAGGGATCATAGATTCAACGTTGCGTGAAGGGCGGCAATATCGCTACGCAGACTTCGATTTGGAGAAGCAAATCCTCATTCTCGCTCACCTTGCCCAGATCGGAGTGGATCGGGTGGAGCTGGGAAACCCGGTTTCCCCCCAGACTGAAGTCGAGGTGCGCGCTTTAGCAACAATTCCGGACCGTCCCCCTCTTCTCTGCCATGTCCGCAATCGCCAGTGCGACCTGCAGGCAGCGGCAGGGTGCGGGATTGATGGCGTCAACATCCTCTGCACAATCCAGCCGGAGCGAATGAAGTTGATGAATGTCTCCATCGAGGAATACCTGGAGCAGCTGCGAGCGAATGTGGTTTTCGCTCGCGAACATCACCTCGAGGTGCGCGTTAGTGTGGAGGATTTCTTTCATTCCGATCGCTCCCAGGCTATGCACTTGTTGAAGTTCGCTGACCAGTTGGGGGTGGATCGCGTCGGTGTGGCTGACACGCTCGGCGTAGCGATGCCCTGGGATGTCGATCTGACCATTCAGGAGCTGCGTCGATCCGTGCAGTGTGACATCGAAGTCCATTTTCACAACGACCTCGGGCAGGCCAACAGCAATGCGCTGAGCGCAGTGCGCAGCGGGGCGAATTGGGTGGACACCACTCTTCTTGGGATCGGGGAGCGAATCGGGATCACCGCTTTAAGCGTTTTTCTAGTCTCCCTCTACCAAATCGATCCCGGGGCTTGCTCCCGCTATTGCCTTCGGCACCTCACTGAGGCCGAGAATAGGGTCGCCTCGATGATCCAGCATGATGTGCCATTGAACCTTCCCACCAACCGGGACAATGGGTTCT
>JAPLHV010000050.1 GCA_026389455.1 Coprothermobacterota bacterium
GCATGATAACTCCTATGAAAAACTCCTCCTCGGGCTCATCGGGCTCAATGAAAATTGACCTTGGTCTCGATGACAATTATTGCTCCATCGCTCAGCATGAGGCAGTTTTTCATTCCTGTAGGTGGCCCGAAGGGGCATGAAAACTCAACGAAAAGTTGACCACTTGAGGCACTTTTGATCATCGAAAGTTGACCACCCTGAGAACCTTCTCCTGTATGTTCGTGTTGGTCCAAAACACGACCCCAGGAGGAAAGGAATGCTCAAGATGGTCAAGATCGAGGATATCCGCAAGAAGCGCCTGATGCAAGGATGGAGCATCCGCCGCATCGCCCGGGAGTTGAATGTCTCCCGCCAAGTGATCCGCAAAGCTCTGCAATCTGCCGAGATTCCCGCCTATCAGCCCGAGAGAAGGAATCTCTCATCAATTCTGTCTCCCTTCCTCCCGCTGATCAAGCGTTGGCTGGAAGATGACGAGAAAGCTCCCCGCAAGCAACGCCACACCGCCCACCGCATTACCATCGTCTGATCGAGGAGGCTGGCTTTCAAGGCAGCGAGCCCACCGTACGCCGTGCCGTGGCCCGCCTGAAAGACCGACAACGGGAAGTCTTCATTCCCCTTACTGCCGACTGGGGCGAAGTGGCTGAAGTGGACTGGGGACAAGCTACTATCTACTACGGTCAAGATCCCCTGATCGTCTCCCTCTTCTGTCTGAAGCTGCGCCGCAGCGGCGTCCCTTTCGTCCGAGCCTACTGGAGAGACAACCTAGAATCCTTCCTCGACGCCCAGGTAGAAGCTTTTCTCTGGCTGGGCGGGGTTCCCCGATCTCTGCGCTACGATAACCTGAGTTCAGCCGTGACGCGGGTCCTCTTGGGCCCCTTGCGGGAAGTGAACTCCCACTTCAGCAGCCTGCGGCAGCTTGACAGCCTGCGGCAGCATGTTCTGTGACAGCCTCTTCTGCCGTCCCGGGAAGGGGAACGAGAAGTTCATAGCCCCCGGCAGGGTGTCCTGAGAGAACCTGGTCGGCACGGTTCGTCGCAACGCCCTCACTCCCGTTCCCCAGGTCCGCTCCCTGGAAGAGCTGAATGTTCTTCTCTTGGACTGGTGTGAAGAGGAGAAAGGCAAACGCCGGAGCGACTGGCTGGAGGAACGGGCCTTTCCGTCCAGCCATCCCGCACCCTCGCCAAGTCAACGGCATGAGTCTGGTGCACTTCGAAAGCAACCGCTACTCGGTCCCCTGCCGATTGGTACACCGGCCAGCGCTGCTGTGGTCCTTCCATGACCATCTGGAGATCTTCGCCCAAGAGGAATGCGTGGCTGTCCATCCCCGTTCCCGCGGAAGAGGAACGATCTCTTACGCTTTCCCCCACATCCTCCTGGCGATCCGGCGCAAGCCTCGCAGCGTCCTTCACGCCCAAGCCGTGCGGAATCTGCCGGAGCCCTTCCAACGAGCTCGTCATCAACTAGAGAAGGAGAGCCCCTTGGGCTACCGCGAGTTCACCAAGATCCTCCTCTTGGCTGAGAATTGGTCAATGGACTCCCTGGCCCGAGCTCTGGAGGAAGCGATACAGGCAGGCCCCCTGGACAGCGCATATATGCATCGCCTCCTGCTTGGCCAAGGAAGGGAGACGACCCTGCCTCTCTTCCCCCCTTCTCCCCCGGACTTCCCTCAGGATGGCTCTTCACTCCTTGACCTGCGCTTGCCCCAGCCAGACCTTGGCTGTTATGACGAGTTGTGGGAGCAAGGCCAGGAAGAAGAAAGATCTTGCTGCGAGCGCCTAGTCTGTGCCGCCGGGGAGGGCGAAACCGGAGA
>JAPLHV010000003.1 GCA_026389455.1 Coprothermobacterota bacterium
ACGCCATTCCTGGGTGAGGGCTTGGCCGAAGGGATCCTTAACCTGTCAGCCGTGGCCCGAAAAATCCAGCCTCGGGTGCAAGAAAAGTTGCAGAATGAAGTAAAAAGGGGAGCCATCGTCATGGCCTTAAAAAGGTTCTCCCACCAAGTTGCTGTCCATGCCAATGGTTCCTTCCGGCTGAAAAACCTGGGAGACTTCACAGTCCGCTCTCATTTGGTGGAATTGACCTTCTCCAACTCGGAAAGCTTGATTGAAAGCCATAAGAATCTGCTTCGCGCGATTGAACGGCGAAGGGGTGTTTTCCTCAATCTATCTCAAGGAGTCTTCGAGACAACCATCGTCTGCAACTCCAGCATCGCAGATCTAGCGGAGGCAGCCTTTCAAGGGGAGAAGCTGATCATTCGCTTCACGGACGTCTCTTCGATCACTCTTCAACTGACGAAAGAGATCGTCAACACTCCCGGCGTCTATTTTGCCATCCTGCGCGCGTTGGCCCTAGAGGGGATTAATGTGGTTGAGGTGATCTCCACCTACATGGAACTGACCTTGGTTCTTTACCAAAAAGACATCGACCGCGCTTTCTCGCTCCTTAAACAGCTCATCATCTAAGAAGAAGCGCCTCACCTGCTCCTCAGGAGACCTCCCCGGCTTAAAATAATTAGGGACATATTTCTATTTTCTCCGAACAATGCATTATAACGTTTCTTTCTCAAACTGAGTGGGTAAGACAGTCTGAGGGTAAACAAGGTCTCTGGATCATCAATGCTGAGGACAACAAGTCAACTTGTTGCAGCTCGATAGCCCCCGGCAGCTCGATAGCCCCCGGCAGGGTGTTCTGGAGAATGAGGCATCACTTTGGCAAGACAGCCCGTGCGTGGGCGGGTTTCAAACCCGCCCCTACGAGGGCCAATCCGGCGTAACCACATCCCTGGGATGGGACCGCGGCGCCCCAGTGCGGCAAATCTGGGATCTGGACCGTTCCTGGGAGCATCGGTTTTCCTGGGACCGCGGCGCCCCAGTGCGGCAAATCTGGGATCTGGATCGTTCCTGGGAGCATCGGTTTTCCTGGGACCGTGGCGCCCCAGTGCGGCAAATCTGGGATCTGGACCGTTCCTGGGAGCATCGGTTTTCCTGGGACCGCCGCACCCCAGTGCGGCATCAGCAGTGAAGTGACAGAAACCAACCGCTCTAGAGAGCAACCACCCCGAGGGTGGCACTCTCGCGACTATCTGCCCCACTTCGACACAGAACACCCTGCCGGGGGCTATTCAGCTCGGAACAGCCTGTGGCAGCATGTCACAGAACACCCTGCCGGGGGCTGTCTAGCTGCAGGTTGGTAGGTTACCCACTTGAAATGAGAAGGAACCTAACCCTAATAATTTCTAAATTTGGTGACATATGAAGATGTGACCCCAATCAGGTTTACAGGCTGGCAGGCAACCCCTATGCTAGGGGGAGATTGACCATTCCGCCGCCCGTAAAGCGGCGATCGCACGGGAGGAGTTGCTTGCAACGAAAGATTGTCTCTGGAAACGAAGCTTTGGCACTGGGGGCTCTCCGCGCCGGGGTTAAAGTAGTTGCCGGGTACCCCGGCACGCCTTCCTCGGAAGCCGTCGCCTTCCTTCTGGCGAAGAAGCCGGAAGGGGTCCATGTGGAGTGGAGCGCTAACGAGAAAGTCGCCTTGGAGATCGCCGCGGGAGCTGCCTGGGCTGGGCAGCGCTCCCTCACTACGATGAAAATGTCCGGCCTGAATGTAGCCTACGACTCTCTGATCTCCATCGCCTACTCCGGGGTGAATGGCGGGATGGTCGTTTACGTGGCCGACGATCCCGGCGTCTCGGCTGGGATGGCCGAGCAGGATTCGCGCGGTTTTGCCCTGATGGCCGACTTGCCAATGCTGGAGCCGGCCACCCCAGCGGAGACGTACCGCCTCTCGCAAGCCGCCTTCGAGCTCTCCCAGCGCACCGGTTCCCCGGTGTTTCTGCGGCTGGTGACTGCCGTCGCCCACTCCCACGCCGCCTTGGAGGTGGAGGAGGATCCGCCGCCTCCCCCCGAACTGCCGATCCTGCTAGAGCGCGACATCCAGCGTTACACCAAGGCCGGCGCGGCCATCTGCATGGCCCAGCATCGCGACCTGATCGCCCGCTTGGAGAAGGCCGAGGAGGTCATTGGCGAGATGGGCCTCAATCAGCTTACCCTTGCCCAAGAGGCGGGCGGGTTGGGGATCATCGCCTGCGGCGCCACGGCCGTCTATCTGGAAGAGGGTTTCGAGCGCTTGGCTAAATTGGGCGTCTCCCCGGAGAGCCTCTCTGTCTTGCGTCTATCATCAGTACACCCCCTCCCCCGCCAGGAGGTGGCGCGTCTTTTCGCTCACTGCAGCGCCCTCCTTGTTTTAGAGGAGTTGGAGCCGCTGGTGGAGAGGGAATTAATCGTGGAAGCGCGCCGCCTGGGCTACGCCGGTCGCATCGTCGGCAAGCTGGACGGCCCCTTCAGCCGGATCGGCGAGTATGGTTTGCGTGAAGTGGTGGAAGGGGTGGCTGCCGCTGTTGGTTTGTCTCTGCCAAAGGATCTCTTGCGCGGTTTGGCGGCCGAGGGGCAGGCTGCCGCCCGGCCCATCACTGTCTGCGCCGGCTGCCCCCATCGCGGCACCTATTTGGCATTGAACCGAGCCATCCGCCTGCTGAAGTTCAAGAAGGACGAGGTGATGGTGACCGGGGACATCGGCTGCACCATCCTGGGGATGAACCCCCCCTTCCACACGGTTTGGAACGAGGTCTCGATGGGCGCCAGCCTGGGCATTGCCCAAGGATACCTGGCTGCCGGCCTGAAGACCCCGGTAATCGCCACCATCGGCGACTCTACCTTCTTCCATGCCGGCCTCCCCGCCTTGATCAACGCCGTGCAACACCAGGCCCCGCTAACACTGATTATCCTGGACAACGGCTGGACAGCGATGACCGGGATGCAGGTCAATCCCGGCACAGCCGAGGCTTTCCAGCGCGAGGGATGGCAGCGGCTAGACCTGGCCGCCCTGGTCCCGGCCATGGGAGTGCAACAGTTCTTCCAGGTGGATCCCTACGATTTGAAGACCACCACCGAGACCATGGTCCAAGCCATCGCCCTCCCTGGCGTCAAGGTGATCCTGGCTCGGCGGGAATGCTCCATCCAGAGCAAGCGCCGGGGGTTGCGCTTCCGGCGCGTGCGCGTCCTTGAGGAAAAATGCACCCTCTGCAAGCTGTGCATCACTACCACCGGCTGCCCGGCTCTCTCCATCGGCGAGAAGGCTGTCGTCATCGACCCGGCGGTCTGTGTGGGATGCTCGCTCTGCGCCCAGGTATGCCCGGCCAAAGCCATTGAGAAGGAGGAGATCGGATGAACGACGGAACTGCACAACCTTTCGATATTTACCTGGTGGGGGTGGGGGGCCAAGGGGTCCTGACCATCGGGGAGATCCTCTCACAGGCGGCGCTGGCCCAGGAGATCCCCGCCAACTTTTACCCCACCAAAGGGATGGCTCAACGGGGCGGCTTCGTCAAAGCCCAGTTGCGCTTGGGCCGTGAAGCCGCCGGCGCCAACATCCCCGAGCGGAGCGCCGACCTGGTCATTGCCATGGAACGCTCGGAAGGCCTCAAAGCAGTGCGTTTCATCAAGCTGGGCGGCGACTTCATCGTCTGGGACCATGTTTGGGCGCCGACTGCGGTGATGATGGAACAAGCCCCCTACCCCACCCTGGAACACCTCAGCGAACAAGTGCATAGTGCCGGGGGGCGCTTCCACGATCTGCATCCCCACGACCTGCCGAAGGGCCTCTCGGAGAACATCTTCGTCCTGGGTGTCGCCCTGAACAACACCGCCCTGGGACGACTCCTGCAGCCGGACCTCGTCCGAGCCAAGGTAGAGGAGCGCTGGCCCGAGGCTGCGGCCAAGAACGCCGAAGCCTTCAGGCTCGGTCTTGGGTTCTACCGGTGAGATTGGAAGCGCTCTTCACCCCGAGGGCGGTCGCCGTCTTCGGCTCGATGGGGGAAGGAAAGCTGGGCGCCGTTCTGGCTCAGTCGCTGGTCAACGGAGGCTTCTCCCCTGTCTTCGCCGTCAACCCCAAGGGGCAAGGGCTGGCCGAAGTGGCCGGCTTCCCTTCCCTGGCTGCCATCGGCCAGCCAGTGGACTTGGTCATCGTCGCTTCCCCCGCTTCCACCGTCGCCTCGGTTCTGGAAGAATGCGGCCAAGGAGGAGTCGGCGCGGCGGTGCTGATCACCTCCGGCTTCTCCGAGATGGGGAATCGGGACGGTGAGGAGGAATTGCTGCAGATCGCTCGCCGGCACGGAATCCGCTTCGTCGGCCCCAACTGCGCCGGCATCGTCAACACCCAGGCTCGTCTTTTTGCCACCCTGGAGACCCACCCCCCCGCCGGGCGGACCGCTTTCATCTCCCAGAGCGGCGCATTGGGCGGGGCTGTTCTCTCCTGGGCGGAGGAGCAGGGTCTGGGCTTCTCCAAATTCGTCAGCTACGGCAACGGCGCCGACCTGGGGCCCAGCGAACTGTTGCGCTATCTGGCCGACGATGCGGAGAGCGCCGTCGTCGCCCTCTACATCGAGAGCGTGCGCGACGGGCGGGATTTCCTCCAAGCCGCTAGCGTCCTGGCCCGGGTCAAGCCGCTGGTGGTAATGAAGTCCGGCCGCTCCCAGTCAGGTCGCCGCGCCACCCTCTCCCATACCGGTTCTCTGGCCGGGGCGGACGCTGTCTACGATGCCGCCTTGCGGGAGGCTGGAACGATTCGCGTCAGCTCGGTGGAGGAGATGTTCGACCTCTGCAAGGGGTTCACTACGCTCCCTCCCATGCGCGGACGGCGAGTGGCCATCGTCACCAACTCCGGCGGCCCGGGAGTGCTGGCTGCCGACAAGGGGGAGTCTTTGGGGTTGGTCATCGCCGAGCCGAACGCTGCGCAGAAGGAAGCCCTCTCCTCCTTCCTTCCCGGCTATGCCGCGGTGCGCAACCCCATTGACCTGACCGTGGAAGGGAATGAGGAAGGGTACCGGCGCGCGCTGGTCTCCCTGCTGGAAGGGCCGCAGGGGTACGACGCAGCCCTGGCGCTGGACGTCAACACCCCCTACCTGGATCCTCAACCCGTGGCTCGCGGGGTGATCGCCGCCCAAAGTGAAACGGGCAAACCGATCCTGGCCAACTTCATGGCCGGTCGCTGCATAGCCTCCGCCCTTCCTGTCCTTCAAGAAGCCGGCATCCCCAATTTCGCCAGCGGCGAGCGGGCCATGGCCGTGCTCTCCTGGATGGCCTCGCGGCAGGAGTGGTTGGACAACCTGGATGATTCTACCTCGGCAGCCAACCAAGAGCAGTCCAACTTTGCCCAGGAAAGCCGTCTCCTGCCTGGATCGGGACAAATGCTGGAGCCGGAAGCGATGGCCTGGCTGGCTTCCTGCGGCCTCCCCACACCGCCCCTGGCCTGGGTTGAATCCCCAGGGGAGGCGGCTGAGGAAGCGGCTCGCTTGGGCTTCCCGGTGGTGGCGAAAGTGGTCTCCCCCCAGATCTTGCACAAGTCCGAGGCCGGTGGGGTCCGCTTGAATCTGCGCGACCGAGAAGCGGTGATCGCGGCCTACGAGTTCTTGGAGGAAAGCGCCAGGGGTGGCGAGTTCCGCGGCGTCGTCCTCTACCCAATGGTCCAGCCGCTGCAGGAGGTGATCCTCGGTCTCTCCTTCGATCCTCAGTTCGGCCCGGTGGTGGCCTTCGGCCTAGGCGGCATCTACACCGAGATCTGGCGCGACGTCGCCCTGCGCCTGGCTCCTCTGCAACGGGCTGAGGCGGCGGCGATGGTGCGGGAGATCAAAGCCTTCCCGCTCCTGGCCGGGGCGCGAGGCCGTCCGGCCTGTGATATAGAATCATTGATCGAAGTGTTGGTGAAATTCTCCCGCCTACCCTTCCACTACCCGGAACTCGGCGAGGTCGACCTGAACCCGGTCTTCCTCTTGGAAAAGGGCTTGGTGGTGGGGGACGCGCGGGTTATCCGGAGGAGCGTGTCATGACATTGATAAAAACGCAGTGCGGTTTGGAGAAGATATCTCCCTACGTCCCGGGCAAGTCAGCGGAGGAAGTGAAGCGGGAGTGCGGACTAGAGGATGTGATCAAGCTAGCCTCCAACGAGAACCCCCTCGGTCCCTCCCCAAAGGCAATTGCCGCCATCGAGCGAGCGCTGCCCGGGTTGAACGTCTACCCGGACGGAGCTGGACGCCAAATTCGACAGGCTTTGGCAATACACCTGGACATCGACCCTGCTTGGATCGCCGTAGCTAACGGCGCCGACGGCCTGATCCTGGAAACCTGCATGGCTTACCTGGAGGAAGGGACCGAAGTGGTCACCTCCCGCTCCTCCTTCCCAATCTACGACCTCTACACCCATGCCATGCGCGCCACCCTGGTGAAAACCGACACCCTGGAGTACGGCCTGGACCTGGAGGCGATGGCCGAGGCGATCAACGAGCGAACGCGGGTGGTCTTCCTCTGCAACCCCAATAACCCGACCGGCACGATGGTCAGCCAAGACGCCATCGACGACTTCCTTGCCAAAGTGCCTCCTCGTGTGCTGGTGGTGTTGGACGAAGCCTATTTCCACTTCGCCGGGCCGGGTATGCCGGACGGTTTGCGTTACGTGCGCGAGGGCCGGGAGAACGTGGCGGTCTTCCGTACCTTCTCCAAAGCCTACGGTCTGGCCGGCATTCGCTTGGGCTACTGCGTCGGCCACCCCGAGGTGCTGGCTTCGCTGAACCGCGTCAAGGAGCCCTTCGCCGTCAACTTGCTGGCTCAGGTCGCGGGAATCGCCGCGCTGGAGGACGACGAGTTCCTCAACCGGACCCTGACTACCAACGAGGAGGGGCGTCAGTACTTCTACCGCCAGTTCCAGCGCTTGGGTCTCTTCTTCGTGCCCAGCCACACCAACTTCGTGCTGGTTCAATTGGGCCCCAAGGCGGCCGAAGCGGTGAACCTGCTGATGCGCCGCGGGGTGATCGTCCGCCCCTGCAGCGCCTACGAGCTGCCCCACTTCCTGCGCATCACCGTCGGCACCCAGGCTCAAAACGAACGCTTGGTGGCGGCACTGGAGGAAATCGTCCCCACCCTCGCGGAGAGCTGACTTTCTTCCCGTCCCTGGTTCGTGAGAGAGCAATCGCTATCGCTGCACTCCAGCCAGGGCAGCGAGCCTTGGATGTGGGGGCGGGGAGCGCGCTGGTGGTCAGCGACCTGGACGCGCACAGTCACGAGTTCCTGCGCAGCGAGCAGCGCGATCGTTGGCTGGGTTTTCAGCGCGAGGAGATCCGCGATTGGCTGCAGGCAGGAGGTCTGGAGGAAATCGCAGTGGATTTCGCCGGGGCTGACTGTTGCTCGAACTCCGGCTGCAGCGATGAGAGAGCCTCCATCAGCATCTTCATCGCCAGTGGACGAAAGAGATCGCCGAGGGAGGCGCGCTAAAGCGGCGCCTGTGCGCTGGCCATGGCCTGTTCAATATCCTGGATCGATTGAGCGGCTTGTTGCCCGATTAAGTCCAAACGCGCCAAGTTGCGGATGCGGGGAAGGCAACGAAGCAGCTCGCGGGGGGAGAGGATCTGATCGAAGAGGCCCCAGGTGTGTACTAGGCTGACCAGCACGACATCGCGGGGGTCGGGGATTTCATCGCTCAGGATCAGCTCGTGAAGGCGCGTCTCCACCTCCACGACTTCCCGGTTGTCCAGCATCGGGTAACGGCGAGTCTTGAAGACCCATAGAAAACGGCGATTCTCTTCCTTCAAGATGCCCACTGCCACCAGGTTAGCCAGAGCCATCCGCTTGATCTCGGCCCCCTCGATGGCCAGACGATCCAGGAGGGAACGCAAGGGGCGCGTCTCGCCGGGGGGAGGCAGCAAAGCGAGGATCCGATCCAGGATCGGTTGCCCGGTGGGAGTTAGATCAATCACCTGCAGGTTCTCCAGATCCGTATCAATGCGATTCAACAGAGCCAATTCCATCAGAGTCGCCGCCACCAGCACCGTGTCAGTCTGGTAATGGGGCAACTCGGCAATGATCCCCGTCTCTTCGTCCAGCGCCAGCAAGATCGCTTCTTCAGCTAAGGTCAGCATCTTCGTCTCCTCTTTCTGCTTCGTTTGCCCTCGTCGCCTCTGCCATCCTCGCCAAAGTGAGGAGAAACAGGAGACAACAGGGCTTTGCTAGGTTAATTCTAGCGGGCTGTTCGTCGCTGCGCCAGTGCAACCCTGGGGTCAGGTCTTTAGATTTAGCAATTCAGGCAGAATCGGTTGAACCAAGGAAGCTGGCGCTTGAAGCTGCCGATGATGGGCTGACCTGGAATGCAGGCGCGTCTCCCCGGTGCGCAGGAGAAACTGATTTGAGCGCTCTTGGGCATCTTCCGCAATCGAGCGCGCCCAGTCTCAGTGATCACGGTTCTTCCCGGTGAAGCGGAGCGGGAGCATTCCCCTGGAGACAGCCTCGGTCGTTGAGAGAGACTGGAAGCGAGTGTCTGACCAAAGCTGGATACTTTGTCCTGTCAACAGGGATTGTAGTTGACAATTGAAAAACGTCCCTAAACCACTTTGGAGGATTGCGGGCTTTGTTGCCGTTTGTAATCAAATTGTATAATATGTAATTAAAAACGTGCTATCGCAGACTATTACAACAGGAGGTTCACAATGACTACATCGATTTCTGTACGGCTCCCCCCCGACCTTGCTGATCAATTGGATCGCATAGCCAAGGAAACTGAGCGATCAAAGTCTTTTGTCATTCAGAGGGCTCTGGAAGCGTACATGGAGGAATTTGCTGATCTGCAAATTGCCTGGGATCGCCACCATGACCTCTCCGATCCCTTGGAAAGCCCCACTGAGCTGCGCAAATCCCTTGGTCTATAACATCCTCTACAAAAAGTCCGTGGAGCGGGACTTAAAGGCGCTGTCGAAGGCGATTGCCTTGAAACTCCTGGACCAAATTGAGCAGAAATTGGCAGATCACCCAGAAGACTATCCGGGACTGAAAGGGCGGTTCCGTGGGTTGCCAAGAATGCGGGTGGGGGATTACCGGGTCATCTTCGCGGTATTCGTTCAAGATGTTCATGTATTGCGGATTTGCCATCGCAAAAACGCCTATAGGGAGGCTGGTTTCGGTCCGATCGATACGCAGCCTTAATCCGGATCGAGCATCCGGGGGCTCGATGATTCAAAGGCAATGATTCCTCAAATGTTACTGCCCAGGTAACCCCACCATAGTGCCGCCATTGACTGGCGAGTAGTTGTATATCCACACCCACGAACTCAAGCAAAAATAGAGTTATTGTCTGCTGGACTCCTTTCCACTCTTGCGGTAGCATCTAGCCCCCGGCAGGGTGTTTGCACATGGAAGAGAAGATGGTGATCCAAGGACGGTCGTTGAACCCCAGAGATATAGACCTCCGGTCGGAGCAGTGATGATCCAAGATCTCCTGGCTGAATATGGCGACTGGGGGAGGACACGCAAGAGGCGAGAGCTCTGCCGCCTTTGGGATTGGCGCAACGGGGTTGGCCGGATCAAGGACATGGCTGCTCGCGCCTTGCTGCTGAAGCTGGAACGGATGGGACGCATCCAGTTGCCGGCCCCTCGTGGGAGCGCCCCCTATGGCTTCCTCAACCGGGAACTGCCCTCAGTCGAGCATGACGCCACACCGGTCCACTGTTCCTTGGCTGACCTGCAGCCCCTTTCCGTAGAGATGGTCTCGCCCCATACCCCAGAGCTGCCGCTCTTCAACTGCCTCTTGATAGCCCCCGGCAGCTTGATAGCCCCCGGCAGGGTGATAGCCCCCGGCAGGGTGATAGCCCCCGGCAGCTTGATAGCCCCCGGCAGGGTGTACTGTGCTATCACTGCCTCGGTCATCGCAACACAGTAGGCGAGAACATCCGCTGCCTGCTGCGCGACCGCAGGGGACAACCGCTGGCTTGTCTCCTCTTCGGCTCAGCGGCCTGGAGGCGCCCCGCCCGGGATATCTTCATCGGCTGGGCGCCTGCCCTACGGGAACGCAACCTGCCCTTCCTCGCCAACAACACCCGCTTCCTGATCCTGCCCTGGGTGACGGTGCCGCAGTAGACAAGCTGCCGCAGGCTGTCTAGCCATATCCTCTCCTCTGTGGTTCGGCGCATTCGCTCCGACTGGCAGGCCAAGTATGGGCATTCGCTCTATGCCCTGGAGACCTTCGTCGACCGTGACCGTTTCCAGGGAACTTGCTACCGGGCGGCTCGAGCTGACCGGAGGTCTACTGGCAGCCGCTGGGGATGACCCAGGGACGCACCCGCAACGACCGGCAGAATTGCATCCGGGTCTCGGCCAAGGAAGTCTACCTCTATCCCTTGATCAAGAACTTCCGCCGGGGGTTGTGCGGATGCTGACGCTACCTACCAGCCTGCGGCAGCATGGCTACTTCAGGCCATTTACCTCGCCGGCGAGGAGACCGCGGTCACGGTCATCTGCGAGTTCTCAGGCCAACTGGACCAGTTGAAAGAGGAGGTCGCCGCCCTGAAAGCCGAGAATGTCGCCCTGCGCGGCGAATGCTCGAACTGACCGGAGGTCTATCCCTCTGCAAGAAGATCCAGGAGTTGGAGGAAAAAACTGCCAAGGACTCCCACAACAGCGGCAAGCCGCCCTCCAGCGACGGCTGCCAGAAACCCGCCCCCAAGAATCTGCGCAAGAAGAGCGGCCGTCCCTCGGGGGGGCAGCTTGGTCATCCGGGCCATGCCTTGCGCTACCTACCAGCCTGCGGCAGCATGGCTACTAGATCAAGGAGGCCGTCGATGCCGCTCGCGACGTAGGCCTCGCCGCCCTGCCGGTCGAGGATCTGGACCGCTTTGCGAAGGACTATCGGCGGATCGTGGAAGAGGGCTATGCCGAGAACCCGGTCACGGAATGGCCAGCCGGCCCCAAGCGACGGGGGCGCCGCAGACAGAGCAAAGCCCGCAACCTGCTCGACCGCTTTCGGGATCACTCCGACGGCATCCTCGCCTTCATGCGCGACTTCGCGGTCCCCTTCGACAACAACCTCAGGGAGCGCGATCTGCGAATGATAAAGCTAGAAGACATGCTGCCGCAGGCTGTTCTGTAGCCGTTACTGCCCAGGTAACTAGCCCCCGGCAGGGTGTTCTGTGACATGCTGCCGCAGGCTGTTCTGTAGAAGACATGCTGCCGCAGGCTGTTCTGTCCGCAACTTTGCCGCCCTGCTGGACTTCTGTCATATTCGCGGCTATC
>JAPLHV010000162.1 GCA_026389455.1 Coprothermobacterota bacterium
TGACGATCAACGACCGCTACATCGGGGCAGGAGGATTAGGCAACATCCAACCCGGGCAGCAAGCATCCTTCTTTGTGCGCTGCGGGGGGCTGGCCCTGGGAAGCTATCCCGGCCGCGTCTACGTCTGGGTCAGCTTGGGAGGTTGGGCGCTGGCGGAACCGGTAGATTTCTCCCTGACTATACTTCCATAGTGGGCGGGCGGGTTTGAAACCCGCCCCTACAAGTGCCGCCGCATGCGGTCACCTTTCTTTCCCCGCCCATGAGAGATTGAGTGGGGGTTGAGTTGGTGAGGTCAGATTGTGTAAGAGCGGGAGGAGAAGGCAACACTGTGATACCCTCTGAGGAAACAGAGAGCATTTCGAGGGGGTTGTTTTCGGAAAAGAACCGGTAAACGACCTCAATTCGGTGTATAATAGACCAAGGTGTCGGAAAGAAACCATAAGCGAGGAGCAATAATATGTTTGCCGGCAAGACGAGCGAAGCGAAAATGAAAATTCCGAAGATTCTATTGGTGATCGGACTGGTGATTCTGCTACTGGCCACTTCAAATATGCCTGTCTTGGCGAAAACCCCCCAAGTATCCACAACGGGCTGGTTCACCAATGCATTTACCACCAATGGCGGGGACACTCTGTTAAACAGCGAGTATGTCACCAAGGTTGTGGACAAGGACGGTCGAGAACTCTATCGAATGATTACTCCCGTCAAGCCGCCCAAGATAAAGGTTCCGGCCGTTGAAGTGCCTCAGAACTCTGTAGCAGGCGCCCTCAGTCTTGGAAATGTGCCGGCTTTCGACTGGTCTTACGGCTGCTCCGCCACCTCCGCCGCCATGATGTTCGGCTACTACGACAGGACAGGCTATCCTGCCATCTACACCGGGCCCACCAACGGCGGCGTTTGCCCATTGGACAATTCCGTCTGGGGGCATACCCACTATCCAGGCGTGACCTGTGGCGAGAGCCCCATCAGCGCCACCCATAACGGCGTAGACGGACGCGCTACGCGGGGACATGTGGACGACTACTGGATCGACTACGGAAATGCCGGCCCTGATCCCTATATCGCCAACGGTTGGGCGGAGCATTCGCCTTTCGACAGCGCCGGCGATTTCATGGGAACCAACCAATCGAAGTATTCAAGCACTGATGGGAGTACCAGTTTCTATTACGATGGCAGTGGCGCCCCTCTTTCAGACTACACGGGCAGCGAACCCGGCGACCGGGATGGATGCCACGGCATGCGGCTGTTCGCCGAATCGCGGGGATATGCAGTCTTGGCAAATTACACCCAGTTAATCCGGGGCGTCGGGTCGAATCCTGCCCTGGGCTTCACCTTTGTCAATTATTGCAGTCAGATCGATGCCGGGCGACCCGTACTGATCCAGGTTAATGGCCATACCATGCTGGGCGATGGCTACAATACAACTGGAAATATTGTCTATCTTCATGATACCTGGGACTACAGCGACCACCAGATGACCTGGGGCGGCAGTTATTCCGGCATGGCCCAATGGGGAGTCACAGTCCTGCAGTTGGCGCCCGCCGCTGCAGCCGGCATCACCGTTGCCTCCCCGAACGGCGGGGAAAGCTGGATGCTGGGCGAGAGCCGGGCCATTCAATGGAGCTCGTTCGGGGTCTCCGGCAATGTCGCCATCGAGCTCTCCCGCAACGGAGGATCCGCTTGGGAGGCGCTCTTCTCCTCCCTGTCCAACGACGGCAGTGAATCATGGATAGTCACAGCTCCGGCCTCCACCACCTGCAGGATGCGGATCAGCAGCGTGAGTAACCCTTCGATCCAAGACACCTCGGATGGCAACTTCGCCATCAGCATTCCCACTCCCGATACGGTGCAGTTGACCAACCTGCCCCAGACGGTGGGGATCCCTGCCCATTTGCCCTTCACGCTACAAGTACAGGCCAGCGATTCGCTCGGTCACACACTCACTTTCTCCCTCCTTTCCGGCCCAGGCTCTATTAATCCCAGCAGCGGCTTTTTCTCCTGGAACGATCCGCTGCCCGGGCAGAGCGATGTGTTGATCCAGGCTGCTTGTTCCGGCGGCGCCGGCGATCAAGACACTCTTACCTTGCAGGTAACGGCGATCCCCCCCGAGGCGAGCACGGGGAGCGCCGACAGCCTCTCCCAGAGCGCGGCCACACTGCACGGGGAAGTTCAGCCCCACCAACTGGCCACCTCGGCTTGGTTCCAATGGGGGCTCACCGACCAATATGGGCAAGAGACTGGGCATGGCGACGCAGGCAGCGGGAATAGCTGGGTGTCCGTCTCGGCTCCTCTTTCCGGCCTCCTGTCCGGGCAGCTCTACCACTGCCGCCTGGTCGCTCAGAATGCCTCCGGCCTGGCTTATGGAGAGGACTGCTCCTTCACCACTGTCAGCCCGCCCCCAGCTCTGGCCATTGGCAGTATCTCCGCGACCCCCCAGAGCGGCGTCTCCAACTGGAGCCCGGTGACCATCCAGGCCGGCGCCAACCGCAGCGGCAACTGGTCGGGGACCATCCACCACCCCTCGGGCGCCCA
>JAPLHV010000060.1 GCA_026389455.1 Coprothermobacterota bacterium
CTCGCTGAAAATCCCCCCACTGATGGTGTAGTAAAGATGGCCGGCCAGCAGCGGCATCGGGAACTCCAGGAAGGCGTTGCGCAGATCCCCGCTCCAGGGCCCGCTGGGGGAGATCGGGGCGCCGGTGAGGTAGTTGATGACAGTGCAACTCACCGTCTGAACATCCCCTGGCCGGGTCGACCAAGCGGTCTGTAAGGCGGGAGTGGTGAGATTAGCATAGTTGGTTGGGCCGCCGATGACGGTGTTCGCATAGAATGGGAAAGAGTAGGGCAGCGGATTCCCTTTTGCATCTGGCGCGACTGCGTAGGCGAAGTTGAGCGCCTGTTCCCCGACGATGCGCACCAGGCGGTAGCCGGGCCAGGACCACATCTCGTTGAATTTCGGGTTCAGCATATTGGGAGCGTCGTTGAACTCAGTGCAAGTGGTGTTGACGAACTTCACTTCCCCTCCGCCGGCGCTCCAGGGAATCGTCCCGTAAGAGTCTGAGTGTTCATGTCCGCTGACCACCAAGGCCACTCGGTACTGCCGTAATAGCTTGATCAGAGCAAGACGCCCGGCGCCTTTCCCGCCGAAGCCAATGCCGAACATCGAGGCATCGTCAAACATCATGCCGGACCCAGCGTCTCGCCAGGGATCGTGATGGATCGCCACCACGCGCATCTTGGCGCTCTGGTGAGCGATCAGGTCATCGCGCAGCCAAGCCAACTGGCCGGTCAGGGCGCTCAATTGAATGGCATCTTCCCTCGCCTGCGACCAGCCGGTCTTGAAGGGATCCCCGCCTCCCAACAGTTGTCCTTGCCATTTACCGGGAGCTAGGGTCACGTTGGGGATAGCCCAGTGCAGATTGCGTTGAGAAGAACTCCAATCGTTACTGTTTACGGACAGGAAGTGAAAGTCCGGCCCGTAGTCGAAGGAGAAATATTGAGGGCCGAAGAGGTTGCGCCAGGAATCCATGTAGTCCTCTTCAAGTTTGGTGTTGAAGAGGTTGTAGCGAGCATAGCTGTCATGGTTGCCAGGTGTAATAAAGACCGGCACATCCAGCTTCAAGGTCTCTTGGTAGAACCAATCCATTTCGAAGTAGGGCTCGTAGGCGAGTCCCCCGAAGATGGTGTTGCGATAGGCCGGAAACTCCGCATAGTTTTGTTTGTAAAGCCACTTCTGGGAGAAATCATAGTCCCCCGTGAAGACGCAGAAGTCCGGATTGGTCAAATTCACCTGGGCGATGGCCTTGCTGTAGTAGGCCGCGCCGTAGCCATCCGCCTCGCTGTAGGCGGCGTGTCGGTAGTTCTTGTCTTGCGTGCTGGCGCCCGGGTATTTCGCCTCCGGCCCCCAAACGTGAATATCGGTCATCTGAACGAAGGTGTAGTCATCTTTGAACTGCGCCACCACGGAGACGGCGTGCGGCTGGGAGTCGAGCAACCAGACCCCGCCCTGGCGTTTACCGCTGATGCTCAGGTCATAAAGGTCTAAGGGCACATCAGCGGGAATGGTGACCTTCACCAGGTAGATGCGGGCATTGGCGTTCCGCGCTTGCGCGTACTCCGGCCACTGGGCGCTGTACCCAACGGTGAACCCGTCGACACGCAGCGTCTTGGTCAGCGGATAGGCGCCATTGGAGGTTCGCAAGAAGGCAGTGAACTCTTGGTAGACCGGAAACGGCAGGCTCCAGTTCTGGTCGCGGGGATCGTATTCGACGGTCAACTGGTCCCCGCAGCGGAGAATAGCCGGGTTGCCGAAGCTGGGGTAGATGACCATTTTGATGCGGTTGCGGTCGATTGGAATGGGCGCTCCATCAAGACTCCCGGCATCGACCGCCGCGCTTGCGTTATCGCTCGGCGCAACCGGCGCGGCTGCTGGAATCTGGGTCGCCGCGACAGCCCAGCCCGAGATGGGCAGAAGACAAACGATGGCAAGGAACCCCGCCAGGATCCCCTGTCGAATCCGATTCTTGTTCACCCGATTACCCTCCTAGCATTGAATTGAAGAGAGCCCGGCGTTCCGCCGGAGACCGCTCGAGCTTATTCTAACAGATGCAAAACCGGTTCCTCGATCGCTGCAATGGAATAACCTGCAAAAAAGGGGGGCGATGAACACCCACCGATCGATGAGGAGCAACTCCTATCCGTTCGGCACCGGACAGCTACTGCACAGGCCAAAAGGACAAGCTAAAAAAAGACAGGAACAAACCCTTCAAAAGCGGAGTGCCTGCCGCTCATTCTTATGGAGGGCTGGCCGAAGATCAGGGGACGCGAATGGTGAACCAGGCCAGAATCGCGCTACAAATAGCCGCTAGAATCGACATTAGGAGCTCAACGATAGTCATCTCTTTCCTCCTTTCTTTTATTCCTCGAGTAATTAAACCACCAAACGACACTCAGGAGGAAGGCTTTGATCCCACTGTCCGCCCTACTTGATCCGATTTCTACTTTGAGGAGGAGATCATCCCTTCTCGATCTTGGACCAGAGGGCAAAGTCTGTCTTCGAAACAAGGTTCCGACTCCCCTCTTCCGGTTCTTTCTCAAACTGAGTTGGTAAGGCAATCTGAGAGTAAACAAGGTCTCTGGGATCATCAAGGCTGACGACAACAAGTCAACTTGCGGCAACTCGACAACCCCCTCTGTGCCAAGATAGACCCGAGACAGCCCGTGCGTGGGCGGGTTTGAAACCCGCCCCTACGTGAACCACTCCGGCGTAAACCAGATCGGGGTCGATGAGACCTTAAAAACAAAAGAGCTTGACCATCCCTGGAACCGCGGCGCCCCAGTGCGGCAAACCTGAGATCATTCCTAAGGTTAGCACTGTTCCTGGAACTGTCGCCTTTCCTGGGAGCGCAACACCCAAGAATGCCATGGGCGCCGCGATCCCAGAGCCGACAAGACTCTTTAAGATCATCATCACCATTGATTAATGGGAAGCTTGACTAAACAGCCTGCGGCAGCAAGTCTTCTCCTGTCGCAGGCTGGTAGGATGCCCACTTGAAATGAAAAGGAACCCCTCTTCCTTGGTCAACCCTTGAGGTCACTTCCCCTGACGGAAGGGACGGTGGGTAGAGGGGGATGCGGCGAAACCAGCCGCGCAGGCGCACTGTTCGGTTAGGATCGGAGAGGGCGACCGCGGTCAACTGAAAGCTGCCGGTAAGAGTCTGATCGTCCCCCACTGATTCAATGCTCAATTCTCCCTCTAGCGCCCCGAAAGCTGTCCCCTGGGTGTAAAAGAGGGCGGTCACTTCACCGGCGCGGGGGCGACCCGGTTTGTCTGCAAAGGGGCTTAGGCGGATGACACCGGAAGCTAGATCCTTGGGAAAGTAGAGGGTCAGTCCATCCTCCGGCCCTTCCCCGCCGCCGCGCAGGAGGATCCCCAGCCAGGGGATCAGGTAGATCCGGCGCAAACCAGTCGGAGTGGCCGGCTCCTCGTCCCGCCCGCTCACTTCCAGTGAGATGCCTTCCCCGACGGCGCTGTAGAAGAAGGCGCCGGCTTCCGGCGAAGCAACCTGGCTGCTCGAGGGCTGACTGGCCTGGGGAAGCATACAGGAGGTCAGAAGACACACCAGGAGGCTGATACTGAGGAGGCAAAGCTTGCGGTTCACGTTCATAGGGATAGTAGACACCAGATCCTCGATCCCCTCAAGCCGATCGCGCTGCTTACCCCCTCCCTCTGTCGAGTGTCGGCCCTGCGGCGCTATCATGAGCGGTTGGCTTCCGTCTTGTTACTGTAGATGCCGCACTGGGGCGCCGCGGTCCCAGGAAAGCCGATGATCCCAGGAGCGGTCTCAATCCCAAGGATGGTCCCGATCCCAGATTTGCCGCACTGGGGCGCCGCGGTCCCAGGAAAGCCGATGGTCCCAGAGACCATGTTTACCCTCAGATTGCCTTACCCACTCAGTTTGAGAAAGAACCAATAAATAAATCTGTCCCCTTCATACCGTGCTATCATGGAAACGCTCAGATCGATCATAAGAAAAGGAGAGTGCAGAGATGCTGCAGGATGAAGAAGTCCTTCAGGAAATGATGAACAAGGGGGTACACAATATCCTCCCCTCGCCGCAGACCCGCAGGCTGGTGGACCGCAGGCTGGTTTGGTCCGCCGTCGATGAGGAAATATCGGGGGGGTTTCGCCTCCGTGACATGGACTGGGCCAGTCCCAGGGAGATCGAAGAAGTCGCCCGCCTGCACCGCGAAGCCTTCCCCGAGCTCTTCGGCAGCGTCTACGAAGACATCCTTTTCCCCAGCCGCTGGCCGCGCTGGGCCGAGCAATGGCGCATCTACCGGATCACCGAAGGGGAACAGCAGGCCGCCACTTGCTTCCTCACCCCCAGCGCGCAGAACATGGCCGTGGAGCTGTCGGTGCTGATCACCGACCCCGCCTTTCGCGGTCGCGGCATCGCCCGCCAATTCACCCGCGCCATAGACCGGCTGATCAGCGAGAGCGGGGCGGAATACGGCACTGTCCTTTGCGCTACCTTTCATATCGCCACGCAAAAGATCATCGAAGAGCTGGGTTTCGAGCGCATCGGCGAGTTGCGCGGGTACGTGCTGGCCAACGCCGGCCTGGGACGCTACGCCCGCGACAACGTGGTGATGTATGCCAAGATGTACAACGAGGCTTGGACGCTCTGCCCAAGCGAGGAACGGCTTACCAAGCCCGGTTAACTGGTCTATCTCCAAAATCGAGAGTGGGAGGAAAGGAAGCGCGCCTGTGGAACACAAAGCGGTAAACGCCCTCTTCCTGGGGCCCAAGTCGGAGAACTACCCCGTCTTCAAACAGATGCTCGGCTACATGATGGATGATTACGCCGAGTGGCGGCGCGGCTTTCACCCGGATGATCCACTCGTCATTACTCCTTCGGACCAAGAGGAAGAGGGCTTCCAAGCGACCGTGCGGGAGATGCGCCAGGTTTTGGTGGAGCTGGCCGGCTTGCTGCAGATGACCTCGGTGCCTTGGTTCTCCCCTCGCTACCTGGGGCACATGACTGCCGATACCTTGATGGCGGCCAACTTGGGTTATATGCTGGCCCTCCTCTACAACCAGAACAATGTCGCTTACGAGGGATCGCCGGGCACCACCGGCCTGGAGCTGGAGACAGGCCGCCAACTGGCGGCGATGATGGGGTACGACCCAGCCCAGTCCTGGGGCCACCTCACCGCTGGGGGAACAATCGCCAACTACGAGGGGCTGTGGCTGGCGCGAAACCTGAAGTCGATCCCCCACGCTTTGCGCCGGACAGTTCCCGAGTTGGTCGCAGGCCTAGATGATTGGGCGCTTTGGAACCTTTCTCCGGCAAGCATCCTGGATCTGTTGGAGCAAGCCAAGCAGATGGGCTGCTTCGAGCAGGTGCGCGCGCATTCAGTACGCGGCCAAGGGATCCCGGCAGGCGGGTTGGGCAAGGTGCTGGTTCCGCAGAGCAAGCACTATTCGTGGGTGAAAGCGATGGATTTGCTCGGCCTGGGCCAGGAGCGCCTCATTCAGATACCAGTGCAGGACGACTACCGCATGGACCTGGAATCGCTGCGGGTGACACTGGAGGCTCTATTGGAATCCCACACCCCCGTCTTGGCGGTGGTGGCGGTAGTCGGCACTACCGAAGAGGGTGCGGTAGATGGCGTGTACCGCATCGCCGACCTCCGCGATGAGTTTTCCAAGCGGGGCCTCTCCTTTTGGTTGCACATCGATGCTGCCTATGGCGGTTATGTGCGCAGCGCTTTCCTCGATGCGCAGGGCTCCTTCATGGATCTCCCCCAGATGCGGGAAGAGCTGCAGGAATCTCTCTCTGACTGGCCTTCAGACCACATCTACCAAGCCTACCAGGCCATCTCCCGCTCTGACTCCATCACTGTTGATCCGCACAAACTGGGCTACATCCCCTACCCTGCCGGCGCCTTTCTGGCTCGCGACCGTCGCGTGGTAGAGCTGATCTCCTACTTCGCCGCCTATGTCTTCGAGGAAGCGGAGGATAACCCCCAACTATTGGGGAGCTACATCCTGGAAGGGTCTAAACCTGGGGCGGCAGCAGCGGCCGTCTGGGTCGCTCATCGCCTGGTGCCGCTGCACTGGGGGGGTTACGGCCGGCTGATCGGCTCATCTATCGGAGGCGCCCGGCAGTTTTATCGCTCACTGCTGGAGCAACCCCTCTTCTCCGCCAACGGCCGCAACTACTTGGTCTTGCCGCTGACTGAGCCCGACTTGAACATCGTCGTCTACGCCTTCAATGAGCAGGGCAACGCCGACCTGGAAGTGATGAACGCGCTCAACCAGCGAATCTGCGAACACGGCTTTCGCCCCACCGGCCCTCTCCTGTCCAGCGATTTCATCCTCTCCAAGACTTCACTGGAGCAGAAGGAGTACCGGGACACTCCGCTGGCTTTCCTGCGCCGTTTCGGCATCCCCGAGGAGGAATGGCGACGGGTCGGCAGCGTCTTCGTACTGCGTTCCTGCGTAGTCACCCCCTTCCTGGCTCGCGGCGCTACTTTCGAGACCTACTGGGGGACCTTTCGCCAGAGCATGACCAAAGCGCTGGAGACGCTGTAGAAAGGGGATCCGGCGACCGCCCCCTTATCACGCGCGGTCAGTAGGGCCGACACATGCGTCGCCCCTACTATAGAGACGGTATGGTATACTTGCCCCGAAGAAGACATGGATAAGGAGAAATAAATGATGAAACGTTTTGTAGCTTTCCTGTTGGTTCTGTCTATCGTGGTTGGCTTGGGCGCCTGCGCCCAACCCTCCACCCCTACTGCGACCCCCACCCCTACCAGCTCCCCCACCCCGACGCCATCCCCCAGTCCTACGCCATCCCCCACCCCTACCCCCAGCACCCTGCCGGCCAAGGTCGTCACCATCGGCACCGCCCCCGAGTACCCACCCATGGAGTACATCGACGATGTCGGGGCGATGGTCGGTTTCGACATCGACTGATTAACGAGCTGGGCAAGATCGCCGGCTACCAGATGAAGTGGGAGAAGGTGGCCTGGGACGGCATTTTCGCCTCGTTGAAAGCCAATAAAGTAGACCTCATCGCCTCCGCCGTGACTATTACCAGCGAGCGCGCCAACGAGATGGATTTCGTCGGCCCCTACATGCAGTCCGGCCAGGGGATCGTCATTCTGAAGACCACTACCTCCATCAAAGGCCCGGAGGATCTGAAGGGCAAGAAGGTCGGCGTGCAAAAGGGCACCACTGGCGATGAAGCCGCCACCGCCATGGAGGGTCTTACGTAGAACGGTACGAAGACATCCTGCTGGCTTTCAAAGATCTGGAGAACGGCCGCATCGATGCAGTCGTCAATGACGTCCCGGTGAACGCCTACCAGATCATGCGCTCCAACGCCAACCTGATCCAGATCGCCCAAAAGTTCACCACCGAGGACTACGGCTACGCCATCCGCAAGGGTGACAGCCAACTGATGCTGGATTTCACCTTCGCCCTGCAAAAGGCCATGTCTGACGGCGCCTACCAGCGCGTCTACGAGAAGTGGTTCGGCATAACGCCCTAAAGACACGTCCATCCGCCTGAAATAGTTCGAGACATAAAAAATAGTTAGGGACATAATGCATTTTAGGACAAGTGCATTATGTCCCGTCTTATTCACGGCTAGAAGGAGCCGCTCATGGATTTCAATTTCAGCCTCTTTGTGAAGATCCTCCCCCAGCTCTGGCAGGGCTTCCTGATGACCCTGCTGCTCTCCGTGCTGGGGATGTTCTTTGCCACCATCATCGGGATGTTCGTGGGCATCGCCCGCCTCTCCAAATCGCGCTGGCTGACCATCCCCACCACCCTCTATGTGGAGATCGTGCGCGGCACACCCCTGATGCTGCAGATCCTGATCATCTACTACGCCCTGCCCTCCATCGGCATCAACCTGGATAAGATCCCGGCCGGGGTGTTCGCCCTGGCCTTCTGCTACGGCGCCTACATCTCGGAGATCTTCCGCGCCGGCATTCAGAGCATTGAACGCGGCCAGGTGGAGGCAGCCCGCTCCATCGGCATGACCACCACTCAGGCGATGCGCTACGTGATCCTGCCCCAGGCCATCCGCCGCATCCTGCCACCCTTGACCAACGACTTTGTAGCCATGTTGAAGGATTCTTCACTGGTCGCCATCATCGCTCTCTTCGAACTGACCACCACCGCCCGCTACATCTCCACCTCCAGCGGCAATGTCTTCACTCCCTACATCGGCGCGGCCCTCTTCTACCTGCTGATCACGATCCCCGTCTCGCGCCTGGTGGTCCTCCTCGAGAAAAAGTTGGGAGTGGGGCAATGAGCGTCATCAAAGTAGAGAACCTGCACAAGAGGTTCGGCCGCCTGGAAGTTTTGAAGGGGGTCAACCTGGAAGTCCAGCAGCGCGAGGTAATCGTTTTGCTCGGCTCCTCGGGCTCCGGCAAGACCACCCTCTTGCGCTGTCTGAACCGGCTGGAGGAGCCGAACGCAGGCCGCATCGAGGTGTTGGGCCAGGTCGTCACGCACGAGAAGACCAATCTCAACCAGATCCGCCAGAAGATGACCATGGTCTTCCAGTTGTTCCACCTCTTCCCCCACCTGACGGCATTGCAGAACCTCACCTTGGGGCCGCTGGTGGTGCAACGGAAGAGCCGCGAGGAGGCCGAGCGAATCGGCATGGAGCTGTTGACCAAAGTGGGTTTGGCCGACAAGCGCGACGCCTTTCCGCCCAAGCTCTCGGGGGGGCAGCAGCAGCGGGTCGGCATCGCCCGCGCCTTGGCCATGCAACCCGAGATCATGCTTTTCGACGAGCCGACCTCGGCCTTGGACCCGGAATTCACCCGCGAGGTGCTGGATGTGATGAAGAAGCTGGCCCGTGAAGGAATGACCATGCTGGTCGCCACCCACGAGATGGGCTTCGCCCGGGAGGTGGCCTCGCGCGTTCTTTTCCTGGCCGACGGGGTGATCCTGGAGGAGGGAACCCCCGAGGAGATCTTCAAGAACGCCCAAACCGAGCGTTGCCGCACCTTCCTCAGCAAGATCCTGTGAGCTGCCGATGAGCCCCCTGCGCATGTTGCACAGCAGCAGCCCGGAGGAGACGCGCGCCGCCGGCTTCAAGCTGGCTGCCGACTTGAGCCCCGGCTCGGTGGTGGCTCTCTTCGGCCGCCTGGGCGCCGGCAAGACCGTCTTCGTGCAAGGATTGGCCAGCGGCCTGGGAATCCCCGAGGGATGGGCCAAAAGCCCCACCTTCACTTTGGTCCGGTTCTATCCCAGCGACCCGCCTTTCTTTCATATCGACCTCTACCGCATCGAGCGGCCGGCTGCCGAGGAACTGGGCTGGGAAGAGTGGGAAGAGGGAGTTGCCGCCATCGAGTGGGCGGAGAAGATGGAGGGCTTGCTGCCGCCCGGGACGGTGCGAGTGACACTCGAGGCGAGGGGAGAGAAGGAACGGGAGATCAAGATCGAGAGCGACGATGACGCCTAAGAAGCCTTCCACCGGCCGCCTGCTGCTGGCCGTACACACCGCAACTCCTTACCAGGGAGTGGCTCTTCTGGAGGAGGGCGGCCTCCTGGGAGAGTCGCTCTGGTTGGCTGGGGAATCGGGGGGACTGCGACGCCCCTATTTGCCGATCCTGGCCGCTGAGGTAGAGGCTCTCCTCAAGCGACTCAGCGCCCAGTGGCGGGAGGTGGCCGCCATCGGCCTCTCGCACGGCCCCGGCTCTTTCACCGGAGTGCGCTCGGGGCTGGCTTTCGCCAAGGGACTGGGGTTCGCCTTGGGAGTCCCACTGGTGGCGGTTGGAACGCTAGAGGCGTTGGCTTGCCAGGTTGGTGAAGGGCTGGTGGTTCCGCTTCTGGATGCCCGCGGGGGCGAGCTCTATTGGGGCCTTTACCGCGTCGTCAAGGGCGCTGTTGAGACGATCATACCCTCGCAGGCGGCCACACCCGAGAAGATCTGCGAAACCTTGGCCGCATGCTCTGAGCCGGTTGCCCTGACCGGGGAACCGCTTGGCTGGATCCCCTTCGCTGGCTTCCATCGAGCGCCTCCCGATGCCTGGGTGCTGCGTCCGGGCAGCCTCGGCCGGCTGACCTGGGAAGGCTTTCGTAAAGGTGAAGGTCAGCCGGCGAGCCAGGTGCAGGCCCTCTACCTGCGCTCCCCTCTGTAACCAGCGACATCAGGAAAGAAGAGCTGTAGTTGGGACAGCGGCCGATAAGACGATACAATCAGGGAAACGAGTAGAGGAGGAAGGCATGATTCAAGTTGGAGACGCGGCGCCGCTTTTCTGCCTCCCTGACCAGGAGGGCAAGGAAATTTGCCTGGATGAGTTCATCGGCCAATGGTTGGTTCTCTATTTCTATCCCAGAGACAATACCAGCGGCTGCACCTTGGAAGCCATCGATTTCACCTCCCACCTGGAGAGATTCCACAGCCTGGGGGCAGAGGTGATCGGGATCAGCCCGGATTCGCCGGAGAGCCACAGCCGCTTCCGAGCAAAGCGCCAACTGAAGATCCACTTGCTCAGCGACCAGGAACATGCTGTCATTGCCGCCTACGGCGCCTGGGGGAAGAAGAAGCTGTACGGCAAAGAGTACGAGGGAGTGATCCGCAGCACTTTCCTCATCGACCCCAAGGGGAACCTTCGCGTGGCCTGGCCCGGGGTGAAGGTGAAAGGGCACGTGGAGGAAGCGCTGACCGCCTTGGCCCAGGAGTCGCACACCGACCATCCCCGCCGGCTGTAGGCACAGGTGCGTTGCTCAAGCAGTGAGATATAGCTGAAAAATGGAATTAGTTGCCCTGCCGCAAGAGAAAGTCGAACAGATGGTCCGCTGCCTGGCTGCTCGCCAGGAGATCCTCTTCGCTTACCTGCACGGTTCTTCCCTTCGTTCCACCCAGCCGGGCGATGTGGATTTGGCTGTCTATTTGACCGAGCCGGCCTTTAACGCGCTCGACCAGGAACACCGCCTTACCCTGGGTTTCGCCATCCCCCTGGAGATGACCATCGAGGAAGCGATCTCCTTCCCGGTCGATCTTCAGGTCTTGAATCGAGCGCCTCTCGCCTTTCGCTGCCGCGTCGCCGACGAGGGCGTGGTGCTGCTGGATCGGAACCCTGACTACCGGGAAGACTACGAGCTGCTGACCCGAAAAGAGTATTGGGAGTTCCGGCCCAAATTGGACGCCTATTTGCGGGAGGCTCTCGGGATCTCATGAGCCTCGATCGAGAACGTCTGACCAAGCTGACCGGCTCGCTTCGCGCCAGCATGCGCCTGTTGAAGGAGGTTGCCATCCTCCCGAAGGCGGAGTTCCTATCCGATGCCCACAAACAGAGCAGCGCCAAGTATAACTTTATAGCTGCCATCGAAGCGATCATCGACCTCGCAGGCCACTGGGCGGCTCGCGCCGGGTTGCGCTCACCCAAGGACTATGCAGACACTTTCCAAGTTCTTTTCGAGGCTGGGTACCTTGGGGAGCCCTTGGCCGATGATTTAAAGAAGATGGCTCGTTTTCGCAACCGCCTGGTCCACCTTTATTGGGAGATCGACCCAGAGGAGATCTATCGTATCCTCGAGACCGAGATGAAAGATTTTGACCTCTTCCTGCAATGCGTGGCTTCTGTGGTGGAGGCCGAAAAAAAAGGCGGATAGGATCAATCCCCTCGTTGTCCCTGCTTTCGGGGAGACAAGGGGCGCCTGGGGGCGACAGGTGCAGGCTCCATTGCGGAGCCAGGTTCCATAGGAAGTCGGTCGTGGACCAAGTCAGGAGGAGAAGGATCTGCGGGATCGCTTTTTTCCGATGAATATCTCTTGGAACTCGATTTTTCCCGGACGAGAGGGAGTACAATAACAGAAGTATGCAGAGGGATCTGCTGTCGTGAAATTGGTCTGCCTCGGCGACATCGCCTGGGATCTTCTTTTTAAACCCCAGGAGGCGCTTCGCTGGGGTTCGGATGTGCCCGGGCGGGCCGAATTGCTCCCCGGTGGTTCAGCAGCCAATGTGGCTGTATGGGCTCGACGATTGGGCATCCAGGTGCGACTGGTGGGCAAGATCGGGGACGATTGGTTGGGGGGATTAATGCGGCAACACCTGGCCGAGGAGGGTGTGGAGGATAGCCTTATGGTTGTCCCCGGCGCTCGCACAGCGCGCATCGGGGCGATTGTGAAAGCCGATGGGGAGCGAGCCTTCATCATGGACAAAGAGCCTGCCCTCTCCTTTGGTCCGGAGGACTGCAAGGTTTCGATCCTGGAAGACGCCGACGTCTTCTTCTTCACCGGCTATACCCTCTTCACCCGCTCCTCTTTGCATTTCGTCCTTCTTCTCCTGGAGGAAGCGCGCCGACGCAGTTTGCCCATCGCCTTCGACCCGGCCAGCTTTCATCTGATCGAGGGGTACGGCCCGGAGCGACTTTTGGCGGAAATCAGCCCCCTCGATTTCCTCCTGCTCAATGAACAAGAGGCGGAAGCTCTTCTTCCCGGCCTTGCGCCGGACAACCTGCTGCGCTTCGCCTCGTGCGTAGCTTTGAAACAGGGACAAGACGGCGCCGGCTATCTGGCGCCAGGGTGTTCACTCTCCCAACCGGCCTATCCGGCTGAGGTTGTGGACAGCACCGGCGCGGGCGATGCCTTCGACGCCGCTTTTTTGGTGGAAATGATGACCTCTTCAAACCCTCTGAAGGCACTACAACGGGGCAACCATTTGGGAGCCTTGGTGGTTGCCGCCTTGGGGGGTCAACCCTATCTCAACCTTGAAGGAGGAAACAGACCATGATAGAGATCCATGAGGAAGTTCGCCAAGCCCTGGCTCAGGGCAAGCCGGTGGTCTCACTGGAGACGGCCTTAGTGACCCACGGTTTGCCCTTCCCGCAAAACCTGGAGACAGCCGCCCTTCTTGAGCAGGCGGTCCGCAAGGAGGGCGCCGTCCCGGCGACCATCGGAGTGATGCGGGGTATCCTCAAAGTGGGGTTGACCTCGGCTGAATTGGAAGAGCTGGCCGGTTTGCAGGGGGAGAAAATCCAAGCTCGCAGTCTGGCCTTGGTGTTGGCCAAACAGCTCTCCGGAGGGACCACCGTCTCGGCCACGATCCGCATCGCTTGCCTGGCTGGGATCCGGGTGATGGCCACCGGCGGGATCGGCGGCGTACACCGGCAAGCGGAGATTACTTTCGACATCTCTGAGGATCTCACTGAACTCGCCAAGACTCCGATCTTGGTCGTGTCGGCGGGCGCCAAGGCGATCCTCGACCTGCCGCGAACAGTCGAACGGCTGGAGACCTTGGGCATCCTTACCCTGGGCTTCCGCACCGACGAGTTCCCGGCTTTCTACACGCGCCACTCCAGCCTGCGCATCCCCTCGGTCGACGTGGTCGAGGAGATCGTGCCGGTGATGCATGCCACCTGGGACGAGCTGAAGCTGGAGACGGCCATCCTCATCGCCAACCCGCCGCCGCGGGCTAAAGAGCTGCCGGCAGCCATGGTTGAGGAGCTGATCGCCAACGCGCTGGCCGCAGCCGAGGAAGCGCGGGTCCGCGGCAAGGATCTCACCCCCTTCCTCCTCAGCTACCTGGAGAAGGCCTCCAACGGCAAGACCGCCATCACCAACATCGCCTTGGCCGAGTCCAACGCGCGCTTGGCCGGAAAGATCGCCCGCGCCTACGCCACCTCCATGGGAAAAGCCTAAAGCAGATCCTAATTCATTGGGGACATAATACTTCTTAGCGGAGGGGCTTCCTCATATCATCCTGAGGCAGCCCCTCTCATTATCCTGAGCGCCTTTTTGTCATCCTTAGCATTTTGTCATCCTTAGCATTTTGTCATCCTGAGCGTTTTGTCATCCTGAGCCCCTTGTCATCCTGAGCCCCTTGTCATCCTGAGCGTTTTGTCATCCTGAGCGTTTTGTCATCCTGAGCCCCTTGTCATCCTGAGCGTTTTGTCATCCTGAGCCCCTTGTCATCCTGAGCGAAGCGAAGGATCTCGCTTTTAAGGAAAAAGAGGAAAAAGGGGATAGATTCATTTATTGCTATTGATAGTTACAGCTATCGGTGCGCCGATGCCCCCCAGGAAAAATGGCGCCTCTGGCGGTTGGAACGGTAGTCGGGGGAGCTAACTGAGCATGGTCCGCGAGCTCAGAAGAACCCGAAGCGGGCGAACAACGAGGGTGCAGCTCAAGACGCCAAAACTCTGTAGAAAAGACTCCCTCGGGGAAAGTCGACGAATACTTTGATGATGCCCTTGCCTTCATGGAACTCTATCCTTGTGATCCTCCGGGGGGACAAGTCGCAACGCTCTCTCGAATAAAGACGCCAGTCCATCCACGCAGTACACCTCTTTTTGCTCTCAGACTGCCTTTCCCACTCGGCATGAGAAAGAGCCATTCCTGGTAGGAGTTCCTTTGTTGTTGCGCTGCTCATAAGGGATAATTGGAGACAGCAACTGCTTACGAATGAGTGGTTGTCGCCAATTCAACAATAAGAGTAAAGCCGCGAAAGATGGATCGACCAAACATGGACAGTAACCCCTGGAGCAAGCTGAGATCCTTCGCAAACAGGTCAATGATATAATCAAACAGAAACGCGCGGAATCATTGCGGAAGAAACTGGAGCAACTCATGAATGAAGGCGAGAAGATGGGGAGCCGCGTTGGTGCAGAGGCGGTTCAGAGAGACTGCCAGTCTGGAGCGCTGAAATAGGAGGGATCATGATCGAGAAAACCGATTCAATCACGGTCGCCAATCCCATATCGGAATCGGTACGTCGCTTGCGTGTCTGTTTACATGCGGAGCGAATCTACCTTTTCGGATCGCGCGCCCGTGACGAAGCGAATGAGGACAGCGATTACGACTTTCTCGTAGTGGTCCGCGATTCACCTCTGCCGCGCTACAAACGCGAGCAGCAAGCGTTCCGAGCCCTGTGCGGAATGGGAATCGCCAAGGACGTGTTGGTCCTCACCCGCGAGGAGTTTGACCGGGGGCTGGCCATCGTTTCGTCGCTTCCCGCCACTGTTGTGCGTGAAGGGAGGTTGCTCTATGCCGGATGAAAAACGGCAAGAAGTTCAAGCTTGGCTCCAGAAGGCCGACAATGACTTGCGGAGCGCACAAGTTGACCTAGCCGCTGATCCGCCTTTGATCGAAGACGCTCTATTCCACTGCCAGCAGGCCGCGGAAAAGGCCATGAAAGCCTTCCTTACGGCGCACGATACCGCCTTCCGCAAGATTCATGACCTCGACGAACTGGCCTCGGCGTGTGAACAAATCGATGCATCCCTGAAGGAGACACTCGATCCCGCCCGGGATCTCACCATCTTTGCCTGGGCATTCCGCTATCCCGGTTCTGACGAAGCGCCACCGGAGGCCGAGGCGCACGATTCCCTGCTTCTGGCTCAAGCAACTGTGGATGCCATCCGGGAACGTCTGGGGCGCCTCATCTCAATCGGTTGAGGAAGAACTAGGGGTCACATCTTCAGATGTCAGCAAATATCTTTTTGACCACGCGCTCCAAGTGCGTAATATTTCTATTCTTTCGTTTCCACGGGACAAAACATGGTAAAAAGTGTCGAGGTGATCCATCCGAAGGGGTCTGCTCATCGCTTCATTATGCACACAAATATTCTGAAGTTAAGAAAATAATGACATATGAAGATGTGACCCCAAAGGTTCCCAAAGGTTCCCTTAAAGTCTGGCGTGAATATAGAAAGTTCACCTTGGCAAGGCTGGCAAAGGCGTGCGGCGTGTCAATCCCGGCACTGTCCCAGATCGAAAACAGCAAGCGCACTCCCAGCGTTGATCTACTGGTTAAGCTCTCCAAGGCGCTCTGCTGTGACATGGAAGACCTGATCAGGTAAAACAGGTTAAAGGGTTAAAGGGGACAGATTTATTTTTGAATAGAGGTTCCCTTGGTGTGAATAAATAAATCTGTCCCCTTTTTCAAAGAAAAGAATGACATATGAAGATGTGACCCCAAAGTGTTTGACGCGGCAACCCTTGCGGGGTAAGCTAAGGGGTCAAAAAAACGATGTTCCTCCAGGATCTGATCTTAACTTTAGAACAGTATTGGGCGAGGCTGGGGTGCGTGATCGAGCAACCGTACGATATGGAAGTCGGGGCCGGCACGATGCATCCGGCCACCTTCTTTCGCGTGCTCGGCCCTCGCCCCTGGCGAACCGTCTACGTGCAACCCTCACGCCGCCCGGCTGACGGCCGTTTCGCCGAGAACCCCTACCGCCTCTTCCGCCACACTCAGTTGCAGGTGATCCTGAAACCTTCTCCGCCTGACGTGCAGGAGATCTATCTGGAATCCCTGCGGGCCATCGGCCTGGACTTACGCCAGCACGACATTCATTTCGAGGAGGACAACTGGGAGTCGCCTACCCTTGGCGCCTGGGGGACCGGTTGGCAAGTCACCCTGGACGGCCTGGAGATCACCCAGTTTACCTATTTCCAGCAGGCCGGCGGCTTCGATCTGAGGCCGATCGCCGCTGAGTTGACCTACGGCCTGGAGCGGCTGGCCATGTATCTTCAGGGGGTGGGCAACGTTTTCGACTTGGCCTGGAACGAGGAAACCCGGTATGGCGAGATCAGCCGCGACGCCGAGGTGGAGTCCTGCCGGTACGCCTTCCGAGTGGCCGAGACCTCCCGCCTCTGGCAGCTCTTCAGCCTCTACGAGGAGGAAGCCGGCAATTGCCTGAAGGAGAAGCTGGTGCTGCCTTCTTATGAGTATGGCCTGAAGATGTCCCACACTTTCAACCTGCTTGATGCGCGGGGAGCGATCTCGGTCGCCCAGCGAATCGAGCTGATCGCCCGCATGCGCGAGGTGGTGCGGCAAAGCGCCCGCCTCTATCTGGAGAGAGAGAATGTCGGACCTGCTCTTTGAGCTAGGCGTTGAGGAGATTCCGGCCCGTTTCCTGGCTGCTGCCACAACGGAACTGGCCCAGCGCGGAGAAAAAGCGCTGGAGGATGCCGGCTTCCACTTCAGCGACCTCACCGCTTGGTCCACCCCGCGCCGTCTGACCCTCTTCGCCAAGGAGCTGTGTTTCGACGAGTCCCGCGCCTACACCCATAAGAAGGGGCCTTCCGAGAAAGTCGCCTTCACCGCCGAGGGGCAGCCTACCCCAGCCCTGCTCGGCTTCCTGCGCAAAGAGGGGGCCACCCTCCAGCAAGCGCAGCGCGAGGACGGTTACATCTATATCAATAAAAAGAGCGAGAAAACACCGGCCCAGCTTTTGGCCGAACTGCTTCCTTCGGTGATGACCGGCATCCCCTTCCCCAAGCTGATGCGCTGGGGGGAAGGCGATCTCCTCTATGTCCGGCCTGTCAGATGGGCGCTTTGCCTGTATGGAGAAGAGCTTATCCCCTTCAGCTTGCTGGGAGTCGAGACCGGCGTCATCAGCCAGGGTCATCGCTTCTTCGGCGGCCAGGTAACGATCGGGCATCCCGCGGAATACGCCGGGAAGCTGGAGGAGGCCTTCGTCCTGGTTGACCCGGCCGTACGCCGCACACGCTTGGAGCAAGAGAGCGCTCGATTGGCGGCCGAAGTGGGAGGTTCCCCCTACTGGGCGGAAGGATTGGCGGAAGAGCTGGTCCACCTGCTGGAGTACCCCACTGCTTTCCGCGGCCGCTTCGACTCCGGTTTCTTGGACTTGCCCCCCGAGGTGTTGACCACCGTCATGCGCCACCACCAAAAGCAAGTGCCGATACGCGACGAAGAGGGGCGCTTGTTGCCCTACTTCCTCTGTTTCCGCGACGGCCCTCCGTTCGGTGAGGAGATCGTTGTGCGGGGCAACGAGCAGGCGCTTCAAGGCCGCCTGGAGGACGCTCGCCTCTTCTTCCGCCTGGACCAGGCCAAGCCATTGGCGGATCGAGTGGCTGATCTTAGTGGGATCAAGTTCCACGAGAAGCTGGGCTCGATGGCTCAGAAGGCGAAACGCTTGGAGTTCCTGGCCGGCCGATTAGCGGCGCGCTTGCAGCTTCCCCCCGAGGAGCAGCGGCGGGCCAAGCGAGCGGCTCTCCTGGCAAAAGCTGACCTGACCACGGCCATGGTCGGCGAGTTGCCCGAGCTGCAAGGGATCATGGGGCGGGAATACGCAAGACTTGCCGGCGAGGAAGCGAACGTCTTCCAGGGAATCGCTGAGCACTATCAACCCCGCTCCTTGGGGGATGAGTTGCCCGCCACCTGGGCCGGTATCCTGGCCGGACTGGCTGACCGCTTGGACACCCTGGCCGCTTTCTTCGCTCTGAACATGGAGCCGAGCGGCTCGGCCGACCCCTTCGCCTTGCGTCGCGCCGCCCAGGGACTGTTGGCTATCCTGGTAGAGAAAGAGCTGCCTCTCTCCTTGGAAGAACTGGTCACGATGGGCGCCGAGGCCGTCTCCAAGCTGGCTCCTCTCTCCGCAGAGGGCAAGTCGCGGTTGCTAAGCTTCCTCACCGGCCGCCTGCGTTTTCTACTGGAGGAGCGCGGCGCCAGTTTCGAGGTGATCAGTTGCGCCATCGGGGCCAGCCCTCTCCTCCCGGCACAAGCCGCCACGAAAGCCGAACTGGTCCGCGCTCAGTTGGGCATGGAGGAGTTGATCGCTCTGGCTCTTTCCGCTAAAAGGATCAAGAATATCGGGAAGAGCGCCGGACCTTTCCGCCGGCACATCGTCGAACTGGGGATGGAGGAGGCGGAGGCTGCTCTGTACAGCGCGCTGCGTTGGGCTCAACGCGAGGACCGCAGCACCCCCCAAGCCTCTCTCGCCGTGCTCCTGGCGCTTACCCCACAGGTTAGCCAGTTCTTCGACCGGGTGTTGGTCATAGCCGAGGAGAAGGTGCGCCGGGAGAGCCGCCTCAGCCTGCTGGCCGAGCTAGGCGACCTCTACGGCGCCTTCGGCGACTTCTCGGCCCTACCTTATTGAGGGTGGCATGAAAGAAACCTCTCCCTGGGGCCGCCGCGCCCCAGTGCGGCATCAGAAGACCAATCAACAGTATGGAGGATCATTGATGGAAAAGTACGTGTACGCGTTTTCCGAAGGGAATGGCACGATGCGGGAATTGCTGGGCGGCAAAGGCGCCGGCCTGGCGGAGATGACCAATCTGGGCATCTCGGTTCCCCCCGGCTTCACCCTCACCACCGAAGTATGCACCTATTATTATGACCACGGACAGAGCTACCCTGCCGAGCTGGACGCGCAGGTGCACACAGACTTGGCGAAAGTCGAGACGATGATGGGCCGCAAGTTCGGCGACCCGGCCAACCCCCTGCTCTTCTCCGTTCGTTCTGGCGCCCGCGCCTCGATGCCCGGCATGATGGACACCATCCTCAACCTGGGCCTCAACGATCAGACCGTGGTAGGCCTGGCCCAGATCACCGGCAACGCCCGCTTCGCTTGGGATAGCTACCGCCGCTTCGTGGCCATGTACGGCGACGTCGTGCTGGGCTTGAAGCCGGTCGACAAGAAGGAAGAGGATCCCTTCGAGCGGATCCTGGAGGAAGTGAAGGAAGAGGCCCATGCCGCCTTCGACACCGACTTGAGCGCCGAAGACCTGCAGAAACTGGTCAAGCTGTTCAAAGCGGAGATCAAGAATAAGCTGGGCCTGGACTTCCCCGAGGATCCCTGGGAACAGTTGTGGGGCGCCATCGGCGCCGTCTTCGGTTCCTGGATGAACGACCGTGCCATCGCCTATCGCAAGCTCTACGATATTCCCTCCAGTTGGGGCACCGCTGTCAGTGTCCAGACGATGGTCTTTGGCAACCGCGGGGACACCTCCGGCACTGGCGTCGGTTTCACCCGCGATCCAGCTTTGGGCGAAAACCGCATGTACGGGGAGTTCCTGATGAACGCCCAGGGTGAGGATGTCGTCGCCGGCACCCGCACGCCCCGTCCAATCAGCGAGCTGGAGACGGTGATGCCCGACTCCTTCCGCCAGTTGGTGGAGATCCGCGACAAGCTGGAGTCCCACTTCCGCGATATGCAGGACTTTGAGTTCACCATCGAGGAAGGCAAGCTGTGGATGCTGCAAACTCGCACTGGCAAGCGCCACCCCTTCGCCGCCGCCCGCATGGCGGTGGACATGGAAGCCGAAGGGCTGATCAGCGAGAAGGAGGCCGTCCTTCGGCCGGAAGCTGACGGCGTGGCTGCCTTCCTGACCCCCATCTTCGACAGCAAAGCCAAAGCGCAGGCTGTCAAAGACGGCCAGGTGCTGGCCAAAGGGTTGCCGGCCGGTCCTGGGGGCGCCTCCGGACGGGTGGTCTTCAACGCCGCTGACGCCGAGGCCTGGAAAGCCAGAGGGGAGAAGGTCCTGCTGGTCCGCAAGTTCACCTCTCCCGAGGACATTCGCGGCATGGACGCCGCCCAGGGGATCCTCACCGCCCAGGGTGGGATGACCTCTCACGCCGCGCTGGTGGCCCGCCAGATGGGAAAAGTCTGCATCGTCGGCTGCGGCGATCTGAACATCAACTACCAGAAGAACGAGATGGAAGTAGCCGGCAAGGTGATCAAAGAGGGGGATTGGCTCTCCATAGACGGCTTCACCGCTGAAGTGATCGCGGGCATCCTGCCGACCACTCCCAGTGAAGTGCAGCAGGTTCTGTCCGGCCAATTGAAGGCGGAAGACTCCAAGATCTACCAGCAATTCGCCACGTTGATGAACTGGGCCGACAAGTACCGCCGTCTGGAAGTCTGGGCAAATGCCGACACCCCCAAGCAAGCCGAGACAGCCATTCAACTGGGGGCTCAAGGCATCGGCTTGTGCCGCACCGAGCATATGTTCTTTGAGGGCGACCGCATTCACTACGTGCGCCGCATGATCCTCTCCGAGGATGAGGAGGAACGCGCCAAAGCCCTCTCCTTCCTCTTCCCGATGCAAAAGGAGGATTTCATCGGCATCTTCAAGGCGATGAAGGGCTACCCGGTGACCATTCGCCTGCTGGATCCTCCGCTGCACGAGTTCCTCCCTTCCCGCGAAGCTCTCAAGCCGGACGTCTTCAAGGAGAAGGTCGGCCAGATCGCTGAAGAGCTGGGAGTCACGCCAGAGGTGATCGAGGAGCGCATCGAGGCCCTGCACGAGAATAACCCGATGCTCGGTCACCGCGGCTGTCGCCTTGGGGTCACCTTCCCGGCGATCTCCGAGATGCAGATCCGGGCAATCATCGAAGCTGCTTGCGAAGTGGCCCAGGAAGGGCTGCCGGTGCAGCCGGACATCATGATCCCGGTGGTCGGCGCCGCGCAAGAGATGAAGTATTTCGAGGAAATGACGCGCCGTATTGCCGATGCCGTCATCGCTCGCGCCGGCATCCAGTTGCACTACCTGGTGGGCACCATGATCGAGCTGCCCCGCGCCTGCGTGGTGGCCGACAAGATCGCCCAGTACGCCGAGTTCTTCAGCTTCGGCACCAATGACCTCACCCAAACCGCCTGCGGCATCTCTCGCGATGACACCAAAGGCTTCATGGGCGCTTATGTCGAGCTGGAGCTTTACCCCAGCGATCCCTTCCAAAAGTTGGATCGCGAGGGCGTCGGCGAGCTGATGAAGATGGCCGTTACCAGGGGCAAGTCCGCCCGGCCGGAGTTGCAGATCGGCATTTGCGGCGAACATGGCGGAGAGCCAAGCTCGGTGGAGTTCTGCCATATAATCGGGCTGGACTACGTCTCCTGCTCTCCCTTCCGCTTGCCGGTTGCCCGTCTGGCCGCCGCTCAAGCCGCTTTGAAAGAGAAGAAGTAAGGGGGGTTCTTCTCCCCGAAAGAAGAGGTTCTAGCCCCAATGCGGGTGAGAGAGCAGTTGGAGGAGTTGGAGAGTCAAACCCTCTCCCCCTTCGCCTCTTTCGCCCGCAGCAGCCGGGGTCGAGAAAGGACCGAGGAGGAATGCCCGGTTCGCACCGCCTACCAGCGTGACCGCGACCGGATCATCCACTGCAAGGCCTTCCGCCGCCTGAAAGGGAAGACCCAGGTTTATCCCAACCCCACCGGGGACCACTACCGCACCCGCTTGACCCACACCCTGGAGGTCTCCCAGATCGCCCGCACCCTGGCCTGCGGCCTTCGCCTGAACGAGAATCTGGCCGAGGCTATCGCCCTGGGTCACGATTTGGGTCATACTCCCTTCGGCCATGCTGGCGCCTTCGCCTTGGATGAGGCGATCCGTCAAGTCCTTCCGGAGCGCCACTTCCTCCACCAGGAACAGAGCCTGCGCGTGGTCGATCTGTTGGAAGGACTCCTTCAAGCCGACGGCAGTGAGCAGGTCGGGCTGAACCTGACTTGGGAAGTGCGTGACGGCATCCTCTACCACTCCAAGGGGGAGGATGATCTCGATCTGGCCGGCCCTTCCACCTTGGAAGGGCGTCTGGTCCGCCTCGCCGACCGCCTGGCCTGCCTTTCGCACGACACCGACGACGCGCTCCGGGCCGGTACCCTGCAACCGGAAGATCTCCCCGATCGCCGGCTCTTCGGCTTCGGCGCCTCGCAATTGATCGATGTGGTGGTCCAAGACGTGATCGAGCGCAGCCGCGACCAGGGTGACATCCTCCTGGGAGAGGAGCTGACCGCCAAGCTGGACGCCCTCAATGACTTCCTCTTCCGCCAGGTCTACCGCGACCCCATCGCCAAACGGGAGGAAAACCGAGCTGGCCGGATGGTGCAGCTCCTCTTCCGCTCCTACCTGGAGAATCCAGAACTGCTGGGCTTGGATCCATCCGAGGACTTGCCCACTCGCGAGCAGGCGGCGACAGACTACGTCGCCGGGATGACCGATCGCTTCGCCGCGCAGGCCTTCTCCGACCTCTTCTTGCCGGAACCGTGGGAGGGCTGAAGGGGGAATAATTGGGACATAATAGTTCCTTCTCATTTCAAGTGGGCGCCCTGCCAGCCTGCGTCAGCATGTCTCGCCCAGCTTCCCTGTGATCAAGTCGATAATGGTCTTAAAGAGTCTTGTCGGCCCTGGAGCGCCGCGGTCCCAGGGATAGCGCCGGTCCCAGCGCCTAATGGGGACAGATTTGAAATCTGTCCCCATTAGGAGTGCCGGAACCTTGGGAGGGCTGAAGGGGAACAGCTGTTCATCGTAACCTCTTATCATGAATTGTTTTCATTGCTAATGAAGTCATTTGGCTGTATTATTTCACTATGAATGAAAACAACTGGCAAACCAAGTGGTCCAAGGAACAGATCAAGGCCATGCTCTTAGAGCAGTCCCAGGCATTTTGGAAACGGGATACCGGCGTGGTTCGAGAGAAACTCCAGCAACTGCTGAAAGCGGCCGCATTGCCCCACGCGGTGATCATTTCCGGTCTGCGCCGAGTTGGAAAGTCAACCTTGTTGGCACAGATCGCCCATCATCTGGGAGAGAAGTCCTTTTACTACCTTAACTTTGAAGATGAGCGTTTCCTTGGTTTCCAGGCTGACGACGCGAATTCCCTTTTTCAGGCGCTGGTAGAAATATTCGGGGAGAAAACTGTCTTCATGATCGATGAAATCCAGAACGTCGTCGGCTGGGAACACTTCGTCCGCCGCTTTATGGACATGGGGTTCAAGTTCTACATCACCGGCTCCAACGCCTCGTTGCTCAGCGATGAATTGGGAAGCCGATTGACTGGGCGTTACTTGCCCGTCGAGTTGCTGCCGTTTTCCTTTAACGAGTTTCTCACGTTCAAGGGATATGAGGCGCCCGATCTCAATCGCTTGACCACGGCTGATCAATCACTCCTGCAGCGCCGATTGGACGAATACCTCGTGCAGGGCGGCATTCCCGAACCGGTCAAGTATCCCGATCTTCCGTTGCACCGAGTGCTCTACGACGACATTTTGTACCGTGACATTGCTGCGCGCCATCACATCGAGGATCTACGGACGTTGAAAGAACTGGCCTTCTGCCTGATCAGCAACCCGGGGGGCAAGATCTCTTTCAATAAACTAAAAAGACAACTTATGCTGGGCAGCGTCAACACAGTGAAGAACTATATCGCTTACTTGGAAGCCGGTTGGCTGCTATTTGCCATCAACGTCTATGATTACTCCGTAAAGCGGCAGCAGATTGCTCCGAAAAAGATCTACGCCATAGACACAGGTCTGGTCCGCACCGTGGGATTTGCTTTCTCCCCCAATCGCGGCAGATTGCTAGAGAATCTTGTTTTCCTTGCCTTGCGGCGCCAGGGACGGGATATCTACTATCTTACCCTTAAAAACGGCTATGAGGTAGATTTTTATCTACCCCAGGCGGGTCTGTTGATCCAGGTCGCTCAAAATTTGCATCAGGAGCAGACAAGGGAAAGGGAAATCAGGGCGTTGACGACAGCCATGTCGTCCTTGAACTTGCAGGAGGGGTTGATTCTAACAGAAAATGGAGAAGATTCCCTTCAGTCAGGCAATATGACCATTCATGTACAACCAATAGCCTCGTGGCTGCTAAAGGAAATTGGGGTGAACCAAAAAGGGGACAGATTTATTTATTGAGAACAAGCAAGCCGTTTTCCTCGCGGATCCCGCCGGCTGCCGATGGTTCAGCTATGGTGTAAAGATCGGCAACCGTAAAGGAGAATGGCTGGATGATAATTCCTGCACCCTTGCCTTGCCGACAGCGCGAAAAAACAAGCGGAGAGCTATGCAGCTTGGAAATAAGAAACCATTGTGGCGGGAGAATGGGAGCTGATCCGACTATCGCTCCAACGGGGACAGTTGACTGGCAGCCTGTCAATGAACGCCATAATGGAGCTCCCACTTTGTGGAGGAAATCGAAAAGAAAACCGAAAGACGGGTGTGGGAAAATAAATCTGTCCCCTCATTCTTGCGGCTGTCTCCTCCATCAAAATTCCTGTATCCTTCCCATGGGATGGATGATTTTCTACAAAAGCTGAAGACTCAAGTCGACATTCTGGAATTGGTCTCGGGCTACGTTCCCTTGCGGCGCACGGGAAAGAACTACGTTGGGTTGTGCCCCTTCCACCAGGAGAAGACCCCCTCCTTCACCGTCTCGCCGGAGAACAACATCTTTTATTGTTTTGGTTGTCAGGCCGGCGGCGATGCCTTGACCTTCCTGATGAAGGTAGAGAGTATCACCTTCCCGGAGTCGGTGGCCCTCTTGGCCGAGAAGCTGGGGTTGCCTCTGCCCGAACGACTGGGAGGCGGTGAGCGCAAGGAACGGAAGGAGTTCTTCTGGACGCTCTACGAGGAGGCCACAGCCTTCTACGAGCGGATGCTGGAGGCGCCGGAGGGCAAGGCTGCACGCGATTATCTCGCCCGGCGCGGCGTAGACGCCCTCACTTGGCGCCGTTTCCGCCTCGGTTTCGCCCCGGAGGGGAATCGCCTGGCGACCCAGTTGTCGGCCCAAGCCCCTCTCCCCCAGTTGGTTCAGTTGAGCTTGGCCAGCGAGCGAGGAGGTGGCAGCGACCTCTTCCGCAACCGCCTGATCTTCCCGATCATGGACCTTCGTGGGCGGCCGATCGCCTTCGGGGGACGGGCTCTAGACGAGCAAAACCAACCGAAGTACCTGAACTCGGGAGCGACCCCCCTCTTCGAGAAAGGCCAGTCCCTCTACGCGCTGCACTTGGCCCGGCGAACGGCAGCCGAGCGGCGCGCGCTGGTAGTGGTGGAAGGGTACATGGATGCCATCTCGGCACACCAGCACGGCTTCACCAACACCGTCGCCTCCCTCGGCACCTCCCTTACCGCGGATCAGGCCCACCTGCTCAGCCGCTTCACCCAGCGGATCTACCTGGCCTACGATATCGACGCGGCCGGGATCAATGCTACCCTGCGCGCACTCGACCTGCTCCGCCCGCAGGGAATCGAGGTGCGAGTACCCTCGATGGCCGGCTACAAGGATCCGGACAGCCTGCTCCGGGCACAGGGGGCAGAGGCGTTCTCGCGCGCTCTGATCGACTATTTGCCCGGGGAGGAATTCATCTACCGCCAGATTGCCCAGCGACACAACTGGCAGGTAGAGGAAGAGAAAGCGCGCGCCATCCGAGAAATCCTGGCCCAGTTGGTAGCCCGCTTGCCTTCCGCTTTAGAGAAAGAGAAGTTCCTGAAGCGGCTGGCCTTGGAGTCGGGTTGGGGGGAGGAAGTCCTGGTCAACGAACTGAATCGCCTCAGCGCGACGACCCCCACTCGGGGAGGCCGGCGCCGTGGGGCAGTTTCCCTGGAGGATCTGCGGCGCGCCGAGCGTACATTGCCGGTGCTGGAGGTGCGCCTGCTGCATCTGATCCTGCAACAGCCGACCTTGTTAGCCGAAAGCGGTCTCGACAGCCTGCGACAAGATGACAGCCTGCGGGAGGACAGCCTGCCAAGCGAGCTTGAGGCGCTGGGGTCGCTGAAGGCGCCTTTGGAAGATTTCCAGAACCCTATTTGCCGCAGCCTGCTGGCTGCTTGCCAGGAAGCCTTCCAGGGTGGAAGCTGGCCTCCGACCTTCTCTCCGGAGGATCCTGCCGCCCCCCTTGCAGCCCGCCTCTTGATCGAACCGCTGAATGTTCCGGACATACACCTGGAAGCCCGCCTATGCCTGGAACGATTAAGCCTGGAGAAGATTTCCCGCCAACTCCATCGTCTAAAAGAGGAAATCTCCATCTTGGAGAAATCCGGCCCTAGCGAGCCTCTGCTCCTCAAACTACAGCAATACCAAGCCCTCTGCCGATTGAAAGAGAAAGGGGCGCCAACGATGGATGGAAGAAAGAGGGCTTGACATCGGTTAAATAATGCGAGATAGGCAACCTATCATCTCTAGGATTGGAGCCTTTTGAAAAAGAGCGAACCTTGACCACAGCGAAGAAAAAGAAGAAGACAACGACGGATAGTGTTACGGAGACCTCTCCTGTGATGGACCCTGTTCCCCTGATTGAGCTGGAACCCGTGATTGAACTAGAGCCAGTGGTGGAGCTTGAGCCTTTGATTGAGCTTGAGCCCGTGATTGAGCTTGAGCCTTTGAAAGCGGAGGACATTTCGGTGATCAATGACGAAATCGTCATTCCGGTTGCCGGCTCGCCTCTCCAGGAGGCGCCGATGAGTCTCGTCGAAGCGCCACCCGACCTTCTACCGGCTACTGCGGCTACTAACGAGATTCAGAGCAAAATCGACCACAAGTCGGTGGTTGATTTGTTGGACCGCGGTAAGAAGCAAGGATCTCTCTCCTACAAAGAGATCATGGACGCGCTGCAAAAAATCCCAATGACCCCTGAACAAATCGATGAGATGTACCAGGATATGGCCATTCAGGGGATCCTCATCCAAGAAAGCCACGTCATCGAGCCGCCCGAGGAGGAGCTGAAGGACGAATACCTGCTGGCCGGGGTGGATGTGGATGATCCGGTCCGCTTGTACCTAAAAGAGATCGGCAAGGTTCCACTTTTGAAGCAGGTGCAAGAGGTGTCTCTGGCCAAACTGATCGAGATCGGCGACATGGATGCCAAGAAAGACCTCATCAAAGCCAACTTGCGTTTGGTCGTCTCGATCGCCAAGAAATACGTCGGTCGCGGCCTGCTCTTCCTCGACCTGATCCAAGAAGGCAACCTGGGCTTGATCCGGGCGGCCGAGAAATTCGATTACAACCGCGGTTTCAAGTTCTCTACCTATGCCACCTGGTGGATCCGTCAGGCCATCACCCGCGCGCTGGCCGATCAAGCCCGCACCATCCGCGTGCCGGTGCACATGGTGGAGACCATCAACAAGCTGGTGAAATGCTCTCGTTCTCTGATGCAGCGCTTCGGCCGCGAGCCCACCGAAGAGGAAATCGCCACCGAGCTGGGCACCACCAAAGAAAAAGTGCGGGAGATTCAGAAAGCGGCGCAGGAGCCGGTTTCGCTGGAAGTGCCGATCGGCGAGGAGGAAGATTCCCACCTCGGCGACTTCGTCGAGGACAAGAAGATTACCCCGCCCTCTGACGCTGCCTTCCAGAGCCTCTTGCGGGACCAAGTACAGAACATCCTGGGCACCCTCACCTACCGCGAGAAGAAGGTTCTGATCCTCCGTTTCGGCTTGGAGGACGGGCACCCCCGCACCCTGGAGGAGGTCGGGCACAGTTTCGGCGTGACCCGCGAGCGGATCCGCCAGATCGAAGCCAAGGCCTTGCGCAAGCTGAAACATCCCTCCCGATCGCGCAAGCTGAAGGATTTTCTAGACTAGAAAGAGGAGAAAGATGGCCGAGTATTGCAATTCCTGCGGGATGCCTCTACAGAATCCCGATGTCCGGGGACCAGCGAAGGACTATTGTAAGTACTGCACCGACGAGTCGGGCGATCTTCTGCCCCGCGAGCAGGTCCAGCGAGGGATCGCCGAGTGGCTGCGGGGTTGGCAGCCGGAGGTCGATGAGATCCAAGCATTGGCCCGTGCCGCTTCCTACATGCAAGCGATGCCCGCCTGGGTGGAGACGGCCAACTAGCTGAGGCCCGATCCCTCTCCATCCGGCACTCTCTTTCCAACCCCCCTCTCGTTTCCGGAAGAAGGGGCGTGTAGTTTTGTAGACTCGATTCATCCCATTCCCATCCGGCCCGTCACGGCCCACTCCCTTCTCAATCGAAGCGGCATCCCCGGCTTGGACTACACTATCAACCCCTATGTCGGTTGCACCCATGCCTGTCTCTATTGTTACGCCGATTTCATGCAGCGCTTCACCGGACACAGCGAGCCGTGGGGGTCTTTCCTGGACGCCAAGACGAACGCTCCGGCGATATTGGCCCGACAACTGCGCCGGGTGAAGGAGGGGCGGGTGATCCTCTCCTCGGTGACTGATCCCTATCAGCTCGCTGAGAGCAGCTTCGGCCTGACCCGCGCCTGCCTCCTGCTCTTGCGTGAGAGCCCTTTGGCAGTCTCCATCCTGACCAAGTCGCCGCTGGTGGTGCGCGACCTGGACCTTTTGCGCACTATGCCCCACCTGGAAGTCGGAATCAGCCTCTCTACCTTGGATCCTGCTCTAGCCCGCCTCTTTGATGGTGCAGCCCCCTCCCCCAAGGAGCGACTGAGAGCGCTGGCCGCCCTGTCGGCAGCCGGCATCCGCACCTGGCTCTTCCTCTCGCCTTGTCTCCCCGGCATCTCGGATGGGGAAGACGCGCTGGGCGAAGTCCTTAGGAGGGCGCAGGAAGCGGGCGCCAGCGAGGTTCTGGTCGATACCCTGCAGCTCTACCCGCGTCCTTGGGGAAGATTGAAACCGGTCCTCGGCCGGCGCCACCCGCATCTCCTTCCGCTCTGGGAAGAGTACAGGAACCACAAGCCGGCTTTCGCCCAAGCCCTCCGTCATCGCTTGACCGATCTCGCTGGCCGATTCTCCCTTACTGTGCGCTGCGTTTTCTAAGGGCGTTGGTTCCGCTTCTCGGGGCTATCGGGTAGAATTAGGGCAGACGGTCTGTTATCGACCGGAGGTCTATGCTGATGCGCTTGCGAGAGAAGACTCTATTGATCATCGGAGGAACCATTCTCGTCGGAGTGGTTCTGTTTCTCCTTTTGTCGCCCAACCTCCTCCTTGATGGTTTCTCCCGTCTGGAACAGGCCAACGCCCAAGCGAGCGTGGAACGAGCCTTGCGCGCTTTGGAGAACGAACGGGAAGGCCTGGACCAAATCACTCACGATTGGGCCTCCTGGGACGACACCTACCTTTTCGCCCAGGATCAGAACACGCGGTTCGTCCAAGACAACCTGGCCGATGCCACCTTTGAACGCCTGGATCTGGGCTTGGCGCTCTTCCTCTCCCCCAGCAGCGAGCTGCTCTACGGGCAGCTCTACCAAAGTGAGACGAATCTGCACCAGAGCTTCCCCCCGGACCTGGTAGAGGCCATCCGTGCGACTCCCCTGATCAAGCAGGTCGAGGAAAACGGCAGCCACAGCGGTTACCTCGACTGGCAAGGTCAACCCTGGCTGCTGGCCGCCCGCCCGATCCTGACCAGCCTGGAGCAGGGTTCCCCGCGCGGTTTCCTGGTCTTCGGCCGCCCCCTCGACAGCGCTCACCTGCAGCGCCTGGCCGACCAGACCCAGCTCAACCTCACCCTCCAGGTTCCCTCCGGGAGGATCGAAGGGAGACCTGCCCCCTCCACCGTTACCGGGAGCGTTCCCCCCACCATTGCCATCGAGATTCTACCTGATTCCATCCGGGGGATCGGTCAACTGCGCGATCTGTTGGAACAACCGAGCCTTTCCTTGCAGGTGGAGCTGCCGCGAACCGCCCTCGAGCAGGGGAAGGGAAGCCAAACTGTCGTGATTGCAGCCCTGATCGCCTTTGGGATCCTCTTGGCAGCGGTCCTGGCCTGGCTGCTGACCCGCAACGTAATCAATCCTGTCGCTCGCCTCAGCCGCAGCGTTCATGCGCTGGGACAGTCCGGCTCGCTGGACATCCGCATTCAACCCACTCGAGCGAGCGCCGAACTGTCTTCCCTGGCCGGAGAGATCAACGGTATGCTGGATGCTGTGCAGACTGCCCAAGATATGCGACAGGAAGAAGAGACACGCTACCATGCCGTCATCGAGCAGATTGCAGACTGCATCCTGCTGGTCGATCCTGCCACCAAACGCCTCTTGGAGGGAAACCGGGCTTTCTGGAAGCTGATCGGAGGAGAGGAGGATCCTCCAGCGTGGATCACGCTCTACGAGATCCTGCCGCTGGAAGTGAGCGCGATAGATGGGCTGGTCGGCCAAGTTCTGTCTAGGCGCAGCGCTTTCTTAGCCGAACAGTCCTTCCGGCGATTGGACGGTTGCCAAGTGGAGGTGGAAGTGTCGGTCAGCCTTCTCCAAATGGGCGGTCAGGAAGTCCTCTGCCTGGTGGCTCGCGACCTGACGCCGCGCAAGGAGGCCGCCGCGCGCATTGCACAGATGACCTTCTTCGATCTCCTCACCGGGTTGCCCAATCGCCTCCAACTGCGCGAGCGGCTAGGCCGTTCGATCGAGGCGGCACGACAAGCGCAGACTTACTTGGCGCTGCTGGTGGTGGACTTGGACTACTTCCGCAACGTCAATGAGACCCTCGGCCACCAGGCCGGGGACCGCCTGCTGACGCAAGTTGCCGAGCGTTTGCAACAGCAGTTGGGGGAGGGAGAGCCGGCACGCTTGGGAGGCGACACCTTCTCCGTGCTCTTGCCCAATTTGGCTAGCCCGGCCGAAGCGATGAAGGCAGCCGAAGGAGTGCAAGAGATCCTGCGCGCGCCGTTCTCCCTGAACAGCGAGGAGCTGGCCATTACCTCTTCCATCGGCATCGCCCTCTTTCCCAACGACGCAGCCGATCCGGAGACCCTGCTTAAGTATGCAGACTCCGCTCTCCACCAAGCGAAGGCTCAGGGACGCAACCGTAATCAATTCTTCCGTCCGGCCATGAACCTGGAGGTGACCCAATTCGTCGAGTTGCGCAACCAATTGTTGCATGCTATCGAGCGGGAAGAGCTGTCCATCCACTACCAGCCCCAAGCCGACCGTCAGGGCCGCTTGGCCGGGGCGGAAGCCCTGTTGCGCTGGCAGCACCCCACCCTGGGGCAGATCTCGCCGGAGCGCTTCATCCCGCTGGCGGAAGAGACCGGCTTAATCGTCCCCATCGGCGAGTGGGTGCTGCAAACGGTAGCCTCGCAGATCCGCCGCTGGCAACGCGAAGGCCGCAACCCGGTGCGCATCTCCGTCAACCTCTCGGCCCGCCAATTGCAACAACCGCAGATCCTTCTGGAGCAAGTCTCGCAAGCCTTGAAGCGCAGTGGTTTAGATGGCAGCGCGATGGGCCTGGAGATCACCGAAAGCCTGGCTTTGCGCGACCTGGAGGTGAACCTGCGGACGCTGGGCGAGCTGCGGGCGATGGGCTTGGCCCTCTCCCTCGATGACTTCGGCACCGGCTACTCTGCCTTCAGCTACCTGCCTCGTTTTCCCATTGCCGCTATCAAGATCGATCGCTCTTTCATCTCTCCCAAGGATGGGGAAACCCCTAACCCAGCCCTCCTGGCTGGGATGGTGCAGATCGCCCACGGCCTCAACCTGATTATCATCGCCGAAGGAGTAGAGAAACCGGAACAGTTGCAGGCACTCTTGGCGATGGGTTGCGATGGTTTCCAGGGGATGCTCCTAAGCCCGCCGCTGCCGGTCGATCAATTCGGCCAACTGCTGCGCCAGGGCGGCTGCTGGCCAGGCTTCAAAGCCTGAGCTCGTCGCCCGCCTCTGGCAATAATGGGGACAGATTTGAAATCTGTCCCCATTATTGCAAACCACACTCCTGAAGGAACGCCTCCACCTGGGCGCGATAGGCGGCCTCGTCCTTCCAAAACGATTGCGCGTGCCCTGCCCCGGGCGCCAGGTAGAGCCGCTTCGCTCCCTGTTTGGCGCTGAACAACTGCACGCTGTGAGCGGGTGGTATGAAATCGTCCTCCCGGCCGTGGATAAAAAGCACGGGAGCCTGCACTCGCCCGATGCTGCGCAGGGGAGAGGCCTGACGGAACCACATCCCCAACACTAGGCGGCTCTCAAGGCTGGCTACAAAGTAGAAGGGGAAGGCCGGGAGGTTATAGTCGCGGCGCAAGCGCAAGACGAAGAGGGCGGGGAGGTCGGCGTAGGAGCAGTCGGCGATACAAAAGGCGAGCCGGGAGTCCAAGGCGGCATACTGCAGGGCCACCGCCGCTCCCAGCGACTCGCCGTGTACGCCGATCTTTCCTTCCGGCGGGAGACGAGTGCGCGCCCAATCCGCCCAAGCCAACAGATCATGTTTCTCGTAATAGCCAAAGGTGGTATTGCGGCCTCCGGACTGCCCGTGGTGGCGATGATCAACCAAGAGGACATTCCAGCCGCGCGGCCGAAAGAGAGTCAAGTACCGAGCGGCGAAGGTTAAGTCGCAGCCGATGCCGTGGCAGAGGATCACCGTCACCTGAGCGCCATTCATCGGCAGGTAGAGACCGTGCAGGGGGTAGCCGAAGGGAGAGAGGATGGTCGCTTCCTCCTGGCCGAACTGGGTGAAGGCTTCTCGTAACGCGCGTCGCGCCGGATCCTTGCTCTCCGCGAAATCCTCCGGCTTGAACTTGCGCGGGTGGGTGGCGGTATAGGCCAACCAAGCGCCGGCCAGGGCGATCCCGGCGGCAACCCCCAATAGGCTGTGTCCCAAGACGCGTCGCAGCAAATCGGATCGAGTCAATCTCACTCCTCCTTTTAGATGCTTTTCCCCATTGTACTCCCAAACTCGGGGCCAGGTTCGAAGTCGTCTGGGTCAGGCATTACTTTCCAGCTTTCCATCTTGCCAGCAGCCTGTTGCCCAACTCTCCTCTTCCTCCTGTCTCACGCCGTATCTTGCCCTCCTTCTCCCCACCGTTTCCTCCCTAACCTGGTCCGCAGCTTTCGTCAAAACAGCCTGCGGCAGCATGTACTGGATGACATGTGGTCAGCTCTTTGGGGATACGACCTCGGGGGAAGGGGAGGAGGCTCAAGTTGACAAGGAAGGTTGTCATGCTGAGCGCCGGCGAAGCATTTGGCCTGTGGCTTCTGGCATGAAGGACCAACTGAGGCCCTTCCTTGCTGCGGTTGCCCTGGAGGGAAGCATTGCCTTGGAGATTTGCGCCGTCCAGGACAACCGCCTCCAGCTTGACCAAGCCAACTTTGGTAGGGGCGGGTTTCAAACCCGCCCTATGACATGGGGGTCTCCTGGGAAAAGTTCTTGGAAAGACCTCGTGCGTCCGCCGATGGGAAAACTGTGCCTGCCTTGGCGCCTGGTCGGAGAAGATACTCTAGGTTCCTTCTCATTTCAAGTAGGCATCCTACCAGCC
>JAPLHV010000036.1 GCA_026389455.1 Coprothermobacterota bacterium
CATCGACAGCTCCTTTCTATCGGGGGGCAGATTAGAAATCTGTTCCATGATGAACAGTCACCCTTCCAAGGCCTCCAGGATTCGCTGGGGGGTGATGGGCAAACGCCTGAAAGAGATCCCCAAGGCGTCCGAGACAGCGTTGGTAAAAGCGGCGGCTGCTCCAGCCAGAGGAGGCTCACCGATCCCTTTGGCGCCGAAGGGGCCATTGGAGGTCGCTTCTTCTACTGGGAGGAATCGGGTGGGAAGCCGCTCTGCAAAGGACGGGATCTGGTAATCGGCGAAATTGGCATTGCGAATCTTCCCGTTTTCTTCAAGCACTTCCTCCAGGTGGGCGAAGCCTAGCCCCATCAGGGAAGCGCCCTCCACCTGGCCTTCCACTCCCAGGGGGTTGATTGCCTTGCCCACATCGTGGCTGGCAAGATGCCTGAGCACGCGAACCTTTCCAGTCCAAGTGTCTACTTCCACCTCCATCAAGTGAGTTCCGTAGTTATAGGCGATGTAGATCTGGCCCTGGTGAGTCTCGTGATCGTATTGCGCGTCGGGGGCACGGGAGAAGGCCAGGTTCATCAAGGGAAAGCCAGTCCAATAAGCGGCTGTAGCGACCTGGGCAAGCGGAATCTGAGCTTGAGGATTTTCCCGCAGGTAAGCGTGGTCGAGGCCCAACTCGATCGCCTCAGCAGGGGCTTTCAACATCAGCCCAGCCATTTCCAACAACGAGGTGCGCACAGTCTGGGCAGCCATCCAGACTGCTTTTCCCCCTACTGTGGTGGTGCGGGAGGCCACGGTCGGCCCGGAATCATGGACAGTATCAGTATCCACCTGCCGGACGCTGATCTTCTCCAGGGAGACGCCCAGGATCTCGGCAGCAATCTGGGCCATGGCCGTGCGGCTGCCTTGCCCCAGCTCGGTCAAGCCCAACCCGACCAGGACGCTGCCGTCCTGGCTAACTTGGACGGAAGCGCCGACCACGTCGATCCCTTCCGCCCCGTTGGAGATTCCCTGCATCATGGCGGCCAACCCTACGCCTCGCTTGAAGCGGGGGTTGTCACCAGCGTGAGCCCTTTTTAAACAGGCGGGCCAGTCCCCTTCCTCTTTCACCCGCTCAAGGGTTTGAACTAATCCCACTGACTCGTGGAAGACCTGGCTGGTGGCATTGGCTTCGCCTACTGTCAAGGCGTTGTGCCGGCGAAGCTCCCAACGGTCGAGGCCCAGCTTGCGAGCTAGCGCATCGATTTGCGATTCTGAGGCAAAGGTGACTTGCGGCACACCGAAGCCGCGCATCGCCCCGGCTTGACGTTTGTTAGTGTAGACGGCGCGGCAGTCCACCCGGAGATGGGGAATCTTATAAGGGCCGGCCACATGGATCAACGCTTTCATGACCACGAAGGGGCTCTCCGAGGCGTACGCCCCTCCGTCAAGAAGGATCTCAGCCTGGCGGGCAATGATCGTGCCGTCACGCATGGCGCCGGTCTTGAGATGAATGATGGCGGCATGGCGAGCGTGGGAGCCGAGGAAAGAGTCTCTGCGGGAGTGAACGATGCGTACCGGGCGGCCCAGCTTGAGGGCCGCCGCGCCTGCCAGCGAGCCCATCTCGGTAACCGCATCATCCTTGCCTCCGAAGGATCCCCCGACAAAGGGCTGCACAACTTTCACGCGGGAGGCCGGAAGGCCGGTGTTGACAGCAATGTGGCCTCGCAGGTGGAAGGGTGATTGGCAAGAGGCGTACACTGTCAAACGTCCGTCGCTCTCCGGTACGGCCAGCACTGCTTCCGGCTCCAGATAGGCGTGATCCTGGACGCTGGTGCGGTAGGTGTCCTCAACGATCACCTCGGCTTGGGCGAAACCGGCCTCGACATCCCCCTTCAGGAGTTGTTTGGCAAAGGTCAGATTGCCATTGGCGTGAATTTTGCGCGCATCCGCATGCAGAGCTTCCTCGGGGTCGAGGAGCGGAATAAACGGCTCAATCTCGGCCACGATGCGGGAAGCGGCCGCTTCGGCCTCTTCCTGGGTCTCCGCTACCACCAGGGCCAGGGAATCGCCTTCGTGGCGTATCTCCGGGCCGGCCAACAAGGGCTGGTCAAAGGGGGGAAGAATCCCGATCAGGTTGGGTCCGGGAAGATCTGCAGGGGTGAGCACCAGCACCACTCCAGGGGACCGGCGCGCTTCTTCCACATTCAGATGGCGAAGCAAGCCGGCTGCAACCCCGGCGCGGCGCGCCACAGCTTGCAAGGATCCGGGAAACTGGAGGTCAGCCGTATAACGAGCCCGTCCGGTGACCAGCTCGACTCCGTCAATCTTGCCAACAGGTTGACCGATGGTGCGGAAGGGGGCAGTCATCGCATTTTCTCCTGGGCGGCCAAGCGCACCGCCTTGATAATCTTTGAGTAGCCGGTGCAGCGACAGAAGTTGCCGCTCAAAGCGTAGGCAATCTCTTCCTCGCTGGGGTCCGGACAGGTATCAAGCAAGCTCTTGGCAGCCAAAATCATTCCAGGGGTGCAGAATCCGCATTGCACAGCGCCAACCTCGAGAAAGGCGGATTGCAAGGGATGCAGTGTCCCGTCCGCAGAAGCCAGTCCTTCGATGGTCAATACCTCGCAGCCATCCAACTTGGCTGCCAGCAGCAGGCAGGCATTGACCGGACGACCATCGAGGAGGATCGTGCAGGCGCCGCATTCCCCGCGTCCACATCCTTCTTTCACCCCGGTCAGTCCGAATCCCTCGCGCAAGAGGTCAATGGCGCGCAAGTCACTGTCGATAGAGGTGGAAACAGGGTGGCCGTTCAAACAGAATGATATGGGGACAGCTTTCAAATCCAGCCTCCCTTGATGCCGCAATCTGTCGAGCTGCCGCGGCGGGGGTTGATCTCGCTCATGAATAAGCCTCCTGTCCTGTGAGGGATGCCAGAGCGTCGCGGAAAAGGGCCTGGACCACCGAGCGGCGATAGCGATCGGAGGCCCGCTGGTCACAGATAGGCCGGATCTCCGCCGCCAATCGTAAAGAGGCCTGCGCGATCAATTCGCGATCAAGACGCTGTCCTTCAAGGATACGCTCCACAGCAGGAATACGGATCGGTGTGGGGGCAGCGGAACCGACCGCCAGGCAAGGTTGCCGGAGGATCCCCTCCTTCCAGTAAGCGGAGATAGCCAGGTTGACCTGGGCGATAGTCTGGGCTCCCCGCCCACCTATTTTCTGGAAGGCTGACCTCCGTTCATCCTGAGAGGACGAGCGCGTCAGCGGGAGGCTTATCTCCACCAGCAGCTCGCCCCGGGTGAGAATCGTCCGCTTAGGCCCGAGAAAAAAAGCTTCGGCAGGTATTTCACGCTCTCCGCTTGCACTGCGCAGCCGGAAGCGGCCGCCCAGGACAAGGAGGGGGCTGAGGGTGTCACCGCAAGGAGAGGCGTTGCAGATATTCCCCCCGATGGTTCCCAGGGCACGGATCTGCGGGGAACCGATCCAACTGGCGCCAGCGCGCAAAGCAGCCGGCAAGAGTGGCGAGGAGGCGACATCAGCCAAGGTGGTACACGGGCCGATCCGGATCTCTCCGCCTTCCTCTTGGACACCGATTAGCTCCGGCAGTTTGCTGATATCCAGCAAGCACTCCGCTTGCACCGTTCCATCCCGCACCAGCAAGGTCAAGTCAGTGCCCCCAGCCAGGGGGAGGCAATGTTCCTCCTGGCCTAGGATCTGCAAGGCCTCGGCCAGACTGTGTGGAGTGATGTACCTGGCCATGCGCGATTGCCTAGAAATTGACCGTGGCGCTCATGGTCAGCGCCATGATCGCCTTCTGCACGTGCAAGCGATTCTCGGCCTGATCAAAGATGATGCTGGCGGGACTATTGAGAACCTCGTCGGTCACCTCGGTATTGCGCGAGATAGGCATACAATGCATGACCATGCAATCCTTTCTGGCCAGCCCTACGACTCTCGCCGAGAGGCGCCATTCCTCCTTGAGGGCCGCTTTTCGCGCCTGGAAGGTGGCGTCTCCCTGGAAGTGGGTCTCCAAGCCCTTGGCAAACATCTCTGGGGACACCCAGGAATAAACGTTGATAAAATCGGCGTCATGGACCGCTTCTTCATAGGAACGGACCAAAGAGATCTTGCCCCCGGAAAGGGAAGCGCATTCCTGGGCGCGCCGATACACATCCATGTCTGGATCAAATCCTTCCGGGCAGGCGATGACCAGCTCGAAACCGAGCTTTCCAGCCATCAGCATGGTGGAATTGGTCAGACCAGCCGGGGGGTTGGCCGTGCGGTAGCCCCAACAGAAAGCGACCTTGGCCTTGCGCAGGTCTCCCTTCTTTTCCATCATCGTCTCCGCGTCAGCGAAGGCTTGGCAAGGATGTTCCACCGGGCTGGAGGCGTTGATCACCGGGATGTCGGCGAATTCTGCAGCGGAGAGCTGGCGAGCCTGGCCGATGGAGCGGTAGGCGATGCCGTCGCAGTAGCGGGCGATGGTCTTGATGGTGTCGTGCCAGTCTTCCTCCTGCGCCTCGCCCACCCATAGGCGGTGGGAGTCCAGCCAGAGCATGTGCCCGCCCATTTGTTGAACACCGGCCTCGAAGGAAATGCTGGTACGAGTGGAAGGCGTCTCAAAGATTGCTGCCAGGCTTTTTCCCAATAGCAAGGGATTGTATCGCCCCATTTTCAGTTCCCGTTTCAACTGCCGGCCAACATCGACGATGAACTCGATCTCTTCCGCAGAAAAACCGTCGATGCTGATGCAATCTCGTCCCTTCAAGTTCTGCATATTGCTTCCTCCTATTTAGATGTTCGTGACCTTAGAGACGCGGCATGCCGTTCCCAAAGGACCGTTGACTGGTGAGCCATCTCGAACTGCCGAAGGGCATGGCAGAACAAAAACGATATATCCAGGTTATTATAATCCAAAATTCAATTACGTAAGGCGAAAATAGTGAAATGTTCGCTGAAAAAACGCGACCTCCTTATCAGCTAGATTCGGCGGCTTCGCTCCTCTCGATGTTTTCCAGATGGGCCAATGCTTGCTCCACCGTCCAATCCTGATGCACTACGCCGACCATTGCCTCAGTCATCGCTCGGGTGCGTCCGCCCTGCCAAATGTTGCGGCCGATGGCGATACCAGCTCCTCCAGCGGCGATGGAATCACGCACATTGCGGAAGAGCGTGGCATCATCTTCGTTCTTCTCGCCGCCCAGGATCACCACTGGCGCCGGGCAACCGGCCGTCACTGCGGTGAAGCTTTCCGGTGTCCCCGTGTAGTATGTTTTGATCAAGTCGGCTCCCAGCTCCTGAGCCATTCGTGCGGCCAAGGCGATGCCGGCGGGGTCGGCTTTGCCGGAAAGGGGTTTGCCGAAGAGTGTTCCCTGTGCCATCGCTTCGATGGTCAGGGGGATCCCCCAACGTTCGCAGGCGTCAGCCACCAGTGAGGCATTGCGGATGAACTCATCCTCCCGAGGGTGACCAAACTTAATGGTGACGATCACCGAGGAAGCGCCCAGGACGATGGCTGCTTCCACCGAGGTAATCAGCTCCTCTTCGAACTTTCCGCCCAAGATGGTAAACCCGCCGGTAAGCCGCATCATCAGGCTGAGATTGCGGTCCCACTCATTCTCAGAGAAGGCGACAAAACCACGAGTAGTGAGGACACAATCGGCGCCTCCCTGCCGGCAAGCGCGGATGGTCATTGCAGGGTCTTCGATGCCCGGCATGCTCCCGGCGATGCCTCCGTGGTCAAGGGCAACGATCACTGTGCGACCATCTTCTCGCAGGATCTGTTTCAAACGAATGCGTTTTCCTGTATTCATGCGTTGGAATCACCTTTCTTGGACGCCCTGCCGGGGGCTGTCAAGCTGCCGGGGGCTGTCATGTTGCTGCGAGCTGTTGAGTTGCCGGGGGCTGTCGAGTTGCCGCAAGCAGCCACATCCTCCTGGGGTATGTTTGTGCTTTCCTGGCGATACTTCGTAAGAGCTGGGAAATGATCAAGCGAATCTTCGACCAGGGAACGGTAGAGGAGGAACCCTTCCTGATAAAGCGCTTCCCAAGAAATCTCCGGCGATATTTCCCCGGAGATCCGCACCATCCCCTCCGCAGCGCTGACCAAATCCGCATACCAACCCCGTGTCACCGCCCCAAGGATAGCTCCCCCTAGCGGCTCGGCCTCAACCTCGCCGGGGAGAAGACAGGGGATGCCCGTAATCGAGGCTTTGATCCGGGTCCAACCGATACTCGTCGCTTGGCGGCCGGTACAGCGCAACTGCACCACTTCCAATCCGTGTTCTTGAATACAGCTCAAAACATGGCGCATGGCGTAGCCCACTCCTTCCAGGACGGCGCGAACGAGATGGGCGGGGGTATGGCGCAAGTGCAAGCCAAAAAAGAGGGCGCGCGCATCAGCTCGCCAGAGGGGAGCTCGTTCCCCGGCCAGGTAGGGGAGGAAGAGCAATCCCTCTGCCCCAGGTGGAACGGCCATCGCCCGCCGGAATACCTCCTGGTAGGATACTCGTCCCCAACCGACCAGCGAGCGAACCCACTCCAAGGCCTTGCCTGAGGTGGAGATGATGCCGGATAAGTTCCAAAGCGCGGGAACGATGTGAGGTAAGGCCAGTAGGCGAGTGTCGCGCACGGGTTGGCTGGTGCAGAGATTGATGCCTTGGCTGGTGCCGCCTCGGTCCACCGCTCGCCCCGGCACTACCGTCGCTGTGCCCAACCAGGATTCAACGAAGTCGGGAGGGCCTACCACTACAGGAATCCCCTGGCTCGCCTGGCTCCAGGCTTCTCCTCGTTTGCTGACCGGTCCAACCACCTGGCCGCAGGGGACAAAGGGCGGCCAAGCTTCCGCCATATCGAAAACCTCCATAGCCTGGCGCTGCCAAACCATCGATTGGAAGCCAGGCGCAGGGAGGCCGGCGACCAGACATCCGGTGAGCCGCCCGACAATGTAGTCGGGGCAAGAGGTATACCAGCAGACGTGTTCCCGGGCGAGGCCGTGCCGACTGTACCAGAGAGCTTTGGGCATATAGAAGGAACTGTCTACAAACAGGCCGGTGCGCTCGCGGATCTCCAGTGACTGATCCGTAGCGCGGCGATCCATCCAGGAGATGGCCTGATCGACAGCTTTTCCGTTCTTCCCCAGAGGAACCAGGGTAGGTCCCTGACCCCCGACGACGATCGCTTCAGGTTGGGCAGCAGCAGGGACTGATCGCAGTTGCGCAACGCAATGACGAAAAGCTCGTTCCCAGGAAGCAGGACTCGTTTCGATGCGGTCTCCAGGCAGGAAAGCGAGGGAGTAGCCGGCTTGAGCCCGAGCCACAGCCGAGCCGTCCGGCCTGAAAGCTACCGCCTTGAGGCTAGTGGTGCCGATGTCGAAAGCCCAAATGAGTTGGTTCGCCAAACCTGCTTCAGCTCTCCTTCAGGTCGAAAAGGACACGGATTTGGTCCGGTCTGCCGGCCATCTCCATGGCCTGGTCGAACTCTTCCAGCCTGAATTCCGCGCTGATCAGCGGGGAGATGTCCACTTGTCGCGTGCTGATCAATTTGACCGCCACCTGAAAATCCCGCTCGGTGCGGCCTTCCACCCCGAAGACGGATACCTCGGAACGGTGCAAGTAGTTGGCGTCCACCGGCAGGTCGAAGGTGTCGCTGTACGCCGAGTAAGCGGTGACGCGGCCACCCTTGCGAACGGCCATGGCCGCCTCGCGCAGAACTTCGCTCACCGGCGCCGTGACAACAGCTACATCGACGCCACGACCGCCGGTCGGTGCCATCAGTTGCTCCTTCAAGGGGATGGCAGGATCCAGGGTAAAGTCCGCTCCCAGCCTCTCCGCCAACAAACGGCGTTCTTGCAGTGGATCCGCGACAAAGACGCGGGCGCCCATCTTGCGGCCTGCCAGGGCGTGCAAGAGGCCCATCGGGCCCGCTCCGACCACCAAAAGATCCTCTCCGATCTTCAGGCTGGCCTTCCGCAGGGAGTGAATGCAGCAGGCCAAAGGTTCAGCGAAACAGGCCTCGCGGGTGGGGATGCCGGCAAGGAGTTGGAAGCATTGCCTCGTTCCCACCATGATATGCTGGGAGAATCCACCCAGGGGGCGGATTCCTTTGGCGAAGCGGTTGGCGCAGTGGTTGCTTTGCCCGTTGCGGCACCAATAGCACTCGCCGCAGCGATAGACGAGGTCGAGAGAGACGGTGTCACCCGGTTTCAAGGCGGTGATTGAGCCGGCGCCAACCTCCTCTACCACACCGGCTGCCTCATGGCCGGGAACAATCGGGTAGTAAATCTTCATTGCGCCGGAGAAAAGACGTTGCTCCAGCGTGCAGATGCCACAAGACTCGATCCGCACCAATGCCTCGCCCTTGGCCGGAGCAGGACACTCGGCCTCCACCAAGCGCAGGTCTCGTGGAGCGAAAAGTTGCAATTGCTTCATTGGATCCTCCTATCTACCACAGAACGCGCTGCCGCGGGCTGTCAAGTTGCTGCCGCGGGCTGTCAAGTTGCTGCCGGGGGCTGTCGAGCTGCTGCCGGGGGCTGTCAAGTTGCTGCCGGGGGTGGTCATGTTGTGTCAAGCTATCACCTTCCATTCTCCTCCGCTCTCCCTTCGCTTCCATCGAGGACAGATGCGGGAGACTTTGGATCGCTATCCTCCGCTGGAAGATTGCAGGAAGTGTTCGCAGATGCCGTGCGCCGACGAAGGCGCAGTTGTCGTTCGAGGATGGAGTAAAGCACCAAGGCGAGCACGGTAACGAAGAAGGGCATAGCCAGAAGCAGCCCTGAGGGAAGGTTGGAGACGGCTTGCAGGAAGTTGCTGAGGTACTCGACCAAACCGAAGATGATTGACCCGATCAGCACCCCCACCGGCGTCCGGTTGCCCAAATAAATGATCACCAGGGCGATCCAACCACGGCCGGAGGTCACATTGGGGACAAAAGCTCCCAAGGTCAGGGTCAGCATCGCTCCGGCAAGAGCGCAGGTGAAGCCGGAAATGAGGATGGCAATAAACTGGATCATCTTGGGGTTGATCCCCACCGAGCGGGCTGCTTCCATGTCGTGCCCCACTGCGCGCAAGCGCATGCCGAAGGGGGTGCGATAGATCACCACTCTTGCGATGATCAGAAGGATCCAGGAAATGTAGACCAGTATGTTCTGGCCGGAGAAGATGTCGCCCAAGATGGGAATGTCCGAGATTCCCGGCACAACAATTGAATTCAATCGGGGCATGTCGGGAAAGCTGACGGATCCAGTCTGTCCGTAGATCGCGTAGGAGAGGACGATGGAGAGGCCGGCAGCCAACAAGTTCGTAGCCAAGCCGGAAATGAAAATATTGGCTCGCAAGCCGAGGGAGACGAAGGCAAAAAGGGCAGTCAAGAGCAATGTGGCCAGGATTCCGGCGAGAATACCCACGAAAAGGTTCCCGCTGGCTACTGTAAAGACCACTGAGAAGAAGGCTGAGCAGAGCATCAGTCCTTCCAAAGCGATGTTCAGTACGCCGGCCAGGGCGGAGAAGAGGCCGCCGGTGGCTGCCAGCAGCAAGGGGGTCATGATGGTGAGAGTTTGGGCGATCGCTGGGATGTAGGATCCGTTCATTTGCCGAGCCTCCTGCGAATGAAGGCCACTGCGGCTTCGGCGGTAACCAGATAAAAAATCACGGCGCTGATGATGGAAGCGATCTCATAGGTGATATCGGAATTGATCATGGCGCTCTTGGCGCCTGCGTCCAAATAAGCGTAAAAGATCGCTGCCGGGATCACTCCGAGCGGGTTGGAGCGGGCGATAAGGGCCACGGCGATTCCGTTCCAGCCCAGACCGGCGGTAAGATCAGTGAAACAGGAGCCGTACCGGCCGACAACCTGGACCGCTCCCCCCAGGCCGATCAAAGCGCCGGAGATAAGCATCGGCACGACCAGGTATTGGCGTACTTCGATCCCGCCATAACGTCCGAATTGCCGGTTCGAGCCGGCCACTCGCAGCTCGTAGCCGAGATGCGTGCGGTAGATCAGGAACCAGATAAAAACGGCCGCTGCCAATCCCAGCAAGAGGCCGGCATGGAGATAGGAGGGTGGAAGAAGGCGAGGGAGCATGTAAGCAGCCGGAATGGAGAGAGATTGGATGGTGATCTGGGCTGGATCGCGCAAGGGACCCAGGATCAGATAATTGATGACATAGACCATCCCGGTGGAGATCAAGTAGGTAGTGAGCAAATCGGAAACACCCCAGGCCATGCGCAGAAAGCCGGAGAGGCCGGCCATCAGGGAACCCACAATGGCGCCGCCTAGAAGTAGGGTAGGGATCCCCACCCCGCCGGGGAGGTTGGGAAGGAGGACTCCCAGAATGACAGCCATGATCGCTCCGGCAAAGATCTGCCCTTCACCGCCCAAGTTAGTTACCCCGCTCTTGAAAGCTACGGCCATTCCAAGCCCGGTGAAAAGCAAGGGGATGGCTGATTCCAGCATATTGCCGAAGACGAAAGGATTGGTGAAAGGCCCGAAAAAGTACCAGTAAAGTGTCTTCGCGGGATCTTTGGAGAAAGAGAAGATGAGAATGATGGCAATAATGAAGGCCGCCAGAATAGAAAGCACGATCCCCAGGAAAGAGGCCAGGCTGCTCTTGGCGCGGCTGTCCAAGGCCATCAGTGGACCCTCTCTTCCCAGCAGCCGTCCTTCTTGACCTCTTGCCGGTGCAAACCCAGCATGTAGCCGCCCAAGGATTCACGGTCCAACCCCACATTCGGGAAAAGGGCAACTACTTCTCCCTTGTACATCACCGCCACCTGATCCGAGAGGGCCAACACTTCGTCCAGGTTGGAGGAAATCAAGAGGACAGCCGTCTCTTCGTTGCGCATCTCCATGATCTCCTGATAGACGAACTCGGAACAAGCCACGTCCAGGCCCCAGGTTGGTTCAGAGATGATCAGCAACTTGGGTCGACGGGAGAGCTCGCGGGATAGCACCGCCTTCTGGATGTTGCCCCCGGAGAGGGTGCCAATGGGAGCGTTCATGTTCCCCTTGATGCCGAAGCGTTTGATCAGATCATTGGAGAACTTGGAGATGGAGCGGTGTCGCAGAATCCCAAAGCGAAGGAAAGCGTGGTGATCGACCACGATCAAATTATCGGAAAGAGGCAGCAGCAAGCTGCTGCCGCGTTGCAGGCGGTCGGCCGGCACATAGGCAAGGCCTTTCCGCCGCAGACGCGCTGGAGAGAGGCCGAGGACTTCCAAACCATCGATCAGCGCTTGCCCGCTGGGATGGCCACGGCTGTTCATCCCGGTGAGAACATCCTCCAGTTCGCCGAGTCCGTTCCCGGCCACTCCGGCAATGCCCAACACCTCCCCTGCCCGAACCCGCAGGTTGATCCCGGCCAGCAATGGCCGTGGGCAGGTAGGGTCGATCAGGGTCAAGTCGCGGATTTCAAGCACGGCAGAGCCAGGCTCTTTGGCCAGCTTCTCCACCTGTAGCAACACTTCCTTGCCCACCATCAGTCGGGCCAAGGTGGCTTTGTCCAGACTGGCGGAAGGCCGGCTGTCCACTACCTGACCCTCGCGCATGACAGTAACCCGGTCAGAGATCTGGCCGACCTCTTCCAGCTTGTGGGTAATGATGACAATGGTGTACTCCATCGCTTTCAAGTGACGCAGGATCCGGAAAAAGGCCTTGATCTCCTGTTCGGTCAGGAGTGAGGTAGGTTCATCCAAGATGAGGATGGTAGAACTCCGGTAGAGCGCTTTCAGGATCTCCACGCGCTGCTTCTGTCCGACGGTGAGACTCCCCACCAAGGCGTTGGGGTCCATTTCGAAACCGAAGTCCTCGGAAAGTGCTTTGACTGTACGCTTGGCTTTGGCTCGATCATAGAAGAGCCCTGCCTGCAGGGGCTCTTTACCGAGCACGATGTTGTCGGCCACCGAGAAATTCTCCACCAGGCAGAAGCGCTGATGAACCATGCCGATCCCCAGCCGGTCGGCGTCGCGGGCAGAGCGGATGCGCACAAGCCGGCCGTCGACCTTGATGGTACCCTGATCGGCCCGTTCCAGGCCACAGAGAATCTTCATCAGCGTCGTCTTACCAGCGCCATTCTCCCCTACCAGGGCGTGGATCTCCCCCCTCTGCAAGTTGAAGTTCACATTCTTGTTCGCAGTGACATTGTTGTCCGGGTAGACCTTGGAGATACCGAGCATCTCCACCAGGATATTCGAATCAGCCCCCGGCAGGGTGTCCTTTGAAGCTACGTTTGCCTGTATCGTCGATTCCATCGGTTCCTTCTTTGCACCGGTTCCGCTTTATCGTTGGTAAAAATGGCCTGGTCGGGTTTTACCGACCAAGCCATTCCATCTCGTACCAAGACACCCTGCCGGGGGCTGTCAAGTTGCCGCGAGCTGTCAAGCTGCCGCAGGGGTGTTTGCCTGCCGCAGGCCGTCTACACCAAGGGGCAGGTTCGGTATAAACCCTAGTTCCCCTTGGCAGCGTTATCGAGCTTATCCAGGATTGCCTGTGGAACGGGGAGAGCCAATGCGCCGGAGACGACTTTCTCATAGACTTCAGCGAATTTCTTCTGCGCGTCGGCGGGAACGAAGTTGACATACCCCGGCGCCAGTAACGGAACGGAGATATAGCCTTGTTCAGCGCCTACAATGAGCGGTCCTCCCCAGGTGACAGTCCCATCCAACAGGTTCTTCAACTCGAGGGTGACCAGATCTTCATTAGAGCTGTTAACTGACCCGATGACAGTGCCGGGCGCCTTGTCGAATCCGATGGTGTCGAACCAGATCATATAGGCGTTACGTTTTACTGCAGCGCTGACCACACCGGCGTTGCCGCTGCCGGCGATAGCGCCGAGACAATCGACGCCCTCATCAATCAGGCTATTAGCCAGAGATTCAGCCTTCACGGCGTCGAACCAGTTGCCCAACATTGCTGTCTTCAACTCAAAGGCTGGATCGACAGCCTTCGCACCCGCCTCGATGCCGGGAATGATCAGATCATCCATCATGGTGTAATGCTGGCCATAGATGAGGCCGATCTTCTTGTCCGGATTGGCGCCGGGCAGGGTGCTGGTTGAGACGAGGGCCATCATGTATCCATAGAGGTAACCTTGTTGATACTTGTTGAGAAATGCGGTGAATATATTTTTATTGCCGGTAACATAGGAATCGTTCACCAGGAATTTCACATTCGGCACTGTCTGGGTTACTTTGACTACCAGCGGACCCAAGGCTTCGTTGGAAGTATAGATTACGTCAAATTTGCCGGAAGCGGCGAAAGAGGTAAGCTGTTCCAGCCACTTGGACTGATCGAAGCCGGCCTCGAAAATCTCTACGGTCAAACGCTTGTCGCGCAAGGCAGCTCTCTGCGCGCCATCGGCCAGCGCATCATAGGGCGGGCTGTCCCCCAGGCGGCCGGGGATAAAGACGCCCAGCCGTATGCTGGTCGGCGGGGGAGGGGTTGTGGGGGTAGGTGAGGGAGATGGGGTAGCGCTCACTGTTGCGGTTGGTGTCGGGGTTGGCGTAGACGTAGGCGTGCTGCTTGCACAGCCGAAGCTGGTGAGCAAAATGGCCGCCGCCAGGAATACCAAAATGGGTTTGCTGAGTCTCATTTCAAGAATTACCTCCTAGTTGATCTACCGTACTGATTCCTCACGTACATCTTCAAGCGAAACCTATTCTTTTCTACCTCCTTCATCGGAGGGCTTCACTTCTTTTTCACCGACCGGATAGTTATATCACTCTATAGCTGTTTCAATCTGTTTTCACAACAGTGCCTGTCACAAGTATCTTGATAGAAATGGTCTTTTGTCAAGCGAAAATGTGCATGAGTAGCACAGGGGGACAGAGCAGATCTCCGGTCTGCATTGACCGGAGATCTGCTAGAAAATCTGTGCCCCACTGGAATGGGTTCGTGGATATGTACTTGATTTGCTCGTCCACGCAGTCACCACAGCCCGTAGCAATTCACTATTGTCCACTTTCCGGCAGAAATGATTTGGCCTGGAACGAGTGTTCCAGGTCAAATTGATATTAGTTTTCGGGGATCTCTCAGTTGCCCTTCGCCGCAGCGTTGATCTTGTCCAAGACTGCTTGGGGGATCGGCAAAGCTTTGCTGCCGCTGATCACTTTGTTGTACTCGGTCTCGTACTGCAGTCGGGTCGACTCAGGCACGATCAACCATGCCGGAGCTTTAAGCGGGGAGGAGACGTAGCCTCTCTCAGCGCCGAAGACCTCCGAGGCGCCCCACTTGACGGTTCCCGCCAACAGCTCATCCAAGTCATTGGTCACCATGTCGCCGATCTGCGACTCCACCGAGCCGACGATCACTCCCGGAGCCTTGTCGAAGTTGGCCGAGTCGTAGGTCACCATATAGATGCCCTTCGTCTTGCAGGCGTTAATTACACCAGCCAGACCGCTGCCGCAGATCGACCCCATCACATCGACGCCCTCGTCGATGAGTGTGTTGGTGAGGGATTCCGCCTTGGCTGCGTCAAACCAGTTGCCCAGCATTACCGTCTTCACTTCGAAGGCCGGATCGACGGCCTTCGCCCCAGCCTCGATGCCGGGGATGATCAGGTCATCCATGGTGGTGTAGTTCTGTCCGTAGATGAAGCCGATCTTCTTCTCCGGGTTGGCGCCTGGCAGGGTGCTGGTGGAGACCAAAGCCATCATGTAACCGTAGAGGTAAGACTGTTGGTACTTGTTGGTAAAAGAGCAGTAGATGCGGTCGTTGCCCATCACCCAGGAGTCATTGACGATGAACTTCACATTGGGAACCTGCTTGGCCACTACAGCCACCATCGGGCCCATCGACTCGTTGGAGGTGTAGATCACATCGTAGTTGCCGGAGGCGGCCATCGAGGTCAGTTGTTCGGTCCACTTGGACTGGTCGAAGCCGGCCTCAAAGACAGTGACGGTGAGACGCTTGTCGCGCATCGCAGTGCGCAAGGCAGTGTCCGCTAGCTTGTCGTAGTCCGGGCTGTCCCCCAGGCGGCCGGGGATGAAAACGCCCAAGCGCACGCTACTGGGGGTGGGTGGGGTGGCGGGGGTCGGGGATGGGGAAAAAGTGGCTGTTTGGGTCGGGGTGGGAGTGGGTGTAGGGGTCGGGGTGCTCGGTTGCGCACAGCCTACGGCGGCGAGCAACATAATTCCGGAAATCAGTAGAATCAACGTTTTTTTCCAGTTCAAATGTATTCCTCCTTGGGATTCAACCGTTTTTATCACTTGCTGAAGCTATTCTATCCTTCTCACACGCGTCCGTCTTCCTCGCCATACCTCCTTTCCGGTGAAAAGATGGCTCGCGTTTTCCTTATTATAGGCGATCGGCAAAGTTGTGAAATGGGCATTCTGTGCAATTCCTTTGGATGATGAAAAAATCTTTAACGAAAAGTTCTCCCGCCGGGGGCTATCTTCTTAGCCCCCGGCAACTTGACAGCCCCCGGCAACTTGACAGCCCCCGGCAACTTGACAGCCCCCGGCAGGGAGTCCTTTAATGCTCATCGCTCCCTCAGAGGATAATAACCTTGACATCCGCCTGGTTGAAGGTTATTTTGCAAATGATTTACATAAGGTGGAAATATAAGTAAGAATGGAATCCTCTTTCGAGAAGGAGGCACGGCATGGATCTCTCAGTTCAATTCAAGGGTCTCACCTTGAAGAATCCCCTGCTCGTTTCAGCAGGAGAGCACGGCCGAAACGGGGACGCCATCTGCCGAATTGCTGACTTCGGGCCGGCAGCCATCACCACCAAGACTATCACCCGTTGGGCTATCCCCGATCCTCACCCTTGTTATGCCACCATCCGCAACGGCTTCCTCAATTGCATGATGGGGGCAGTTCTCTCTAGTGAACAATGGTTCGCGGAAGAATTCCCCAAGATCAAAGCAGCCGGCATCCTTTTGGTCGCCAATCTGGCCGGGACCACCCCTGAGGAAACGGCTGAACTGGCCCAGGAGGCAGTCGCAGCCGGCGCCGACATCATCGAGCTGCCGACCCACTGCCCGCACCTGGCTGAGAATCTGGAGGCGCAATTCCCCGGGATGAAGCTTCCCCCCCCCGAGATCAACGATCCCAAACCGCTCTACGAGACTGTCAAGGCCGTTCGCCAAGCCATTTCGGCGCCGATCATCGTCAAGCTCTCGCCTACCTTTCACCTCAACACCCTGGAGTGGGTCAGGGCAGGGATCGATGGGGGGATGGATGCTGTCGAGGTAGCGGATGCCCTGGGGCCGGTGATGCTCATCGACATTGAAACGGGACAACCCAAATTGGGTGGGCCGCGAGGTTTCGGCGGGCTTTCCGGAGGGGCCTTGAAACCGCTCACGCTGCGGATGGTCTTCGAGATCGCCCAGAATTTCTCGATCCCGGTGATCGGCTGCGGCGGGATCTCCACCTGGCAGGATGCGGTGGAATACCTGATGGCGGGAGCCACAATGGTGGCGGCTTGCTCAGCCGGACACCAGAAGGGGCCCGGCGCCTACCGTGCGATCCTCGACGGGTTGGCAGCGTACCTCGAGAAAAAAGAACTAACTTTGGCTGATATTCGAGGTCTGGCCTTGCACAGGGTGGAGGAACGCAAGACCAAAGGTTGGCAGGAGATCACCCAACCGATCCCGCCTACCGTAATTGTCGAGAAGTGTACAGCCTGCAAATTGTGCGAGCCGGTCTGCATCTACGAGGCGATGAAGGTGGAAGAGACTGCTGTGATCGAACCGGCTAAGTGCTACGGCTGCAACCTCTGCGTCGACATCTGTCCGCAGAGAGCCATCGAGTCGTCCTATTACAAGGAAGCTTAGCGCCTCGCCCCCCCAACCCTAAAGGCGGGGGAAAAGCATACGAAAGAAGGAGTACACCTGCACATGAGATACCGCGTTGGCATCGACATCGGGGGAACCTTCACCGATGGCGTCGTCATCGACTCGGAGGGCCGCATCCAGATCTTCAAGGATCCCTCCACGCCGTCGGATCCCTCGATTGGCCTGATCAATACGCTGAAAAAGGCAGCCCGCTTCTATCATGAAGAGTTTTCCCAGTTCCTCGGTCATATCGATATGCTGGTGCATGGCACCACCGTCGCCACCAACACCATGCTCCAGTACAAGGGCGTGAAGACCGCCTTGATCGCCACAAAAGGCTTCCGCGATGCCCTGGAGATGCGCCGAGCGCACAAAGAGGATATCTGGAACCTCTCTTTGCCTCTTCCACCGATGATCATCCCCCGCGCCTTGCGCTTCGGCGTGAGCGAGCGCTTAAACTACAAGGGAGAGATCCTCACCCCCCTCGACGAGGAGGAAGTTCGCCAAGTGGCTCGTTGCTTGAAAGCGCAGGGGGTTCTGGCGGTTGCGGTATGCACCCTCTTCTCTTTCACCAATGATGTCCATGAGAAGCGCATCAAGCAGTTGGTCCTGGAGGAATTCCCGGAGGCCTTTGTCAGCATCTCCAGCGAGATCCTCAGGCAAATCCGCGAGTACGAGCGCGCTTCCACCGTAGCCGTTAACGCTTATATCAGCCCCTCGCTCTCGAGATACTTAAAGAATTTACAGACGGTACTGAAGCGCGAGGGCTTGCCCCACGATTTTCTGGTCACCCAGAGCAACGGGGGCGTGATGAGCGCCAGCTTCGGGGCGGAACACGGCGTGATGGCTCTCCTCTCCGGACCGTCCGCCGGGGCGGTGGGCGGCAAGTACTTCGCCGAGATCCTCGGCTACCCCAACCTGATCGTCTGCGACATGGGTGGCACCAGCTTCGATGTGACCCTGATCAAGGACGGAGAGTACACCATGACCATGGAGAGCGAGGTCGCCCGCTACCGGGTCGGCATCCCCGCCATCGATATCCACACCATCGGGGCGGGGGGCGGCAGCCTCTCCCATATCGATGAGGGCGGCATGTTGAGGGTGGGACCTCTTTCTGCTGGTGCTGTTCCCGGGCCGGTCTGCTACAAGCGGGGCGGCACGCAGCCGGCCACCACTGATGCCAACCTGGTCCTCGGTTACCTCAATCCCGACTACTTCCTGGGCGGGGAGTTCCCACTCGATGTAGAGGGCTGCTGGCAGACGATGGAGGATCGAATCGGAAAACCGCTGGGAATCGACGCCACCCAAGCCGCCTTCGGCATCTACCAGGTGGTCAACAGCGGCATGGCCGACGCCCTGCGCGTGGTCAGCGTGCAACGCGGCCACGACCCTCGCGAGTTCATGCTGGTCGCCGCCGGTGGGGCGGGACCGATCCACGCCTCGCGCCTGGCCCAGGAAGTAGGCATTCCCAAGGTCATTGTCCCCCGCGCCGCCTCCGTTTTCTGCGCCCTGGGGATGCTGGAATCCGACCTCAAGCACGACTACGTGCGAACCTACTGGACACATTTCGACCAGGTCGACCCTGATTCCCTGGAAACCACCTTCTGCGCCATGGAAGAGGAGGGGATGGCTACCTTGGCCGAGGAAGGTGTGGCCGAGGCGACGGTGGAAGTGGAACGCTACCTAGACATGCGTTACATCGGTCAGCACCACGAGGTCACCGTGCGCCTACCCAAAGGACGGATCGTGGCCGGCAAAATGGAAGAGATGGCCACCGCCTTTCATGCCACGCACGAGCGGCTCTACACTTATTGCGAGGTGGACAAGCCGATAGAAACCATCAATATCCGCGTGACCATCATTGGCCGCGTCCCCAAGACCCCCCTGGCCAAAGAGGCGCCGGCGCAAAGCCCGCCTCTTGAGGCCATCAAGGGAAGCCGCCAGGTCTTCTTTGCGGAGTACCGAGGCCGCGTCGCGACGCCGCTCTACGATGCCGCCAAACTGCAGCCGGGACACAGCTTCAGCGGACCAGCCATCATCGAGGCGGTGACCACCTCGATCGTGGTCTGCCCCGGCGACCAGGCGCTCGTAGACGACTACGGCAACGTCATTCTGGAGGTGAAAGTAAATGGCTGACCTACGCCAGGAAGAATCAGCAGGACGCTCTTTCGAGGGGGTTTCCGACCCCGTTACCGTCTCGGTGGTCTTCCACCGCCTGCTTACTATCAACAAAGAGATGGGCATCACCATGACCCGAACTTCCCGCTCCCCAATCTTCGCCGAGGTGCATGACTTCTCCTGCGCCATCTGCGACTGGGTTCCGCGCATCGTCGCCCAAATCGACGGGGTGCCATCGCACACGGCCTCCTCGATGATCGCCGCCAAAGCAGTGCGGGACCGCTTCGGAGGGGACATCCACCCCGGCGATGTCTTCATCATCAACGATGCCTACTCCGGGGGAACCCACCTCGCCGATGTGACGATCATCAAGCCCGTCTTCTACCATGACGAACTGCTCTTCATGGCCATCAACCGGGCGCACCACCTCGATGTCGGCGGCCTCACCCCGGGCAGCTACAGCCCCCTAGCCACCGAGATCTTCCAGGAAGGGATCCGCATCCCGCCCCTGCGCATCTACCACGACGGCAAGCCGATCATGGATGTGATCGAGACTCTCTGCCTGAACACGCGCATGCCTGACCTGTTCTGGTCGGACATCAAGGCCCAAGTGGCCTCCTGCTCGGTGGCGGAGAAACGTTTGACCGAATTGACCGACAAGTATGGGCCGCCTCGCCTGAAAGTGATCCTGGAGGACATCCAACGCTACGCCGCAAAACGCATGCGCCAGGAGATTAAGAAGATCCCGGACGGCGTCTACGACGGGACCGCGTATCTGGACGGGGACGGATTCAGTGCTACACAGGTCAAGGTGCAAGTGCAATTCGAGATTAAGGGCGAAGAGATGTTCGTCAATTTCGACGGCGCCGACCCCCAAACCAAAGGCTTCATCAACAGTCCTTTCGCCAACTCGGCCACCTCGGTCTACGTCTCTGTACTGACCACCGTCAGCCAGGACGTGCCCCACAACGAGGGCGCCTACCAGCCGATCCATATCACCGCCAGACTTGGCAGCCTGGTTAATCCCCTGCCCCCCGCTCCGGTAGCCAGTTCCACCCTGGATACGGCTTGCGCGATCCTGGAGGCTTGCTTCATGGCCCTCTCCAAGGCTATGCCGAACCGCGTCCCGGCCGGCTGGAGCCGGTGGTGCGGTCCTTCCATCTCCGGTATCGACCCCAGAAGCGGTGAATTCTACGTGCAATATGCCTTCTGCGGGATGGGTGGCGGCGGGGCACTACCCTTCATGGACGGGTTCGCTTACATCGGGGACGGGATCGACCTGGGCGGCCTGACTGCCCCCAACATTGAGTCGAACGAGTTGGAGTACCCGCACATCACCGCCTTCCACGAGTTTCTTCCCGATTCCGGGGGAGCCGGAAAGTACCGCGGCGGGGCGGGTGTGCGCTATCGCATCCAATTCCTGGGAAAGGAAGCGCCCACCTTCGTCATGTTCGGCGACGGCAAGGTGAACCCCCCTTATGGCCTCTTCGGCGGCAGACCCGGCAGCTTGAATCGCCCGATGCTCAACGATGGCAGTCCTGATGAACGGGAACTACCGGCCAAAGGCATCGTCGAGTTGAAGCCGGGAGACTTCTACAGCGTCTATTCCTCGGGCGGGGGGGGCTGGGGAAACCCGCTGGAGCGCGATCCTGTCAAAGTGCGTGAGGATGTGTTGAACGGTCTGGTATCCCTGGAAAGCGCTCAAAACGACTACGGCGTTGTCTTCCAAGCCTGCCCTCAAGCGGAGCGCCTGGACAACCTGGAGCTGGACATAGCAGCGACATCGGACCTTAGAACCGCAGCATTGAAAGGAGCAGAAAGATGAAAATTGCTGTATTGGGAGCAGGAAACGGAGGTTTCGGGTGCGCCGCTGACCTTACCTTGAGAGGCCACCAGGTCAACCTCTATGCGCGGCCCGAATCAGACCACAAGCTGGATGGGATCCGAGAGAAAGGATACCTCGAACTCTACTTCATGGATGAGCCCGAGAAACTGCACAAGGCGACCTTGAACTTGGTCACCTCAGACATCGCCCAAGCGGTGGAAGGTGCGGATTTGATCCTCAACCCCGTTCCCGCCTATGGGTATGAGCAATTCGCCCGCTTGGCGGCTCCCCATTTGAAGAAGGGTCAAGTTGTGATCACTCTCGGGAAGGGTGGAGGGGCGCTGATCTGGGCAAAGGTCCTGCGAGAGGTCAGCAATGAGGAAGATGTCTACTTCGGAGAGATCAACACCCTCACCTACGGAGCCTCGAAGATGGGGCCGGCTCTGGTGCGCATCGAATCCTACGTCTATGAAGTGATCACCGGCGCTTTCCCAGGGAAACACCTTAATAAAGTAGTGGACACCCTGAAGGCTGCCTACCCGATGGCCAATATTCGACCAGCCAAGAATGTTCTCGAGTGCATCCTGGTCGATTACAACGCCATCACCCACACCGGACCAATGGTCTGCAATGCCGGCCGGATCGACTCCGGCTTCCACAAAGAGGAGTTCCATCTCTTCGACAAGTGGGCCAGCCCTCCCGCTGTGGTTCGGGTTACCGAAGCGGTGGACCGCGAGCGAATGGCGCTCGGGGAAGCCCTTGGAATCAAGGCTTACACGCTGGAGGAAGAGATCGACCATGTCAAATGGAACCCCAAGGGAAAGGAAGACGCTGGCGTCCTGCCCCTCTTCGAAGCGATCCACACCGAGATTCTGGAAGTTTGCGAAGGCCCCTACAGTCTAAAAGCACGCCAACTGACCGAAGACGTCCCGTGGGGGTTGGTCACCTATTCCTCGCTGGGGAAGATGTTGGGGGTACCCACCCCCGTGAGCGATGCGCTGACGGTGATGACTTGCACTCTCAATGCCACCGACTACTGGAAGGAAGGCCGCACTGTCGAGATGCTGGGATTGGATCCCAACTGGAGCCTCGAACAGTTGCAGACTTATCTATATGAAGGCACTGTCGCCTAAGGAGGTGCAAAGAAGGCGAAGTCCAGGGAATCATTGCATTGACCTACGGTCGACTCCGCATTCCTATAATAAGAGGGGGTGCGAACACATAGGACAGACCACGCTGCCGCGGGCTGTCAAGTTGCCGCGGGCTAGCAAGTGGCTTCCTTGTAGCCTGGATTCTCCATTCCATCTTCGTCCTCCCCAAGAAAACGGCGGTTGTCTCTGAGGTGTCTGCTCCTGCCAAGACCGCCTAACGCAGGGGTAATCGCGTCATCAATTAATCAAGCTGTCGTCTCCTCGGGCGGACACACCGGCCGCCCGAGGTTCGCACCTCGACCCTAGAGGACACGCTGCCGCGGGCTAGAAAGAGAGTCGACTAACCATGAATCATGGAATTGAACATCTTTTTAACGCCCGCTCGGTTGCCGTGGTCGGCGCCTCGGCGAACCCTGGCAAACGGGGGCACATCATCCTTAAGAACCTCATTGAGGGAGGATTCACGGGGGGCATCTACCCGGTTAACCCGGGTGCTGAGGAGATTCTCGGAAAAAAGTCCTACCCAAGCTTGGGGGCTATCCCAGAGCCTGTCGACCTGATCGTAGTATGCATCCCTGCTGCGGGTGTTCCCGCCTTGATCCGCGAAGCCGCGCGTCATGGGGTGAAAGGAGCCGTCGTCATCTCGGGCGGTTTTCGTGAGGTAGGCAATCTACAGTTGGAGGGGGAATTGTACCGGGCCAGTCAGGAGAGCGGGGTCCGCATCGTCGGACCCAATTGTCAGGGGATCAATTACACACCCAACCACCTCTGCGCTTCCTGGCCGTTGATTCGCACCCAGGGTTCGATGGCCATCATTTCAGAGAGCGGGACGATCGGCGCCGCGCTGGCTGAATGGGCTGAGGAGGACGGGATCGGCTTCTCCGCCTTCATCAGCTTGGGCAACCGCCTGGATGTCAACGAGAGCGAGCTGGTGGAATTCTTCACCTCGGACCCGGCGACGCGTTCGATTGCGCTTTATCTGGAGGGAGTGAAAGATGGGAGAGCCTTCATGACCCAGCTCAAGCAAGCCACAGCGGTGAAGCCGGTGGTGGTGCTGAAGGCTGGCCGGACCGTCCGAGGGCGGGAGGCAGCCCAGTCGCATACCAAGTCCGTGGCTGGGGATGACGCTGTCTTCGATGCGGCCTGCAAACAGAGCGGGGCACGGAAGGTGGAATCGATCACCGAGCTGTACGACGCGGCCAAAGCGGGGGGGATGCTGCCTGGCCTCAACCCCTCCCTCCTGATCATCACCAGTTCCGGGGGAAGCGGAATCCTGGCCACCGACGCCGCGGAGAGCAACGGCATGCACGTTCCCGTCCTCGAGCCGGAAGTAAAAGCAGCCCTGGCAGAGGCATTGCCCAGCCAGTGCATCCTGGGGAATCCCCTCGACTTGACCGGCGATACCGATGCTGAACGTTATGCCGTCGCCGCCCGGATCGCCGCACATTGGAAAGTCGCTGCCAACCTGCTATTGATCTTCGGCGATCCCATCCCAAAAGCCGGTGAGATGGTGGACCGGCTTCGCCGGGAGATCCCCCAACAGATTATCGTCTCCTACCTGGGAGGTGGAGAGGAAGGCAAGATCGAGAGCCGGAAACTGCTTGACCTCGGTGTGGCCACTTTTCCTACTCCGGAACGAGCCGTCAAAGCGATTAGCACGCTCATTACCAAAAGAAAAGACTTGGCCGAAAAAGAGTTCTTTTCCACCAAGACCATGCCAAAGGAGGATCTTCTGTGAATGTTATCTCACTGAACCAACCGGGCCGGCGCGCGTTGCTGATGGGCAACGAGGCGATCGCCCGGGGGGCATTGGAGGGCGGATTGGAACTGGCCGCCGCCTACCCCGGCACACCCAGCTCGGAGGTGGTGGAAGCCCTCTACGAAGCTCGGCGCGATCGGGATTTCTACGTAGAATGGAGCATCAACGAAAAAGTTGCCTTCGAGGTGGCTTACGGGGCTTCCTTGGTTGGGGCGCGATGCCTGTGCGCAATGAAGAACGCCGGTTTCAACTGGGTGATGGATACCTTCATGACCATCAGTTATACAGGCTGCAAGGCCGGGATGCTGATCGTTGTGGCTGATGACCCGGACGCCCACTACAGCTCCAACGAGCAGGACACCCGTGTGGCTGCTGAGTACAACCGACTGTTCTGCTTCGAGCCCTCCAACCAGGAAGAGGCGCGGCAAATGGCAGCGGCTTCTTTCCAGATATCGGAGCATTTGGAACTGCCCGTCTTCCTGCGCTCGGTGACGCGCATCTCGCACGCCTCGGGCGATGTGACCTTGGGAATACTGCCGGAGGTTCAAAACCGGCATCAACTCGGTTTCAACAAGCATTGGAAACTCCCTTACCGTTGGAACGTCTACGGCCCTCCCGGAGCCGTGGCCAAACACGACTGGCTCCTCTCCCGTGGCGCCCTGATGGATGAGATCGCCGCGACTTCCTCCTTCAACCGTCTCACCCCGTCACCCTCCCGCATCGCCGTCATCGCCAGCGGCCTGGGCGCCTCGTACGCGGACGAGGCCTTGACCAACCTCGGACTGCTGGGAGTGGTTCAATACCTGCGGTTGGGAATCGCCTACCCGCTCCCCAACGCTGCTTTGCGGCAGATCTTCGCTACAACCGACGTGGTGGTGGTGATCGAGGAGGGAGATCCGATGGTGGAACGCCAGGTATTGCGTCTGGCTCAAGCCGAAGACTTCCGCGGGAAGATCCTGGGAAAGGATAGCGGTCTGCTCAAGCCCACCGGCGAGATCAATACCGACCTGGCCGAAGAGGCTCTCGCCAAGGCCACCGGCAACTTGACAGCCCGCGGCAACTTGACAGGACTCCCTGCCGGGGGCTTGTCTAGCGTGACAGCCCGCGGCAACTTGACAGGACTCCCTGCCGGGGGCTTGTCTAGCGTGACAGCCCGCGGCAGCAACTTGACAGCCCGCGGCAGCGTGTCCCTTGATGCTACGATGAGCCGGGGCGAGCTGCGGGCTGAGATCAAGCCGCGCATCACCCCCCGCTCTTCCACCCTCTGCGCTGGTTGCCCGCACCTGGGCAGCTACTGGGGCTTAAAAAAAGTCCTCAACCGCCAGAGCGAGGATGCCATCGTCAATGGCGACATCGGCTGCTATGAACAGGCGGGGTACGGGCTTTTCACCAAGAAAGACCTGGCTTCCCCCGAGGATTCCAAGCGATACCCGATCCTCTCCCCCTACACCATCCTCGACACTCTCTACGTGATGGGCTCGGGCATCGCCATGGCGCAAGGCCAAGCCCAGATCGGCTACCCGGGGAAATGCCTGGCCGTGGCCGGCGATTCTACCTTCTTCCATGCCACCATGCCTGCTCTGGCCAACGCTGTCGCCAACCAAGCAGACATCGCCTTCCTCATCTTGGACAATAGCTGGACGGCGATGACCGGCCACCAGCCCAGCCCTACCAGTTGCCGCAATGCCCTTGGCAACCCGGCTACCCGCCTCTCTATCGAGAAGGTGGTCGAGGCGTTGGGTGTGCATGACCTGCACATTGTCGCGCCTTATGACGTGAAAGCGGTGGAGGGTGCAGTGGACAAAGCGCTGGCCTTCCATGGCCCTTCCGTCGTTCTTGCTCGCGGCGAGTGCATGCTGCAGGTGATCCGTCGAACGAAGAGGAGATGGCAAACCACCGTCGTCACCGAGGGATGCACCGGTTGCAAAACGTGCCTTCAACTTGGCTGCCCGGCCATCACCTTCGCCGATGAGAAAGCCGGGATCGACCGCCTGCTCTGTGTGGACTGTGGTCTCTGTTCCCAGGTATGTCCATTTCACGCCATTCTAGGAGGGAAGTAGAGATGCAGCTCAACATGATCGTGGCCGGCGTCGGTGGACAAGGATCCGTGCTGGCCTCTCACATCATCGCCGAGGCGGCGATCGCCCATGGGCTGGCCGTCCGTGTTGGGGAAACTTTCGGAGCAGCCATGCGCGGCGGCGCTGTCGCCTCCCATGTGCGCATGGGGGATGTGGCCAGTCCCTTGGTGAAGAAGGGGGGAGCCGACGCCATCCTCGCTTTGGAGCCCCTTGAGGGTCTCCGCGTCGGGGTCGATTACCTCTCTCCGGAAGGGATCGTAATCCTCAACACCTGTCCCAATTATCCGGTAGACACCTCCATCGGCGTCTTTCCCTACCCCCCGCTGGAAAGGATCCAGGCTGATCTAAGGTCTCTGGGCAAGACGGTCTACGCTTTTGACGCTACCGAGCTGGCCATTCAGGCCGGAAACGCCCGCACCCTGAACGCAGTGATCCTGGGCGCCTTGGCCGGGACCGGCTTGCTCCCTTTCTCCGCGCAGATACTGGAAGAAGCCTTGGCCGCCCGCGTCCCCGCCTCTTCCCTGGAGAGCAATCGCGCCGCCTTCCGTTTGGGTTTGCAGCGCCTGGAGGAGTTGAAAAAAGGTGCCTGACGCCCTCTTCCTGACCGAGCCAGCCTGTTACCGGCTGCTAGCGGCAGAGGGGCTTCCCATCCCGCCTCACTTCCTCGCCCATAGCCCGGAAGAGGCTGCTGAGAAAGCTGCCTTGTTGGGCTTCCCGGTGGTTCTCAAAATAGTCTCCCCGCAGGTCGTACATAAAAGCGAGGCGGGCGGAGTGCGCGTTGCTCTCGCTGACGCAGAGGCTGTCCGTCAGGCCTACCGGGCGGTCGAGTCCTCCGTCCACGCCTTCCGCCCTGAAGCTGTCATCGAAGGGATGCTGCTGTTGCCTCAATTTCAGGGCGGAACCGAGTTGATCGTGGGAGGCCTGCGTGACATCCAGTTCGGCCCGACCGTGATGTTCGGGTTGGGCGGCATCTTCGTCGAGCTGCTCAAGGATGTCTCCTTCCGCGTCGCCCCGATTGATGCTGCGGAGGCATCGGAGATGATCAGGGAAATCAAAGGGTACCCTCTCTTGAACGGTTTCCGCGGACGTCTGCCCTTGGACCTGGAGGCGTTGGCTGTATTCCTGGCCGATCTCTCTCGACTGTTGGATCGCCACCCGGAGATCGAGGAGCTGGACCTAAACCCGGTCTTCCTCTTCCCCGAAGGGCTGGCTCTTGCCGACGCCCGAATCAAAGTGACTGCTTAAGCCTCGCTCCCCGAGTCGGCCGGAGGTCTACCACCTGTCCTGAGCGTCGTAAAGAATCTTGCGGAGGGACAGCGGCATCCCCGAGCAGGAGACTCTGGAGAAGCTGGGTCTCTTAGATGCCATTGTCGCGCTTGATGGTTTTGCCGATGGCAAGGCGCAACCGGGTGTAAAAGACTAAGATACTAGATAGCCCCCGGCAGCATGTGTAGGGGCGGGTTTCAAACCCGCCCTCCCCGGCAGCATGATAGCCCCCGGCAGGGTGTACCAACAAAGCTACTTCCAGGGAAAAGGAGCAAATAATGTATAAAGCCAAGCTGTCAATCCTCTCTCTTAGCGAAATTGAACAGATCCACCGCGCCACCCTGCGCGTGCTCTGGCAGACCGGCGTCCTCATCAAGGATCCCGAGGCCCGCAAGGTGCTGAAGCGGGAAGGGGCCAAGGTGGACGAGGAGGCCATGCGGGTGCGCGTCCCCGCCTACCTGGTGGAGGAGGCGGTGGGGTTGGCCCCGGAGACTTTCACCCTCTACGGCCGGGATCCGGCCAAGCGCTATGTGGTGGACGTGGACACCTTCTTCCTGGAGCCGATGATCGGCCGCCTCTACATCTACGACTACCCGGCCGGCGCCATCCGCCGCACCTCGCTGGAGGACGTCGAGCGCTTGGTGCGGGTGGCTGACGCCCTGCCCAACTACCACCTGCTGCACTCCGGGGCAATCATGCCGGAGATCCAGGGTTGCTCGATCGGAACCAGCCATGCTCACGGCTACCTGGCCTCGCTGCGCAACACCACCAAAGTGGTGAAGTGCTCCAGCCGGGAGAAGCGGGTGGCCGAGGAGATGGTCGAGATGGCGGCCATCGTCGCCGGCGGAGTGGAGGAGCTGCGGAAGCGCCCCAACACCTTCACCACTGACAACCCAGTGGCGCCCCTGCAGCACGACAGGGAGCAGACCGAGGGGATGCGCGTCTTCGGACACTACGGCCTCCCGGTGGATATCACCAGCGAGCCGCAGGCCGGGGCCACGGCTCCCGTCACTCTGGCCGGCCTCCTGGTGCAGCAGAACGCTGACGTCCTCTCCGGGGTGGTCATCGCCGAGCTCTGCAACCCCGGCGCTCCTCTCTGGTACGGCACCTGCGGGGCAGTGATGGACCTCAAGCTGGGGCGAATCGCCCTTGGTTCGATCGAGGCCGGCATCATCAACGCGGCCACCGCCCAACTGGCTCACTATTACGGCCTCCCCTGCCGCGGCACGGGGTCGACCACGGAGTCCAAGACGATCGACTTCCAGGCCGGGGTGGAGGCTGCCCAGACGCTGCTCTTCTGCGCCCTGGGGGGGACCAATATGATGTTCTACCCGGGCTGCATGGAAGGGGGGGTGGCTGTCTCCCTGGAGCGGCTGGTGCTGGACAACGAGATCGCTGGGATGGCCTACCGGGCTTTACGGGGGGTGGAGGTGAACGAGGAGAGCCTGGCTACCGAGGTGATCGACCGGGTCGGGCCGGCCGGGCACTTCCTGGGACAGCGAGCGGGCTCACCGGGAGGTGCAGCGGATCCTGAGCGAACACCAGGCGCCGCCCTTGCCGGGAAAGGTGGAGGAAGAGCTCTTGAAGGTCATTGAAGGTGTCGATCGGAGGAACCGGAACTGAGATGAAGGAGACAAGCAGCGGCAGCAAAGAGACAACAAGCGACGCCAAGCTTTTTGATGTGCGCTTTCTCTACCTCAGCCAGGCTGATGTGGTGCGGGCCGGGTTGACCATGAAGATGGCCGTCCAGGCGATGGAGGACGCTCTCTCCCTCTTCAGTGAGGGGAAGACGATCATGCCCTACAAGACCGTCCTCGACCTGGACGAGCATAAGCGGGGGCGGATCAACGCCATGCCGGCCTACGTCGGCGGAAGCTACGAGGTGATGGGGATCAAGTGGATCGGCGGTTTCCCCCCCAACGTCGACAAGGGATGGCCGCGAGCCACCGCTTTGTTGATCCTCAACGACTCCTGGAACGGATTCCCCTTGGCCCTGATGGACTCCACCCTCATCAGCGCAGTGCGCACCGGGGCGGTGACCGGGGTGGGGGCCAAGTACCTGGCCCGGCCGGACTCCCACAGCGTGGCCATGATCGGGGCTGGGGTTCAGGCGCGCACCCAGTTGGAGGCACTGGCGACGGTGCTGCATCAACTGGAGACGGTGCGGGTTTATGACCCCCGCCTGGAAAGAGCGGAGGCCTACGCCCTGGAGATGAGCGCCAAGCTGGGGCTGCAGGTGAAAGCGGTGGGGAGCGCCGAGGAGGCCTGCCGGGGGGCTGATGTCATCGTCACGGTGACGGTGGCTGATGAGCCGATCGTCAAGGAGGAGTGGTTCAAGGAGGGCGGTTTCTTCGCTGCCGTCGGCTCCTACCGCGAGGAGGAGGACGAGCTGGTGCTGAGCGCGGACAAGGTGATCCTGGACGGGATCGACCACGTGCTGCACCGGGAGACCCCCATCGTCGCTCAGTTGGTCCTCTCCGGCCGGATGAAGCGGGAGCAGATCTACGCCGAGATGGGGGAGATCGTGCTGGGGCGGAAGCCGGGACGGGAGAACGCCAAGGAACGCATCTTCTACTCGCCGATCGGGATGGCCGTGGACGACATCGTCCTGGCCAAGCAGGTCTACGACTTGGCCAAGGCCAAGGGCGTGGGGCAAATGCTGTCGTTGATGGGAAATCCAGAAGGAGTCGTCCGATGAGCAACGAAAGTGAAATCTTCCAAAAGCTGGCCCAGTCAATCTGGGATTTCGACCCTGACGCTGCCGCGGCCGCCGCCAAAGAGGCCCTCGCTGCCGGGATCGCCCCGGCGCGGGCGGTGGAGGAAGGCTTCTCCCCGGCGATCCGCGAGCTGGGGGACAAGTTCGATCGCATGGAGGTCTTCCTTCCCGAGCTGGTGATGGCTGCCGGGGCGATGAAGGCCGGCGTCAATGTCTTCGAGGAAGCGATGAAGAAGGCTGGCGGCAGCCTGGCCAACAAAGGGGTGGTAGTGCTGGGGACAGTGGAGGGGGACATCCACGACATCGGCAAGACCATCGTCGGGGCGATGCTCTCCTCGGCTGGCTACAAGGTCGTTGACCTGGGAGTGGAGATCTCCGTCCCCCGCTTCCTGGAGGCGGCCGACGAAGCCAAGGCCGACATCATCGCCGCCTCGGCCCTGCTCTCCACGACCATGCTGCGCCAGAAGGACCTGGTCGAGTTCCTCACCAGCCGTGGCAAGAAGGAGAAATACATCGTCATCGTCGGTGGGGCGCCGGTCACCCAGGAGTGGGCCGACAAGATCGGCGCCGACGCATACGCCCGCGACGCGCAGCAAGCCATCAAGGTACTGGACGGCCTGATGGCGACTCGGCGAGCGTAACCTCTCCCTTCGGAAGGAGAACGAGATGGATCTCTCTCTAATCCTCAAACGCTCGGAATTGGGCGCCCTCACTACAGGGGATGAATTCCTGCTGAAGAGCGTCTCTATGAACACCATGCGCCTGGCCCGCGAGGCCAAGCTAAAGTTTGACCCCCAGATCCTGGTCAACCAGGACGATGAAGCTGCCGACCGTCTCTTTCAGGCCGGCCGGCAATTGCTGCTGGAGACCGGCCTCTACTGCACATCCAGTCGCCGCGTGATCCGCTTCAGCGAGCGAGAGCTGGACGAGCGCCTGAAATGCCTGCCCGGCCAAGTGACGGTGGGACAAGGCAAAGAGCTGCACACGGTACGACACCGCGGCGTGGAGGACTCCGCCTTCCCGACCATCTTCGGGGGTCCCTTCAACTGCGACACCGATGAGGCCACCTTTGTCAAGTTCAACGAGGCCTACGCGCGCGAGCCCCTCATCGACATCCTCTTCTTCCCGGGCTACCTGAAAGAGCTGGACGGGATCCTCATCCGACCCGGCTCCGGCCTTTCCACCCGGGCGGCCATCCTCTACGGGCGCTACGCCCGGGAGGCGGTAATGCGCGCCGGCCGACCCGACATGCCCATCGCCGGACACGCCGTGATGGCCTTGAACGAGATTGCCTGCTCGAGCGAGGAGTGGGGCCTGCGAAGCACCGACCCGCGAGCGATGGTGCTGATCTCCGAACTGCAGGTGGACGACGTCACCCTCACCCGCTTGGTCTACTACAAGTCCATCGGCGCTCCCATCTATATGTCTTTTACCCCCTTGATCGGCGGGTATGGCGGCGGGCCGGAAGGCACTGCCATCACCGCTGTGGCCTCGGTCATCGCCTCTACTTTGCTGGGCGGCGATTTCGTCCACATCGGGCCGCAGCACATCAAATTGCGCGTCCAAACCAACCAGCATTCCCTCTGGCTCTCCTCGATCGTCAACCAGGCCATCGCACGAAACAGCCAGATGATCATTACCACCTCCCACACAACTGCCGGGCGGCCGGGCTCGCTGCAGTTCGCTCTAGAGTTCTCCGCCCTGGCCATCGCCTCGGTAATCAGCGGCTCAAACCAGTCCGGACCCCGGCCCGCCGAGCCACTCGGCAACAACCAGAATAGCCCCCTGATGTGCCGCCTCTTCGCCGAAGTGGGGCGAGCCACCACCCGAATCGACCGAGCCAAGGCCAATGAGATCGTGCTGGCCCTCTACCAGGAATACAAGGACCACCTCGACCTGGCCACCTCTCCTCGCGGCAAGACCTTCAACGAGCTCTACGACCTGAACACCCTGGAGCCCAGTGAGGAACATTACGCTACCTACCAGGAGGCTCGGGCGAAGCTGCTCGCCCTGGGGCTTCCCCTGGACTAGGCTTGCCCTCGAGCGACGCGAAGGGAGACGATGATGGAACAAACTAGCCCCCGGCAACTTGATAGCCCCCGGCAGCATAATAGCCCCCGGCAGCATAACAGCCCCCGGCAACTTGATAGCCCCCGGCAACTTGATAGCCCCCGGCAGGGTGATACTGCCCAGAAGTACCCGCTCCCCTTGGAGCCCTACCCCCTCTACATCAACGGCCGATGGGTCACCCCGGTTGAGGGGAAGAGCTTCCCGGTGTTGGACCCGAACACCAACGAGGTGGTCGCCGCTATTTACCAGGGTGGCGCAGCCGAGGTGGAAGCTGCTGTCCAGGCTGCTCGCCGCGCTTTCGACGAGGGATCCTGGGGGCGGATGACCGCCCGTGAGCGCAGCCTCCTGCTGGACCGCTTGGCCGACATCGTCGAGCGCGACGGTGAACGCTATGCCTATTTAGAGGCGCTGGACACCGGCAAGGTGATCATGCAGGCTATCCACTTCGACGTCCCCCAGGGGGTTGACGCACTGCGCTACTACTGCGGCAAAGCCCGCGACATCCATGGCGAGACGGTCGACGTGGCCGTCCCCGGCTTCTGGAACTACCGCCTCTGGCAGCCTGTCGGGGTGGTGCTGGAGATCCTCCCCTGGAACGGCCCCCTGATGATGGGGCTGCAGAAGGTGGCCGGAATCCTGGCAGCCGGCAACACCGTCATCATCAAACCCCCGTCCGACGCCTCTCTGGCTTTGGTGGAATTGGCCAAGGCCTTCCAGGAGGCCGGCTTCCCCCCCGGCGTAGTGAACGTGGTCACCGGTCCCGGCAGCAGCGTGGGCGAGGCTCTGGCTCGCCACCCCGGCATCGACATGATCTCGGTCACCGGTTCCACCGCCACAGGAACTCGAGTGATGGAGCTGGCTGCGCCGGGGATTAAGAAACTGGCCCTGGAGCTTGGCGGCAAGAACCCCAACATCGTCTTCGCTGACGCTGATCTGGAGCAAGCTAGCGAGTGGGCCAAGGCGGCCATCTTCAATAACCAGGGCGAGATCTGCGTCTCCGGCTCCCGCCTTCTCCTGGAGGAAACGATCCACGACGTTTTCCTGGAGAAGTTGGCAGCCAAGACGCAAGCCCTGCGCATCGGCTTCTCCATCGATCCCGCCAGCGAGGTGGGACCCCTCATCAACCGCGGCCAGCAGGAGAAGGTGCTGGGATATATCGAAGCCGGTCTGGCCGAAGGGGCACGGCTCCTGATCGGAGGCGCGGCGCCCGTCGAGGCTCGGCTAACGCGAGGGAATTTCGTCCTCCCCACTATTTTCGACCGGGTCACACCGGAAATGCGCATCGCCAACGAGGAGATCTTCGGACCGGTTCTCTCGGTGCTCGCCTTCCACGATGAAGAGGAAGCCCTGCGTATCGCCAACGGGGTGGAGTACGGCCTGGCCGGAGCTATTTGGACCCGCGACCTGGGCCGCGCTCACCGCTTGGCTCGGCAGTTGCGGGCCGGCCAGGTCTATGTGAACACCTACTACAGCAAGGCCATGGTGGAATCTCCCGGCGTCGGCTGGAAGAAGAGCGGCATCGGCGGGGTGGGGATTACCAAATACATGCAGCCCAAGACGATCTTCGTCTCGGAGAGCTGAGGGACGCCGCTGACCCCTCCAGCCGAAGAAGTGGGCGTCGCGGGAGGATGTCCCTCTCCTTGAAAGTCCGCTTCACCGATGGGAAACGGGTTCAGGTTCTCTCAGCCCAGCCGGGGGAGAATCTCTATCGTTTGTTGCGACGTTACGGCATCGCCTTGAATGGTCCTTGCGGGGGAGCGGGCCGCTGTGGGGCCTGCCGCATCCAGCTCTCCGGGCCGGCCTCTCTCCCTGGCGCCCAGGAGGAGAAACTGCTGGGCGCCAGGGAACTGGCCGCGGGGATTCGCCTGGCCTGTCAAGCCGTCCCTCTAGGCCAGGTGGAAATCGAAGCGCGGCCTCTTGCCGGGACCACGTCCAAGGGCAGCTTGACTCCGCTTCGGTTGCGCAAGATCACTCCCCTTCTGCCGCCTGACCTCCGTAGGGTCGGGTTTGAAACCCGCCCCTACCCTCTCGGGCTGGCCCTTGACCTGGGAACCACCACCCTGGCCTGCTACCTGACGGACCTGGCGGACGGCACCGTCCTGGCTGAAGCTTACCGCCGCAACCCCGGCTTCGCCTACGGCGAGGATGTCATCTCCCGGGTAGGTGCGGTGGATCAAGATGCCGGTCTTTTGTCCACGATGCAAGGTGACCTGCAAAGGGAACTGAACGCAGCGGTGGAAAGTTTGGTGGTTCAAGCCGGGGTGACCCGGGAATTGATCGGCACAGCGGTGGTAGTGGGGAATTCGATCATGATCCACTTTTTCTTCGGGGTGGATCCCTCGCCCCTAGCCCGTTCCCCCTTCCTCCTACAGATCAGAGGCAATAGCGGCGGCCCGGCGAGGCTCGCCGGCCTCGCTCTTCACCCCCAAGCCTGGCTGGCCACGCCTCCCTTGACCTCAGCCTACATCGGCTCTGACGCCCTGGCCGGGCTTCTCTCTGCCCTCGATCTGCGCACGCGGCGCCCTTTTCTCCTGCTTGACTTGGGCACCAACGCCGAGGCCATCCTGGTGACGAAGGACCGTATTTTAGCGGCCTCGACTGCGGCCGGCCCAGCCTTCGAAGGGTATGCCCTCTCCAGCGGTCTGCCCGGGGGAGAGGGGGCCATCAGCGGGGTGCGTTACAGCGTGGAGGAGGGGCTCCAACTTGAGCCTCACGATCTGGGCGAGGCGCGCGGCATTACCGGCTCGGGTGTGCTCGACGCCCTGGCCGTCCTCTTGGTGGAGGGAGCTCTACAGCCTTCCGGGCGCCTGCTGCCGCCTCCCGGTGCAACATCCCAGCCCCCGGCAGGGAGTCCTCCACTGGCCGGTTCCGTGGTCCAGGGTCAGGACGGTTGGGAGCTGCAGCTCGCCCCGGGGGTGCAGTTAACCCAGCGAGACATCCGCCAACTGCAACTAGCTAAAGCTGCTATTGCCACAGCCACCCACTTCCTGTTGGAGCGGGCGGGAATCGAAGCCGGCCAATTGAAAGCCCTCCTCCTGGCGGGCGCCTTCGGCTCCTACTTGCGCCCCCAGTCTGCTGCGGAGGTGGGCTTGGCGCCCTATCAAGCAACAAATCTGGGGCATGATCCCATCGCCCCCACAAGGGCTATCGGCAATGCCGCCGGACGCGGCGCCCTCCTCTACCTCCTCTCCGCCCACAAGCGCAAGCTGGCGAAGAGCCTCGCCCAACGGATCGAGGTGGTGAACCTGGCCGGCCATCCCGATTTCCAACGCACCTTCCTGGCCGAGATCGCCTTCCCTTCACCCTCTGTGCCCACCTCAAGCAAGTCCTGACTGGAGGCCGCGAACCGGGAAGATAAGAGGCGCACCCGCGGGAAAAAAGAGGGGGCAGCTTTCCCGCTCTACCCACTGTCTATCCCTGCTGCAATCTGGAAATTAGTAGATAGCCCCCGGCAGGGTGATTCTTGATAGCCCCCGGCAGGGTGATTCTTGATAGCCCCCGGCAGGGTGATTCTTGATAGCCCCCGGCAGGGTGATTCTTGATAGCCCCCGGAAGGGTGATTCTTGATAGCCCCCGGCAGGGTGATTCTTGTCTCTACCTCGGTGAGAACCCGGAGCGCCAACTGGGAGGATCCCGAGAGTAGAGCCGTCTCCACCAGACGGGGAATCTCCCACTCGAACTCATCGGCCGGTGTCCGGCCTCGCGGAAGCTAATAGACCTCCGGTCAATCAGGGCAACCCCACTTCCTGCACCAGCCGACGCACCCGCTCAGCCAAGCAGAAGCGCTTGACGGCCGGCGTCCTTCCTTTTAAGCCAAGCCCTTCAGCCAGTTCCGGACAAATCGGGGTAGCGCCGGCAGCGGCCAGGGTGTGAGGCGAGAGGATGGCGCAGACCATTCCGTGAGGCAGCTTGAAACGGGAACCCACCTGGTCCAGTGCGTGGGCCAAGTCGGCGCTGGCGTTGTTGATAGCCATCCCAGCAAGGTTTGTAGCGTAGTGCATCCGCTCCCGCGCCTGGCTCTTTCCCTCCCCCTCCTCCAGGATGGCCTGCACCCGTGCCCAGGCTCCCGAGGATTCCAAGGCGGGGCGGTCGATGACCAGGCCGAAGCGCCGGCCCAACAGCTTGATAGCCCCCGGCAGGGTGTCCTGCCAGTGAGCCCCGGCCCAAACACAGCGGGGCGTTGTCAAAGATCCATTGGGTCATGATGAAGGCTCCTTCAGAAGGTGCGATCCGCCGATTATTCCCCTCCTGCGTCGAAAGGCAAGCCCACCGACCTTCGTTTCGCTACAATGTGACCATGAAACCCAAAGAGAAAACCCACCCATTGAAGGAAGAAAACTCCAGCGAGGAGATCCGCGCGCTGCGCGAGGAGGAGATCCCCCAGTTTGTCCGCATCGGTCTGGCTGCCTTCCCCGGCTTCAAGATGCCGGCGGGGGAGCCGGAGCGTTTCTTCACCAACCTGCGCCGGACAGGGCGGGGTGAGCTGTACGGTTACTTTCAGGAAGGCCGGATGCTGGGCGGATATTTGGTCTACCACTACCTGGCGCGCTTCCACGAGGCCCAGGTGAAAGTGGCTGGGCTGGCTTGGGTGACCGTCGACCTGCTGCACAAGAAGGAACACATCGCCCGCCAGATGATCTCCTTCTTCCACCGCCAATGCCTGGCCGATGGGACTTTCCTGGCTATGCTCTTCCCCTTCCGCGCCGATTTCTACCGCAAGATGGGCTACGGCGCGGGCGCCCGCATGGACGAGTACCGCATCCCCCCGGCAATGATCCCGGCGGGGCAGGGCAAGGGGCGGGTGCGCCACCTCCAGGAGGCGGACATTCCCCTCCTGGAGGACTGCTACCAGCGCCTGCAGGCGCAACGGCACGGCCTGCTGGACCGCACCCCGGAGGAGTTCCAGCGCTTCTTCGAGGGGCCGGGCTTGCGAGTGGTGGGGGTGCGATCCACACCCTTTTCCACAACCTGGGATAGCGACCCGGTCAATGCAGCGGAAACTGACAAGGGAGAGCGGTTGAGCGGCTACCTGGCCTTTCATTCCATTCCGGCGGCGGTTGACAACCCTTTCCTCAACGACCTCAACGTGCATGAGTTGGTCTACCACGACGGCGAGGCCCTGCAATCCCTGCTGGCTTTCCTCCACAGCCAGTCCGACCAGGTCGAGCGGGTCATCTTCCACAGCCAGGAGGAGGACTTCCACGTCCTCTTCGCCGATCCCCGCGACACCAGCCGCTGCTGCTTCCAGGGCGACTGGCAGCAGATTGCTACGGCCGGGCTGGGGGTGATGTACCGCTTCCTCGACCTGCCCGCCGCCTTCCGCGCCTTGGCCGGGCACGACTTCGGCAGGGTCAGCGCCCGCCTCCGCTTGACAGTGCGTGACACCTTCCTGCCAGAGGTGGATGGCAGCTACGACCTTATCTTCCGCCGGGGAAGACTGCAGCCGGGAGATGGAGTAGCGCCGGAGGTGGAGCTGAAAATGGATATTGCTGACTTTTCCTCCCTGCTGATGGGCGCAGTTCGCCTGCGCAGCCTGGTTCGCTACGAGCTGGCCACTCTCTCTGATCCGGCCTGGCTGGACCGTCTAGACCGGCTCTTCCGGGTGGAGGAGAAACCCCTCTGCATGACCGAGTTCTAAGCGGGGAGGATACCCCCTAGCGGCTAGAAGTACACCTCGTAGCCGGAAATCTGCAGTGCCTCCGCCATTTGGCGCAGTTCACCGCGCAGTCCCTCATTCAGTGGGACTCCCTCCGCCTGGCGCCGCTGGATACTCTCGTGTTCCTTCTCGCCGGCGACGAAGATACGCTCCTCCCCGGGCGCCTTGGCGGACTGCTGTAGAGCGCGGAGAATTCCTCCGGTGGTGGCTTTGGAGGCTTCCACGGGCAGGAAACGGCTGATGTCGATAGCCAGGAAGAAATGCCCCAGCATGGTAGGACAGCGCGTCCCGTCCTCGGCTACTCCCAGCAACCCCTTCAGGAAAGGGCCGCCGGCAAGGGAAGCAGAGAGAATCTCCACCATCGTCGCCAGGTCATAGCCCTTGTAACCGGCCTGCTCCTCCCCGGCGCCGCCCAGCGGCAAGAGAGCGGCATTGGCATGGTCCAGCCCGGCCAAAGCGATTTTCGGGTCGGTGAGCGGCTCCCCCTGCCTGTCGATCACCCAGCCGGAATTCAGCGGCTTGCCGGTGCGGGCATAGACCTCCAGCTTGCCACGCTGGACAATCGAAGTAGCCCCGTCGAAGGAGAAGGGGAAATCCAGGTCGGAGGGGGCGGCGAAGGCGATCGGGTTGGTCCCCAGCATCGGCTCCACCCCGAAAGTAGGGGTGATAGAGGGGCGGGCATTGGTCACAGCCAGGCCGATCATCCCCTCCTCGGCAGCCATCAGCGAGTAGTAGCCGGCGATGCCGAAATGGGCGCCGTTGCGCACTGCCACTGCCCCCAGACCGTGCGCTTTGGCCTTCTCGATAGCCATGCTCATAGCTCGCCGGGCGATGACCTGACCCATTCCGTGGTGGCCGTCCACCAAAGCAGTGGTCTCACTCTCCCGCACCACCTCGAACTGGGTGCGCACCTGCTGCACGCCGGCAACGATGCGGTCGTAATAATACTTCAGGCGGCTGACGCCGTGCGACTCGATGCCGCGCAGATCAGAGGCGATGAGCACCTCGGCTGCGACGGCGGCATCCTCGGGAGGGACGCCCAGGGCGGTGAAGACGGCTCGCATGAACCGCTCCAGGATCAAAACAGGGATCAACGTATCGTTTTTCATCCTTCCACTCTAGCGAAGCTTCCCCTGCCAAGCAAG
>JAPLHV010000200.1 GCA_026389455.1 Coprothermobacterota bacterium
CAACATCGTGGGCGAAGCGAAGCGACGATCCCCAGCGACGCGCCCCGCACGATGTGGTCCTTCGCAGGCGCCCCGCCGGCCAAAGCCGTCGAGCTTCCCTCTCCCTTGGTGGGAGCAGATGGCACGATCTTCCTCGCTGGGGAGGCCCTCTGGGCTTTGCGACCAGATGGCGCTTCTCTTTGGAAGAAAGAGCTCGCCGCTGGTTCCGCTCCAGCCGGAACCTCTTTCTCCATAACCCCCGCTCTCGCTCCTGACGGAACCTTATACGCCGTAGGAGGCGGGAAGTTCTTCGCCTTGGACAGCGTCACCGGCCAAGAAAAGTGGACCTTCCTCGACCAGCCATTGAAAACCTCTCCCTTGGTGGGAATGGATGGCACGATCTACGTGGGCAGTGAGAACACCCTCTACGCGCTGGACTCCCAGTACCATGGCCAGCGCTGGTCCCGGCCCATTCCCGAGCTTTTCCCTTACCCGGCCCAGGGCATCGATGGCGCGCTGTTGGTGGTAGCAGGCTTCTCCCTTTTCGCCCTTGACCCCAAGGATGGAACCACACGCTGGAAATTCACTCCCGGCGACGGCAAATCACGTCTTTCTCCTCCTGCAGTGGCCGGGGATGGGACCATCTTCTTCGGCACTGCCGCTGGCTCGGTCAGCAAGGGAGAGCCAAGCCGCCTTTACGCCGTACGCCCGGACGGCACGCAGTTGTGGGAAGCGCTGCCCGGCGCCGGCATCCCCTTTGCCCCTGCACTGGCCGAGGATGGGACTGTCTACGCGGCCGATGAGAAAGGCGTGCTGCACGCTGTGAAAGCAGACGGCACAGCAACGTGGATCTATGCCACCGATGGGCCCCTGCGCGCCTCCCCTACCATCGACAGCCGGGGAGTGGTGTTGGTCTGCTCAGCCGACCAGTATTTACATGCCATCCAACCGGACGGCTCTCCCCGCTGGAAGTTCTTGCTGGGCGCCATCCCAGGCGCCCCCGCCGTGCTGGGGATGCCTGATACGATCGGCGTGACTACGATGGACGGAACCTTCCGTTTCCTCGCCCGCCCCACTATCAATCTGGTCCAGCCGAACGGCGGCCAAATCCTTCCGGCCGGAAAGGAGTACACGGTGCGCTGGACCACTGCCCACCTCCCGCCAACCAGCCTGGTGGAGATCTCCTATTCCTTGGATGGGGGGCAAGTGTGGGTTTTTGCGGCCAATATGGATGCCGAGGTGGGGTCTTACGTCTGGAAAGTGCCGGCAGTCTCCAACGAGAAGGCTCGCATCCGACTACGTTGGCGCATTCCCAAACCCACTGCGGAGGATCTGGGAGAAGTCATCTCGGCGAAGGATTTTGCCCTCTCCTTCAATCCTCCGCCCGTACCATCCTCCACTCCTACGGCTTCGGTCTCCTTCTCTGACATCCCAGATGGGTATTGGGCTTCCCAGGAAATCACCGCCCTGGTGGAGCGTAAAGCAATCAATGGATACCCGGATGGGACCTTCCGCCCGGAAGCCAAGGTGAAACGCTCGGAATTCGCCAAGATGGCGGTGCTGGCCTTGAATCTCTCTCTGGTGCTGGTGGAATACCCCACCTTCCCAGACGTGCCGGGAAATCACTGGGCATTGACATACGTAGAGACGGCCTACGCCAACGAATTGATCAAGGGGTACCCCGACGGAACCTTCCGGCCAGACGGGGAGGTGACCTTGGCCGAGGTGTTGACGGTAATCGTGCGGGCCAAAGGGTGGAACCTTCAAGACCCTCCGGCCGTGCCGGTAATCCTGGTAGAAGAGCAGGATGGGAGCATCCGCAACCTGCAGCAAGAAGATTGGTTCCGCTCCATCGTGGGGACAGCGGTAGTCCACGAGCTGCTGCGCTTCCCGGAGGA
>JAPLHV010000163.1 GCA_026389455.1 Coprothermobacterota bacterium
CCATTAATTCTTTTGTCATACCAAACGCGGGAACTCCACAGGTTGAGAAAAGGAATGCTTTCCGGTTGGTGACCTTTGGTTGTTGATCAGCAAGGTCAAGCAGCAATTGATGATGTTTTCCATCATAAATCCCCGAGCCAAAGCCTACCAGATCGTACTCTTGAAGCTCCTCATGGCGTATTTGCTGTGGCGTTCTTATTTGTGCCTCAAGAACCTTTCCGATCGCGTTGGCGATCTTCTCCGTATTTTTATGATGATATGAAAATACGACCAAGAGGGATCTCATTTGCAACGGATTCCTGGATTCTGTTCCTTCCATTTCCTTTTTTCACCACTTCTTTGCTTTATTGGGGATAGCCACTGATTTATTTGAATAGAAAGACCCGACCTCGTGTTGGATGGTGCCGAAGGGGGGAGTCGAACCCCCACTGGAGTTCTCCAACTACGCCCTGAACGTAGCGCGTCTGCCAATTCCGCCACTTCGGCACGCGCACATTTTAACCGATCCCGCCATCTTTGGAAAGCTGGTCCAGGATCCACCCTTGGTGACATGCGATCGGGGGAATGCTACCATTGGTTGTATCAACGATTTATCTCATCCACCATAGATTGTAGAGAGGATCGAAATGGAGAGGATTTCACTGCAACTGACCGAGAACGCCAAGACTGTGCTGAGCAAACGATACCTGAAGAAGGATGCGGAAGGCAAGCCGATCGAGAAGCCGGAGGAAATGCTTGCCCGAGTTGCAGCCGACATCGCCTCCGCCGAGACGGCCTACGATCCGGAGGCGAACCTGGGAGAGTGATGGCCTCGCTGGAGTTTCTGCCCAACTCGCCCACCTTGATGAATGCGGGGCGAGAATTGCAGCAACTGGCGGCTTGTTTCGTACTGCCGGTGGAGGATGATCTGGAGTCCATCTTCGAGTCGATCAAGAACACCGCTTTGATCCAGCAGTCAGGAGGTGGCACGGGTTTCTCCTTCTCCCATCTGCGGCCGAAGAACGACGTCGTCAAGAGCACTGGGGGGGTCGCCTCCGGTCCAGTTTCCTTCATGCGCGTCTTCAACATGGCCACCGAGGTTATCAAGCAAGGGGGGACGCGTCGTGGGGCCAACATGGGGATTTTGCGAGCGACCCATCCCGACATCGAGGACTTCATCGATTGCAAGATCGATCTGAGCGAGTTTAATAACTTCAACGTCTCCGTGGCGCTGACTGAGAATTTCATGCAACGGGTGGAGGATGGCCGCGACTACGACCTGGTTAACCCACGCACCGGCGAGATCACTCGCTCTTTGCCGGCCCGCCAGGTATTCGACCGGATCGTTCACAACGCCTGGCGCTCGGGCGAGCCGGGGGTGATCTTCATCGACCGCATCAACCGCGACAACCCCACCCCCTCCCTGGGCTCCATCGAGAGCACCAATCCTTGTGGTGAAACACCGCTGCTTCCATACGAGGCGTGCAACCTGGGATCGCTCAATTTGGCCCGCATGCTGCAGCCGGGTTCACGGCCCTATCCGGTTCCGCAGCCGGAGGAAGCGATCGATTGGCCGAAGTTGGCGCGAACCGTCCACCTGGCCGTTCACTTCCTGGATAACGTCATCGACCGCAGCGCCTACCCCTTGCCCGAGATCGAGGAGATGGTGCGCGGCAACCGCAAGATCGGCCTGGGGCTGATGGGTTGGGCCGACTTGCTGGTGCAGTTGGGGATCCCCTACGACTCGCCCCCAGCCTTGGCTCTGGCTGAACAAGCGATGTCTTTTATCCAAACAGAAGCGACGGCCGCCTCCATCGCCCTGGCCGATCTGCGCGGAACCTTCCCCAACTTCTCCCGCTCGGTCTACGCCGCAGAGGGGCCAAAGCTTCGCAACGCCACCACCACCACTATTGCCCCCACCGGCACCCTCTCCATCCTGGCCGGCTGTTCCTCCGGGGTAGAGCCGCACTTTGCTTTGATCTATCTGCGCAAGGTCATGGACAACACGCGCATGCTGGAGGTGAACCCGTATTTCGAGGGGATCGCTCGCCGGCGTGGCTTCTACAGCGAGGCGCTGATGGAGCGCATCGCTCATCAGGGCACTCTGCAGGGGATTGAGGAGATTCCCCCAGAGGTCCGCCAGGCTTTCCGCATCGCCTACGATATTAGCCCGGAGTATCACCTCCGCATGCAAGCTGCTTTCCAGCGTCACACCCAGAACGCGGTCAGCAAGACGGTGAACTTCCCCCAGGAGGCCGACGAGGAGGAGGTGCGCAAGGTATTTCTATTGGCCTACCGCGAGGGCTGCAAGGGGGTCACCATCTACCGCGACAAGAGCCGCGATGAGCAGGTTCTGAACATTCCCGCCGGTGAGGAGGGAAAGACCTGGGACGAGCTGGCCGCCAGCCGGCACAAGGTGGCGCGCCGTCGGCCCAAGGTCACTGCCGGCTCTACCGAGCGGGTGGAGACGCCCCGCGGTCGCATCTACGTGACGGTCAACGCCGACGAGGAGGGAATCTGCGAGGTCTTCGTGGAGTCGCGCGATCAGGAAGCGGATGGTCTCTCCCGCCTGATCTCGCTGGCTCTGCGCGCCGGAGTGGATTCGCAGGAAGTGATCGAGCAGCTCTGGCGATGCGAGTCCCGCGAAGCGGTCAACGACTTCTCCAGCGACGGGACGCGCGTGCCGGTGCGCTCTATCGCCCAGGGGGTGGCGCTGGCGATGGGGCGGAAGATGTGGGGCGCCGGTTACGCCGGACCATACGGCACACACCAAGGGGGGCTCTTCGCGCCTCAGGAGAGCGCCACCTCAACCCTGGAGAAAGGCAGTGTGCCAGTGGCGGGAGGCGCCCTCTCCCCGCCCTCGCCGGATTCACTCCCCGAACCAGCCGGAGGTTCTTTTGTCTCCCGCGCCATGGGCGGCATCTGTCCGGAGTGCGGCAACATGTTGGAGTACATCGAAGGCTGCCTGATCTGTCGCACCTGCGGCTATTCGCGCTGCGCCTGAGCAGCAAGCAGCAAATGGGGACAGATTTGAAATCTGTCCCCATTTGCTCAACTGATGCAGATCGCCCTGGAGATGGCTGGGATGAAGGAGGTTCCTCCGGATTCAGCCGTCCATGTTCCCGGGAGGCGCCTCCAGCGGATCCTCTTCGCCCTCGATGTCTACGCCGCCGAGCTTCTCTACGCCAAGGACCACGCATAATGACTGCGTCCTCGGCCACCACCCGCGCGGTCTGGCTATGGCTACTTTCTACCGCGTGCTGGAACGGCAGAGCTCTCTTCTGGAAGAACTGGGGGCGCCCAAGGAGGAGGCCGAGCGCGCCACTGCTCGTCTGCGGCGAAGCGCCTTCCTGAACGCTCTAGCCCCCGGCAGGCGTTAAGGCCAACTGGGAGGATCCTCTTCGGCTGGCCGAGCGATTGCGCCAGCCCTTCTTGAACGTACACAACCCGCTCGACGAGCTGGGCCGGCGCCTGATGCAGGGTAAACTGGAGGAGCGAGCCCACCCTGGTTGGACAGTAGCAGAGGCGCTGTCGGCCTTGGGCGAGTTCCCGGAGATTGCCGCTGCCCCCCTTCCCCCGGTCGCTATCCTGGGAGAGGAGAGCGCTCCGGTCGGGCGCATCGCCGTCTTCCATGGAGCGGGAACCAATGGCGGCTTCGGCGCGGCGGATGTCCTCTACCGCGCCGGTTATCAGACCGTCATCTACATTCACATCGATGGAGGCGAAGCAGAGAAGCTGGCGGCAGCCCATCCGGGGAAGAACCTGGCGATCAGCGGTCACCTTGCCTCAGATATGGTCGGGATCAACCCTTACCTGAACGAGCTGCGTCGCCGCGGCCTGCAGGTAGACAGCCTCAGCGCCTTGAGCTAATGGGGACAGATTTGACCTCCGGTCCGAGTTGACCGGAGGTCTATTCGGACCGGAGGTCTATCCGGAAATCTGTCCCCATTAGCTGATCTATTTTTCGGAGACTGCGCCATTCGGCCGGAAAGGCCCTATAATCAAAGGACAGGTGGGGAACCCACTGGGGTTCGCACCGCCGAGTAAGGAGGCACTGCGATGGTTCCGTGGACACTGATCTACATACTGGGGGGCATCTTGCTCTTCTTAATTCTCTTCCTCCCTTCAATCAGGATCATCGGGCCGACCCAGGTCGGTCTGGTGACGAAGCGTTTCTCCTTCGGCAAGCTGCACCAGGACAACCCTATTGCCTTCCAGGGGGAAGCCGGCTACCAAGCCGACCTGTTGATGCCTGGCTGGCGCTGGAAATTCTGGATGCCTTACCGCGTCGACAAGTTCCCCTGGGTGCAAGTGCCGGCCGGGGAGATCGGTGTGGTAGTGGCCCAGGTCGGGGCGCCGCTGCCGATCGGCGCCAAGTCGGCCGTCTTCAAACCGGAGTTCGCCAACTTCTCCGACCTGCGCAAGTTCATCGCTCTGGGGGGGCAGAAGGGCGTACAGCGCCCGGTCCTTCCCCCCGGCACGCTGGTGCCGATCCACCCGGTGGGCTTTATGGTGATCACCCGTCGCCAGGTCTACGGCGAGCCGATTGCCTCCGAGTTGCGCGCCTGGATGACCAAGTCCGGGAGCGCCGGAAGCGGCCGGCTGACGCCGGAGGCCTACGGCCTTCGTCCCGACCAGCTCTCGCTGGTGCGTATCGAGCCCCTCCCGCGCAGCCGCGAGGGAGAGGTCAACGATATGGTGGGGATTGTCACCGTTTACGAGGGAGATCCGCTTCCCGCCGGCGACATCGCCAGCCGTCTGGGTGGATTCACCGATCTGGAGAAGCTGGAGCATGAGGGCGCCTCAGATAGTGAACTGATTGACCATCTCCTGGGGAGTAAGAACGATCTGCACAACAACTACCAGGACTTCCAAGCCTTCCTCGACAACGGCGGCCGCATCGGCTTGCAGCATGACCCCCTCCTCTACGGCGCCTACGCGCTGAACCCATTCCTGGTCTCGGTGGAAATGGTGCCGATGCTGGTGGTGGAGCAGGGTCAAGTGGCGGTGATCAAAGCCTATGTCGGGCTGGGCGCCAAGGACACCTCCGGCGAGGAGTTCAAGTTCGGCACACTAGTGCGCTCCGGCCACCGCGGCATTTGGCAGGAGCCGATCCGCACCGGAAAATACTCGGTCAACCCGCGTTGCTACCAAGCCGAAGTCGTGCCCACCTCGATCCTCACCCTGAACTGGGCCGATGCCACCTCGCAAGCGCACAACCTGGACCGCCAGCTCTCTCAGATCGTGGCCAAGTCGCGCGAGGGGTTCATCTTCCGCATCGATTTGCAGGTGCAGATCCACGTGCCGGACACGAAGGCCCCCCGCGTCATCTCGATGGTGGGGACCATGGCCAACCTGGTCAACGAGGTCCTGCAGGCGGCGGTAGGCAACCACTTCCGCGACAAACTGCAGTCCATGCCGGCCATCAGCTTCATCGAGACGCGGCAGAAGGTGCAGGAGGAAGCCTTCATGCACATCGCCTCCCATCTCGCTCAGTACCAGGTGGAGACCCGTGGCGTCTACATCCAGGACGTCATCCTGCCGGAGAGCCTGGTGAAGGTTCTGACCGAACGGGAGATCGCCAACCAGGAGATTCAGACCTACCAGAAGCAGCGAGAGGCTCAGGATCAGCGCATCGCCACCGAGCAGGCTCGGGGGACGGCCGACATGCAGACCAAGCTGGCCGAGTCCCGCGTCAACGTGGAGATCAAGAGCAACAACGCCACCGCCCGCAAGGCCGAGGCTGACGGCGAAGCCACCTACATCCGGGAGACCGGCGC
>JAPLHV010000160.1 GCA_026389455.1 Coprothermobacterota bacterium
CTCTCTTTCCTCATAGCATTCCCTTCTCTTCCGCCAAGCGCTCGATCATCTCCCTGGCTACCAGTGTCCGGAGCAAGCATCCTTCTCGAAAAACCCAGCTTCTACCCCCGATTATTCAGCACGATGTCCCAGATTATTCCATAAGATGCTAACCATCACGAGGGGGGAAATGGAAATCCGTGATCAATGAATTAGCACAAGTTGTTGAAGTTTACATAGCAGCAAGTTGTCTTTTCCAGCACCCATAGACCTCCGGTCAGTTCGGGCGACGTCTCCGGCTGAGTCGCTGGAGGGTCTGGTGGACCGAGTTCCCCCTGTTCACCTCGGTGACCACTCGTCGCTGTTCCTGAAGGTGGGGAGCCCAGCGCATCAATTCCACGATCTTGCGGGCATCGATGGCATCGGTTAACCCTTCCATTCCGATCACGATCGGCAGTTTTAAAGATGGATTCGGAGTGCTCGAGCTGTGAAAAGAGGGCGCCAAAACCGCTGTCGGTATGAGGAACACTGAACTCTTTGACGATCTCTCCGTTGGATCGAGCGATGGCTACCCGGTGTTGACGGCAATCCACGTCGATGCCGGCCAAAAGCCGCTCCTGCATGATGGGGTTCTTCTCGACAGAGCCACAGTCGCCAGGACCGGCGCCATCCCAGTGGACGCCACGGGAAGACAAAAGAGAACAGGGGCGGCAATTTAGAGTCGAGTGAATTCAGTTGCCTGGATCACGGACCCCAAGAGCCACACCCCTGCACAAAAAGCATATCATCTTCAAGGCAGGGGTATCTCCTTACCCTCCAAAATACGATGATAGACCCCATTTAGCGCGGTTGCCACGGTCCTCCTGGCGGCCACTGCTTTTCGAAGCTCCTACTATTCTCAATTGCGTAAGCGACAGGACGCAAGAACGCCCCGATACTCGCCATGATCATCGGGAAACCATTGACAATTCCAGAGATCTGAGCTTTACGAAGGAAAGCAATCCATTGGGTCTGCTTGTCGGATCTGCCGGAAAATTCCTCGGAAAAGACCACCGCTTGGGAGCTCAAAGCTGTCCCTCTTCGTTGACAGGTGGCCATGATAGCGTTCTGGAGCACCGAGCCGTAAAACGAATCTGCACCGCTCAACATCCAGATGTCATAGAAATCCTTCATGCGACTGTTAAGCTCCGCCAGGTCTAGAGAAGCCTCGAACTTTTCCGCAATAATAGTCTCAATGCTGTAGGCTTTGACAACGGGCGGTTCCATGTCGAGCAGTGTCGGGAATGTCATCTCCCGAGCGTCGGGAACCACAGCGTCGCCGAACCCGACATCAATCTGCATTGGGATTCTTGCCTTGCTGAGCCAAGCGTCAAACGTAAGCCTTATGCCGGGATACTCGGCATTCTCCGACATGCCCTCGACGTTGAAATCATCGAATTCATAGACCAACCCATCATCGAATGCCGCACTTCCAATCTCACGGATCAATTTGCCGACCGCGGCAAGATCTCCCCGCATGAGACCCAAAAAATCGATATCACTCGTTGTTCTGGCTTGGGGGAGACCTAAACCAACCAGTAGAAGGCCGCCCTTCAGGATAAAGTTCTCTTTCAATGGCGACTGGGACAAACGGAAGAGAAAGCGTTCCATCCCGTAGTGGGTCAGTAAAGATTGAAAGGGTTTCCCGCTTCGACGCGCTATCGACAGAAGCCTGCTTTTTACGGAGGCAGCCATATCCTTGACGGAGTCACCGCTCACGAAACCATCGCCTCCAGATAGGGGGTAACGAGCTTTTCTACCTTGCAGAGCCTCGCGTATTCCATCAGCTTTGCCGAACTCGCCCCGCGCCGTTTCAAATAAGATCGGGCTGCCTCCAGGGCGACGTCGAGCCCCACGGTGCGTCGCCATCGGAAACAATCGATCACCGTCTTGGGGGAATTGTAGATGCGGACTTCCTGCTCCATGATGCGATAGACTTCAATGCCCTCCCCAAAACAGGAACCAGTAAAGAAAAGAGCTCGGACCGGCGGATACTTCACCTTGGGTTTACGAGCCTTCCGCTCCACGGCAAGCCAGATTTCATGAGGAATCTGAGTGGTGAGACCGTGAAAAGAAAGGGCGGAAATAAGGCAGATGACACCTTGGGGAGCAAGCTTGGCTACATTGACGAGATCGATTTCCGTAGGGAAATTGTCCATCTCGGTCAGTTGATAAAGGCCCCGGGAGAGAGAAATCAGTACACCGTTATCGCGGAGGCCGTACAGGGTTCTTCGGTGGATCCCTTGGTGAAAAGCTTCGCGGGTGCGGATGACCCCTCCCTGCTTCCGGATGGCGCTGATAGCTTTTTCTTTGGCGGTATCCATAGGAGCATGGTACAGAAACGTCGGCTAAATATCAAGACTGCCGACATTACTTGACCAGAGTTCCCTACCCCGACTGCGCACCTCGTTCCTCCTTTCTCCCCGCTGGGTCCATCCCATGATGGCTTCCCTGGAGCTGCTGCCCGGGAGTATTGCCTCCTCTTGGCTAGACAGCGAACGGCTGCCTCACCCGGTGTAGCAGAAGAACAAAACGCTAAAGATAAGCCGTTGGAGGTGCTTCAAAGTGCCACCCAGAACAGTATTGGAGGTTTGTCAAGATGCAAAAACAGCCAAAAGCAGAAAAATAAAGTTCAGCCACTCACTCCATGAAGTGAAATTCCGCGGCAACGAAAAACCCCGCTTCTACCCAGGCAGCATCTAATGGGGACAGATTTATTTTCCTACTTTTCTCGGCCTTCCCGGCCCTCGAGATTCTACCCGTCTTTAAATGATCTTCTCGATTTCGTCCACGAGATCCGATCCTGCCCTACTCTTAGGATAAGCCGCCAGCCAACTGTCCCCGTTGGAGCAACCAGCGAATAAATAAATCTGTCCCCTTTTCTCCCTGAGCCCCTTTTTGTCATCTTGAGCGAAGCGAAAGATCTCGCAGTTGCGGTTTTGGTTTAGAGACAAACGCCAGATGCTTCAGCGAAGAGCGCTTCAGCATGACAAAAAGAACATTCAGCATAACAACGACGCAGAGAAAAAAGACAGTCGAATCCTGCAGAGCCAAGGATCCCGGCCTCGTCTTTGAGAAATATAAAGGGGACAGATTTATTTATTGATGACAGGCAGGCCGTTTTCTCGCCGATCCCGCTGACTGCCGATGATCCAGCTACTGCACCCTTGGCCTTGCTTGGCCTTGCCGACGGTGGACCAAAACGAGCGGAGAAGTTATGCACTTGGATAGAAAAAACCGTTACAGCGGGAGAATGGGAACTGATCCGAACAGCACTCCAATGGGGACAATGGACTAACAGCCCGTCTTGAGTGTAGCGCAGGATAAAATAAATCTGTCCCGAGATATAACCATAAGTTGTGGATTGCCCTATGAACCAAGGCGGCGTACCCTTCTATCTTAACCGTAAGACTCGGCAGAAGCCGAAGGAAGGATACGCCATGAATAAGCATACACCAGATGAAAACACGAACACAGCAGATTGGAAGACAGAGTGCCAACAGAGTATCGATGAGCTGGCCCGCCAAGGCGCTCATCGGATGATCCTGGCTGCCTTGGAAGCCGAAGTGGAGGATTACCTGGAGCATCACCGCACCCTCCGCGACGATCGAGGCCACGCCCAGGTAGTCCGCAACGGCAAGTCCCGGGAACGGACCTTTACCTTGGGGGTGGGCCCTCTCCAGTTCCAAGCCCCCCGGGTCAATGACCGCCGCCAGGGGCACACCTTCCACAGTGCCGTCCTCCCCCCTTACCTGCGCCGCTCCCCCCGGCTGGAGACCGCCCTGCCGGTGCTCTACCTGAAAGGCTTAGCCACCGGCGACTTCCAGGAAGCCTTGGCCGCCTTGTTTGGCCAGGAATCACCCAACCTTTCCGCCACTACCATCACCCGCCTCCTACAAGTCTGGCAAGGAGAGTACGAAACCTGGCGAAAGCGTCCCCTCCACGACAAGGACTACATCTACCTGTGGGCCGACGGGGTCTACTTCGGGGTCCGCCTGGAAGAAGAGAAGTTGGCCTGTCTGGTCTTGGTCGGCGTCCTCCCGGATGGAACCAAGGAAGTGATCGCCATAGAGGATGGCTACCGGGAATCCAAGGAATCCTGGGCCTCTCTTCTGCGTGACCTCAGGGAACGGGGGATGAAGTCTCCCGCCGTAGCCACCGGCGACGGCGCCCTGGGCTTCTGGGCCGCATGGGGCGAGGTCTACCCCCAGGCCCGGGAACAACGCTGCTGGGTGCATAAGACAGCCAATGTCCTGGACCGCTTGCCCAAGCGTCTACAGCCCAAAGCCAAAGAGATGCTGCAGGAGATTGTTCGCTCCCCGGACCGACAGAGCGCCGCTGATGAGATGGATCGTTTTAGCCGGACCTTCGGGGCTGCCTACCCCAAGGCAGTGGAGTGTCTGCGCAAGGACCGGGAGACGCTGCTGACCTTCTACGACTTCCCCGCCGAGCACTGGATTCACCTGCGCACTACCAACCCCATTGAATCCACCTTCGCCTCGGTCAAGGCCCGCACCCGCCAGACCAAAGGGGCCGGCTCCAGGAAAGCCGGACTGGCCATGGCCTACAAACTAATGCTGATGGCCCAAGATAACTGGCGCAAGATCACCGCACCCCATCTCCTTCCCCTGCTCCGGGCAGGAGTTAAGTTCAAAGATGGGAAGCAAGTGCAAGAGACCCCGGAAGCTGGCAAGACAACCACGGTCTATTCATCACCACCCTGGTTCGAGGGATTGACCTTCGAAGAGCAGGGAGTTGCGATGTCAGGGGTCGCCGCCTGAGATGGGACGATCCACAACATTTGACAATATCTCTCTGTCCCCTTTTCTTACTACTCATGCCTTTCACCTACTTTCATGGTGCTAAACCCCCATTCACTCCTTCCTGCGAACCTCACCAGCCCCGTTTTTTTTCCCTCCATCTCAGCATAGCAGTGCAAGGAGCCGTGCCGTCCCACGTGCCAAGGTAAATGGAATCCATGATCGATGAATTGGCACAAGATGTCAATGATCGCCTTAATGGAGCCACCGATATTCGCCGTAATGGAGCCAGTGAATAGGGTTGAAATAGGACCTCGGATCCCTCTTTCAATTAGGCCATTTCACCTCCATTTGCGGGTCATTCTTTTGTTCCTTGATAGGACGCCCTGCCGGGGGCTATCATGCTGCCGGGGGCTATCATTTTCCCGGTTCCAGCAGAGGTAGAGCGATAACTCTTCCCTTCCAGGATGACCTGGTAGGCGCCGTGACGA
>JAPLHV010000010.1 GCA_026389455.1 Coprothermobacterota bacterium
CGGCACAACCCCAGACTATGAGACCACCCTCAACTCCCCGGTCCAACTGGGCAGCTTCTTCACCCAGACTGAAGTGGATCACTGGGAGCGCGTGGCAGTGCTGGGCTCGCTCGTCGCTGAAAAGCTCTTCGACGGCGTCAACCCGGTCGGACAGACCATCGAGGTGATCACCCAGGATCCCCGCACCCAGGAGACCACACGCGGCGTTCTGCGGGTGATCGGGGTGGCCGCCCCCAAGGGGGCATCGGGCTTCCTCAACTGGGATGACCGCATCCTGATCCCCATCACGACCGGGCAAAAACTGCTCTTCGGCAATAAGAACCTCGGCTCGATCAGCGTAGAAGCGACCAATGTGGACCTCATGCCGGAAATCGCCGCCGAGGTGGATTCTCTTCTGCGTTTGCGCCATAACATCGCCGACGGGAAAGAGGCAGATTTCACCATCTTCAGTCAACAAGACATCCTCGGCACCCTTAGCATCGTGTTGGGGTACTTCACCATTCTCCTGGCTGGGATCGCCGGCATCTCCCTGTTGGTAGGAGGGATCGGCATTATGAACATCATGCTGGTCTCAGTCACTGAGCGCACGCGGGAGATCGGATTGCGCAAGGCCATCGGCGCTTTGCGGCGAGACATCGTCTTGCAGTTCCTGATCGAGGCCATTGTCCTCTCCACCACCGGCGGGTTGATCGGCATTGTCATCGGGTACATCGGCTCTGTCGCCATCGCCAACGTGGCTGGGTGGCCCCCGGTGGTCAGCCTCAGCGCGGTCGGGCTGGGCTTCATCTTCTCGGTGGCGGTTGGGGTCTTCTTCGGTTATTACCCTGCCCAGCGGGCGGCCAGCTTGAACCCCATCCAAGCGCTCCGTTACGAGTAATGTGGCAGGGCAGTTGTCCATGAAGGCAAAGCCAGCACCCATCTTGGCGTTGATGTCGATGTTGATCTTTCTTCGTTTTTACTTAGCCACTTAATTACTTACTCACTTAACCACTTGATCACTTAACCACTTGATCTATAGCCCCCGGCAACTTGATAGCCCCCGGCAACTTGATAGCCCCCGGCAGGGTGTTTTGCTATACTGCCGAGTAATAACATCACTTCCGTGAAAACGGGGAAAGGAAAGGGGTAACGCGAAATGGTTGCAGTATGGATTATTCTGGGCGTCATCGTCATCATCGTCATCTGGTTCATCGCCAGCTATAACGGCTTCATCTCCCTTAAAAAACGCATCGAGAACGCCTGGGCGCAAATTGATGTTCAATTGAAGCGACGGTATGACCTGATCCCCAATCTGATTAACACGGTCAAGGGTTACAAGGATTTCGAGCAGGAGACCCTGACCAAGGTCATCCAAGCACGGGCGGCGGCGGTTAACGCCACCACCATTCCCGACAAGATCCAGGCGGAGGGCGTCTTGACCCAAGCCCTGCGCGGCCTCCTGGCCGTGGCTGAAGCTTACCCGGACTTGAAAGCGACTCAAGAGTTCATGCAACTGATGGAAGAGTTGCGCAACACCGAAAACCTGATCTCCTTCTCGCGCCAGTTTTACAATGACTCGGTGATGACCTTCAACACGCGCATCGCCATGTTCCCCGGAAATATCGTGGCTGGGATGTTTGCCTTCAAGGCGGCGACCTTCTTTGAAGTAGCCGACGCTGCCGAGCGCCAAGCGCCCAAGGTCGATTTCAGCAAATAAATTGACTCCCAGGGGTCTGGGGGCAGGCACTTCGTTTCACTCGAAGGGTGGCGCGCTGTCGCGCCTTGGAGGTGAAGCCCAAACCCTTGTGGTTTTGACCAGCGGAGGGCACTAAGCGTGGCAGTCTTCAGCTTTTACGAGGAACAGCGCCGCAATATTGCCAAGAGTTACCTGCTCATCATCCTCTTTACGGTGGTGATGGGAGCTTTTGGCTTCATCATCGACTATCTCTTCGAAACGATGCCTTGGTTCACCCTGATCTTCCTGGGGATCGCCTTGATCCAAGTCCTGGTGGCTACCTTGGCCGGCCCCAGCGTGGTCTTGAGCTCGGTCGGGGCGAAGCCGCTGGAAATGGGCAACCTGGAGCAAAAGCAACTCTCCAACATCATCCAGGAACTGTCTATCGCCGGCGGGATGGCGCCTCCCCCCAAGATCTACCATATCCCCGGCGACCCGACCATCAATGCCTTCGCCACCGGCTTGCGGCCACAAGATGCGGTCATCTGCGTCACCGACGGCTTGTTGGACGCCCTCGACCGGGAGGAGACCCAAGGTGTCGTGGCTCACGAGCTAAGCCACATCCAAAACCGCGATATGCTCTATATGACGCTGCTCTCCGCCTTGATCGGGGCGGTGGTGATCGTCCAACTGTTCGCCTTGCGGGCGATGATTTTCGTCCCCTCGGGCGGCAGCCGGAGAGACTCCAACAGCGGCGGGATCATCATCTTCCTGTTGGCGGTGGCCGGTTTGGCTACCGTTTTCGCCCTCTTCGGGAGGATTGTCCTCTTCGCTGTCTCCCGCCAGCGCGAGTACCTGGCCGATGCCCACTCCGTCGAGTTGACGCGCAATCCGGCCGGCTTGGCCAGCGCTCTCCGCAAGATCGCCCAAACCCCAGGCCGCATCCGCACTGCCAGCGTGGCCACCGCCCACCTCTTCATCTCCGACCCCTTGCGACGAGCCGTGAATGAGCAAGAAGGGGGCTTCTTCACCAACCTTTTCGCCACCCATCCACCTCTATTCTCCCGCATTGCCCGCCTGGAGGGGAAGAGTCCGCAGCAGATCCACCGCGAGTTGGAGTAGACTCCTCTTGGGGTCACATCTTCAGATGTCATCAAATATCTTGGTTCCTTCTCATTTCAAGTGGGTAACCTACCAGCCTGCAGCTAGACAGCCCCCGGCGGGTCGATAGCCCCCGGCGGGTCGATAGCCCCCGGCGGGTCGATAGCCCCCGGCAGGTCGATAGCCCCCGGCAGGTCGATAGCCCCCGGCAGGGTGTTCTGTGTCGAAGGTGGGCAGATAGCCGCGGGAGTGCCGCCACGTGGCTGGTTGCTCCCCAGAGCGATTGGCTTCCGTCTGATCACTGCTGATGCCGCACTGGGGTGCGGCGGTCCCAGGAAAGCCGATAGTCTCAGGGACGGTCCCAGGGATGGTCATGCTCTTTTACTCTTGAGGTCTTATCGACCTCGATATGGTGTACGCCCGAATGGTCCTCGTAGGGGCGGGTTTCAAACCCGCCCGCGCACGGGCTGTCTTGGCATAGTGATGCCTTATTCTCCAGGACACCCTGCCGGGGGCTATCATGCTGCCGCCATTCCTTCTCTGTCGTGTCGCAAGCCTTGACAGGCTTACCGCAAAGGGGACAGCAGAAAAGACGTCCTCGAAGAAAATCGATGAATGCCTTGATGATCCCTTCGCCTTCA
>JAPLHV010000165.1 GCA_026389455.1 Coprothermobacterota bacterium
TCGCCGCGGCCGTCTCCCTCCAGCACCGAGTACTGCATATTGGTTCCGGACAACTTGGTGTAGACGTAGAGCAGACCTTGCGAATCGCGGCCATCGAGGGTTTGGCTGAAGAGCACGCGAGTTCCGTCCAGGCCGTTCTTGGCTGTAAAGTCGGTGTTCTCCAGGACATCGCTTTGGGGGATTCCCCACTGCTCCAGATAGTAAGCTGCCACATCGGCGGGGATGATGGCGGTATCTTCGTTCTCTCCCTCGAAGTGGTAGATCACCGACTGCGCGTCGGGGGAGGTCAGGACGATGCTGCCCGTCTCCTTCTCCTCCAGCGTCCAATCCGCCGGGTAGCCGAGCTTGAAGCGGAAAAGCATGCTGGTGTAGGTTTTGTCGCCTGGCTGGGGGACAGCAGTGGTGGGTGTAGGGATGATGACCAGCGAGTCTTTCACTTTCACCGCGGCCGAGGCGCTCTTCCCGCCTGCAGCTACGGTCACCTTCCCCAAGCCCGCTTTGGCAGCGGTGAAGAGGCCGCTCGCATCGACCGTCCCGATCTCTCCTTCCACCGCCCAGGACAGGTTGGTCAGCGCCATCTCCTTGCCATCGCTGTCTTTTCCTTTGGCGGCGAATTGCAGGATCTCCTCTACCGTCAGATTAGCGGAAGTGGGGATGATCTCGATGCTTGCCAAGGTGGGGATCACCGGCGGGGTAGACGTCGGGGAGGGCGTCGGGGAAGCGCCGCCTTGTACCGTCAGATCCGCTTGGGCGGTGAATTGCCCCTGGTTGGCCGAGACGCGCACCTGACAGGAGCCGGCCTTGTTGGCACGAAAGAGGCCGTTGTTGTCGATCGTGCCGATGTCGTTGCTCACCGACCAAGTCAGGCCGGAAACGGTCACCACCGCGCCCTGTGCGCTCTTCCCCTGGGCGGAAAACTGCAGGGTCGCCCCCACGTCGACGGTGGAGTTTTTAGGACTCAGCTCCAGGCTGTTCAGCGCTGCCGGAACCTGAGTGCTTGGGCTGGGGCACCCCGATAGACAGAGGATGCCGACGAGGACAAAGATCAGTAGTGAACATGATGCCGCAGGCCGATATCTACGCTTCATTTGATCCCCTTTCTAGAACTACTCGCGAAAAACCCTCTCGTCACGCCCTTGCTGCTGGGCGACGAACCATTCTGAGCAAGCAGCCTCTCGCCGCCTGTCCTTTTTCTATTCTACATTAGCGCACTCTCAAAAGACCATCGGCGATTGATTGAAGAATCTACATGGTCGCACTCTGTGAATGCCATCGGCGATCGAACGTAACCGCAGAAACGGGCGCCGGGGTGACACCTGGGCTATAATCGGGCGGTGAAGAAAAAAAAACTGGAGATCACCCCCGAGTTCGAGCGTGGCCTGCGCATCTTGGAGGAGACGGAGAAAACCCTCTTCCTCACTGGGCGGGCCGGCACCGGAAAATCTACCTTCCTCGAGCTCTTCCGCTCTCTCACCAAGAAGAAAATGGTCGTCTTGGCGCCCACCGGGGTGGCCGCCCTCAACGTGCGCGGCCAGACGATCCACTCTTTCTTTCGCTTTAAACCGCAGATCTCCCTCACGGACGCACGCAACCTAGCTCAGAAAACCCGCCAACGGGATCTTTACCGCAAGGTGCAACTGATCGTTATTGATGAGATCTCGATGGTCCGGGCCGACCTGCTGGATTTCGTAGACGTCTTCCTAAAGGAAGCAAGACGGTCCGATGCACCCTTCGGGGGGGTGCAGATGGTGATGATCGGCGACCTCTACCAGCTTCCCCCGGTAGTTCGCGGCGACGACCGTGAGATCATGGCGGCCCTTTATCGCACCCCCTATTTCTTCAGCGCCCGGGTCTTCGAGCAATACCAGCAAGAGCCGGAGGGAATCGAGTTCCTCGAGCTGGAACGGATCTTCCGCCAGAACGACCGTGAATTCATCGACCTCTTGGAGGGAATCCGCCACCGCACCGTCACACCGGAACAGCTCGGCTTTCTCAATCAGCGGTCCGGCGTCGAGGCGCCCGAGGAGGAAACCATCATCCTGGTTGCCACCAACGCCCAAGCTGAGCAGCTCAATCAGGCGCGGCTGGCGGAACTGCAGGATGAGGAAGAGCGTACTTATCGCGGGGAGCTTTCCGGGGACTTCGCCGAGCGAGATATGCCCACCGAGGAGGAGTTGACCCTGCGCGTGGGCGCCAGGGTGATGTTCCTGGCCAATGACCCGGAGGGCTCTTGGGTGAACGGTTCGCTGGGGACGATCACCGCCTTGGACGAGGAAGCGCCCACTGTTCTCCTGGACGAGAGCGAGGAAGAGGTGGAGGCCTACCCCTTCGACTGGGAGTGCTTTCAAACCAGCTATGACAAGGAGAAACAGGAGATCGAGACTGCGGTCGTGGGAACCTTTCGTCAAGTGCCCCTCAAGCTGGCTTGGGCTATTACCATCCACAAGAGCCAGGGTAAGACCTTCGATCGAGTGGTGATCGACCTCGGCCGCGGCGCCTTCGCCCCAGGCCAGACGCTTGGACTACGCCATCGTCCGCTTTCTCACCCAGTTTCAGTACCGCTTGGCGGAAAAGGCGATGTCGCTGGAGGATCGTATTGACCTCTTGCGTCAGGCCATCCGTGAAGAGCGCGAGCTATGCATCACCTACCTGAAAAACCAGGACCAGAAATCGCACCGCCGCATCCGTCCGCTGCGCCTTGGGGAGATGGTCTACGCCGGGGTTCCCTTCCTCGGTCTGGAAGCGTACTGCTATGAAAGGCGGGAGAATCGCACCTTCCGCGTCGACCGCATCCTGGAGATCAGCGAGGTCGCCTCCCCGGTAATACTACCCTAGCAATACATCTGTATCTAATCTCCCGTATATTTTCGACCAAATCGATGCGATTAAAATATTAAGTCCGCCCTCTTGACAAACTGATTGTTGATATGAGTGAATCTTTTTATCATCAACAGGGGGTTGTGCAACATGGGTCTAACAAAGAGGTTGCTGGTCGTTTCCTTATCCGTTCTGCTTGTGCTGTGCTCTTGTCCAACGGCGGTGAACCGTTCTCTTTCCACCACTGCCTACGCTGAGGAATCGGCTTCTTCTGCCCTTCCGCAGGAAGGTGCAACTCCTTCGCCTACGTCAAGGGATTTCCTCGAACTGGGGGAACTGCGTACGCCCTTCTCGCGAACTATCTTGCGAGACGACGGCCTCTACCAGACCGAGATCTCCCTGGCTCCTATCTTCCGCGAAGACAGCGACGGCCACCTGCAGCCAACGCAAGAGCTGTTCACCGCCCAGCGCAGCGACTCGGCCGTCACCTACGGCCAAGGCAAGGATCGAATCACTTTCTCCCGCTCGCCTTCCTCCACTTCCCTCTATCTCTTGGAGAAAGGAGAGGCCCGACTGAGCTGCGAGCTGCTGGGCGCTTCCTCCCTGCCCATTGCCCAGGAGAGCGACCGGGTGGTCACCTATCCCAACGTCTTTCCTTCTACTGACTTCCGTTACTTGCTTTCTCCTAATGCCCTGAAGGAGGAGATCGTCCTTCAGGATCCTGATGCCCCTACCCGTTTCACCTTCCGCTTTCGTTGGCAGGGGTTGAGCGTCTCTTTCGAGGGAGAAGAGATCTCCTTCCTGGATGCCCTCTCCGGGGAGAAAGCCTTCACCATCCTGGCGCCTTTCGCTCAAGACGCCGCCGGGAAGAGAGGCCCCACCATGGAGGTGTCCACGGCGTTGGAAGCGGAGTACCTGGACCTCACCGTCCAGCTCGATGCGGCCTGGCTGGGGGCTGAAGGGCGGAGCTTCCCGGTGGTGATCGACCCCACCATCATCCTCCAACCCAGCAGTGCTGAATGCTTAGTCTGTCAATACGACGACAGCTACTCCCCGGTCGAGGCGGGGTATCGCTGGTTCCTTAATTGCTGGGAGGATACTTGGTGGGACCAGCAACACGGGGAGTGGCTCACCGACTATTATGAGCAATGGGTACCAAATCCCCGCGAGACCCTGATGCAGTTCTCCCTGCCCAGCTTGCCTTCCGGGGTCACCATTCAACAAGCCATCTTGAGCCTGAAGATCGTCTCCGACACGACCACTGTGGCGGAGGACCTGCACCTCGTCACCAGTTCCTGGAATGGATCCACCACTTGGGCTACCCGCCCCAGCTGCAACGCCACGGGCATCAACGGGAGCGCCGACAGCCAAGGCTGGAAAAACTGGGAGGTCACCTCACGAGACCTTGCCGAACAATGGGTCCCGGTACAAGAACCAGTCTGCCCCGGAGAACCCGCCAAGCGCGGACAAATGTGATACTTTCGATAACGGCGATGAAAAAGCTCCTAAACTAACCATTGTCTATTCCGCCAACGACGCCTCCGGCCAGAACCTGGGGCGGGAGAGCCACTGGACCACCTTCGAGATGCCCTTGCCCGCGGCTTCAGCGGGAGCAAACGTCTCCAACGGCAACCTGATCCTCTCCCAGGCGGACTTCTCCCTGCCCAGCCGCGGCATCCCGACGATGATCGCCCGCTCGTACAACAGCCGCTCCAATCGCAGTGGCCTCTTCGGTTATGGCTGGAGCTCTGGCTTGGAACTGAACCTGTCAGCTTCGGGGGATGGAACGCGGGTGGACTTTTTTGACGCCGACGGAACCTGCCACCCCTTCACCAGAATTGGCACTTCAGGCGGCATCGTTTCGTTTAAGTCTCCGCCAGGGATGTCTGGCAATTTGAAGAAGAACTCTTCCACTTCGACCTATTCTCTTGGCTTTTCCGATGGCAGCAGCTATTTCTTCAACAGCAGTTGCCAGGTCACTTCCTTCCTCGACCGCAATGGCAACACCCTTACCTGGCAGTACAGCGGCAGCCAGTTGACCGGCCTGCAGGATACCGTCGGGCGACAGATCAGCGACCAGCGTCAGCTACACCGCCACCCTCGCCACTTCTTTCACCTACACTGCCTCACTCTTGACCACTTACCAGGACACAGGCGGCAAGAACTGGGCTTTCGCCTACAGCAGCGGGAAGCTCTCCACCTTCACCGATCCCCTCTCCCATGCCTACGCCATCACCTACCCCAGCTCCTCGCGGACCCAGGTGCAGGATCCCTTGGGGAAGAACTGGCTCTATGACTATTCCCCCTCAGGTTTGGTAAGCCGGGTCACCGATCCCCTCTCTTCTCACAGCGACTTCACCTTCAACGCCGATTTCACCCCAGCCACCATTACCGACGCCCGGGGGAAGACCACCCGTTTCAGTTGGGATGACAGCTACCACGCCCGACTGGTTACCGACGCCCTGGGCGGGACGGTGACCACCACCTACGATGCCCGGGGGAACCCCCTCAGTGTCCGGGATCAGCGGGGCAAGGTCAGCACGGCCACCTACGACAGCAAGAACAACCTGAGCCGCGCCACCGATCCCTTGGGACACACATCGACCTGCACCTATGACGGCTACGGTCAACTGATCCGCGCCGATCAACCGCTGACCGGAGGGGTCACCCTCACCGCCACCTACAGCTACGACAATTATGGCAACTGCACCCAGGTGGAGGATTCAGGCGGGCATACCGTCACCACTTCATACACCTCCCGCGGACTGGTGGCCTACACCATCGACAAGGCTGGAGCCAAGACCAGCTACAGCTACAACACCCTGGGCTGGCTGCTTTCGCTGACCGACACCCTGGGGAACAGCACCAGCTTCAGCTACGACGCCTGCGGGCGGCAGCTCTCCTCTTCAGACAGTCTGGGCCTTCTCGGCAGCAATACCTACGACGATGCCGGGCGGTTGATCCGCACCGTCTCCCCTACCCTCAGCTACTACGACGGCAGCTCTCTTACCCAGACCACCACCTATAATTACAACAATGCCAACCGCCTGACCAGCGTCATCGACCCGGCCGGGAAAACCACCAGCTACAGCTACGACGACGCCGGAAGATTGAAGAACACTTCCTTCCCGGATGGGAAGACCAGCTCCTGCACCTACGACGCCTTGAACATGACCTCCTCGCTGGACAAGACCGGGAACTCCTTCAGCTACAGCTACGATGATCTGAACCGCCTGACCCAGATGAGCGCCTCCGACCAGACCCTCACCTGCAGCTACGAGGCCAACGGGCTGCTGAAGACGCGCGGCGATGCCCAGGGGACCACCAGCTACAGCTATGACGATAACGGGCGCCTGACCCAGATGCAATCTCCTCAGGGGACCATCTCCTATGGGTACAATTACGCCGGGATGGCTACAACGGCTACCTACCCCCAAGGTACGGTGAAATATACCTATGATAGCGAGGGGCGGTTGAGCAACATCACCCGGCCGGACAACAGTTGGCTGGGCATTAGCTACGACAGCGGGGACAGGGTCTCCGGCGTGGCTCATTACGCCGCCTCCTACTTCCTCTGGACCAGATACAGCTACGACGACCTAGGCCGGGTGACCCGCTCGTACAAGTACTATTACGGCCCTACCTTGGATCTCTCCTACAGCTACGATGCACGATCCAACGTCACTTCCAAGACGACGACCACTGCCTCCGGCACGGTCACCTGCACCTACAGCTATGATCCAC
>JAPLHV010000114.1 GCA_026389455.1 Coprothermobacterota bacterium
CTCGAGGGCCTGGGGGCGGTGGCGCCGGGCTACCGCGCCAACCTGGCAGCCCTCCCCGACCTGCGCGATTTCCGGGCAGAACGGGTCTACAGCTTTGGGATAAAAGTGGCCGAAGGCGGCAAGGCGCTCTTCTTCGTCCCTCCCCTTCCCTCTTCTCTGCTCTCCTCCCTGAAGGGAACCTTCCACCTGGATCCACAGCGTATCAACTTGCGCATCCCCGCCCCGATGGGAGACGGCACTGCGCGAGTCCGCGTGATTGGCTTGATACCCGGGCAGATCCTCACTCTCGAGCTGGCCGAGGAGGTTCCAGTGCGTGACGGCTTCGCCGGTGCCGATCCCCAGCGTGACCTGCTCAAGCTGGCCGTCATCGAGCGGCACCACAACTCGGGGCGGGTCGGATTAGGTTTCGTGCGCGGCTTCGGCTTGCGGCGAGGGGCGCTGGCATCCTCGGTGGCTCACGACTCGCACAACCTGCTGGTGGTAGGAAGCGATGACCGGGAGATGCTGATGGCCGCTCGGGCAGTGGCAGCAATGGGCGGGGGGCAAGTGGTGGTGGAGGGGGAGCATGTAATAGCTGCGCTTCCCCTGCCTCTGGCTGGGCTAATGTCGGATCTGCCCCTGGAGGAGGTCTGCCAACGGGTCCGAGCCCTTTCCCAGGCCGCACGCAGCCTTGGCTGCGTCCTGGAGGAGCCGATGATGGCGCTCTCCTTCTTGGCTTTGCCAGTCGTCCCACAGCTTCGCCTGACCGATCTCGGCTTGGTAGAGGTGCATAGTTCAGGGACGTTGTTCAATTGTTGACTAACTCACCCTTTTACTTATCGATTGATCCCATGCCAAGATTCTCCAGGCCGGATCGACCCGGACTTTTCCAATATGTGATGGTGCGCGGTTCGCTTCAATCTCCGTTTTCGCTGGAACGACCATCTTTTCCAGAACTGCTGCCAATCGACGGTCTGCCGGGAGGACGCCTATCTGCTATCTTTGGTTCGTTATCTGAATACAAATCCTTTACAGGAGGCCTGGCCAAGTAGATGAAGATCTCGACTGATACCATCGGAGTAGTCACACGGTTCTCCTTGGAGAGTGGAACCTTCCTGGACAGAATAGGCCGGAGGCACTCGCCTATTTCCGGCCGGGACGAGAGTGAAGCGAGGCGCCGGTAGCGGGTATTCCTGATGAAAAGTTTCTCACAGCCAAAAAGAGAAGGAATCGACATAGGCATACTGTGAGGTGCTTGCCCACTGATGGGATCGCTCAAACACAAAGAATGTGACCCACGGATCCTGGGAACCCGGAATCTCTGATACAGTGGAGACGGATGAAGACCGACTCGAAGGATGATTCGGATCGAGGAGGGGTTCTGATAGGAGAATGTCCTGCACTGACGAGGATCATCGAGAGTTAGTTGACAATTTAACAACGTCCCTCAAGAATTTTCGTTTTGTTTTGGGGAGACGGGCGCTCATTGTCTTCCTGGTTTTATTGGTGGCGGCAGGAGCCCTCCTCGGGGTGCCGAGAGCCAACCGGATCCTCGCTGAAAACCTCTCTTTAGTCACCCAGCAAGAAAGTGCTATCTCAGCTCAATCAGATACAGGGGAAAGACGGCTCGCTGAAGCATCAGACGATGTGGGATCGCTCTTCCAAGCGGGGAGCAAGGGAATCTGGATCCGTGCGACCATTACCTCTTCAACCCCGTCCGCTCGCTATTACCACGCCATGGCCGCCATTCCCGCTGGGGCGCTCCTCTTCGGGGGAACAATTAATGGAACCACCACTTGCAGTGACACTTGGCTCTTTAATACCGCCGCTAGTACCTGGGGCAAAGTCACCAGCTCTCCCTCCGCTCCGGCCGCGCGCTATAACCACGCCATGGCCGCCACCTCATCGGGGAATGTGCTCCTCTTCGGGGGATGGGGCCGTAGTGGCTGCCTCAACGACACCTGGCTTTTCACGTACGATGAAACCACCGGGACCGGCGCCTGGACTGAAACGAATACCGCAAAGGAACCTACCACCACCCCCACCAAGCGCTATTACCATGCCATGGCCGCTACCCCTTCTGGGGTGCTCCTCTTCGGGGGATTCGGCAGTAGCCTCCTCGGCGACACTTGGCTTTTCAATACCGTCGCTAGTACCTGGGGCAAAGTCACCAGCTCTCCCTCCGCCCCGGCCGCGCGCTATAACCACGCCATGGCCGCCACCTCCTCGGGGAATGTGCTCCTCTTCGGGGGATACGGCAGCAGTGGCCGCCTCAACGACACCTGGCTTTTCACGTACAATGAAACCACCGGGACCGGTGCCTGGACTGAAACGAATACCGCAAAGGAACCTACCACCACCCCCACCAAGCGCTATTACCATGCCATGGCCATCATCCTTGCGGGGGTGCTCCTCTTCGGGGGAACAACTAATGGAACCACCACTTGCAGTGACACCTGGCTCTTCGACTCCACCGCTAGTACCTGGAATCTACTCGCCAACTTCACCTCAACCCCGTCCGCTCGCTATGGCCACGCCATGGTCACCACCTCATCGGGAGCGCTCCTTTTCGGGGGACTTGACGGCGGCATCCTCAACGATACCTGGCTTTTTGTTACTCCAACCATTTCCGTCACTTCGCCCACTCCCGGCGCCACTTGGGCAGTGAACCAGCCGGTTTCCATTGTCTGGACTTCCATTGGGGTGACCGGAAATTGCACGGTGGATCTCTCCCGAAACGGAGGAGACTCATGGGCAACCTTGATGACAACAACAGCCACTCAAGGTACATTCACTTGGACCGTTACTGGTCTTGCCAGCGCTAACTGCGTCGTACGAGTTTTCTCCAGCAATGGCATATCAGGATCTTCGGGCGCCTTCACCATCACCCACGCCGTATCGGTTGACCATCTCTCCCTTTCCCCCGCCAGCGCCACCATCGTCGCGGGAACGTCGCGGACTTATGCAACGACCGCCTACGATGTCTATAACAACAGTTGGGATGTGACCTCCCTTGGAAGCTACACCATCGACTCCAGCGCCGGCGGTTCCTGGAGCCCTACCAACACCTACACTTCATCCAAAGCCGGTCTTTGGACCGTCACGGTCAACCATAGCGGGAAGAGCTCCACCGCCTTGTTGGAAGTCACCCCTGCCGCACTTCACCACTTCAGTTGGGGAACCATCTCCTCGCAGATCGCCGGGGTGGGCTTCGCCGCCCACATCGAGGCGCGCGATGTCTACCAGAA
>JAPLHV010000064.1 GCA_026389455.1 Coprothermobacterota bacterium
ATCCTTCAAACCCAGGAAGGACGACATCAGCGCCAACTCTTCCTCCAGCGCCTGCTGGAAAGCGCCTTCAGATGGGCGGCCGGCGACGAATCCGATCTCGGCCTGCAATCGTTCGTCCCGTATGGATAGATTTGCCCAGCCAATTGCCTGGTCGCCCCACAGCATCGGCAGGGCATAATACCCCCAATGCCGCTTGGCCTTCACGGTGTAGGCCTCGAAGCGGTAAGGCCAGCCCCAGAGGCGCTCAAAACGCCGCCGATCCCACACCACCGGGTCGAAAGGGGCCAGCAGGCGCACCACTTGCGGCATTGCCTGATTGGACCAGGCGCCGGCCGGCCAGAGGTACCCTTGCCCCTCCACTTCCGCTCGCTCCAGCTCCCCCGACCGCACCATGGCAGCCACCGTGTCGCGGCGAGCATGAAGGCTGGGCGCCGCATAACGAAGCCGGGAAAGCAGGCTGCCGAGGGTCGCCTCCAGCGCTGGCATGTACAGGCGGGCCAACAGCAGCGCCAGTTGTCTCAGGCGCTCCTGGGGGGTGAGGTTGCATTGGGGCGGCGAGGAGGCGGTGAAGGTGCGCCGGGTTCCTTGGCGGCGGCTGACCCGCAACCACCCCCGGTAGTGCAGCATCTCCAGCACCCGCGTCGTCGCTTTGGCCTGGTTGCCCCAATCGCCAAGGGTGCGCAGATCCCCGCATACCGCCGGCAATAAGTGGTGTTCCACCTCTCCCCTGGTGCGCACGATCTCCAGCACCCGATCGGCGAGGCCGGGGTGCTCCCGTTCCACTCGCCACTCCCCCTGACGCGGGTGCAACAGCGCCAAGGTGGGGGCGGAGATGAAACCGTAGACGTGGATGTGGTCCTCTTCCAAGGGGAGACAAGGATAGCGCAGTTCCAGATCGCCGGCCCGGTACCCCTTCACGCGCTGTCGCAGGATCAGATCTTGGGCGCAAGCCGGTGAACGGATGGGGTCGGCTTGCAGGATCCCCAACCGGGCGATCGCCCCTTCCAGCGTGCCGGCCTGGAACAGGGAGCCTGTCACTGCCTGCGCGCGCAGTTCTTCGATGGCGATAGTCACGGTGCGTTTTCCTTCATCCGACGTCCTTGAGTGTAGCCCTTTTCGAGGCGTTGGACGAAATTGCCGCCCTAAAGGATCGGTGTGGATCGCTCACGTCGCCTTTCTTCACCGCCAACCCTGACAGAACGAATCGATTTCTGGCTGGTAGAATAGCCTTGCCGGGTCTTTTCCACTTTTCTTTATTCCAATAACTTGACAAGATTTTGACATAGATGTTATCTCTCATTACTGTAAGCATGCACGATATTCCCAGGAGGTTCGGCATGCTTGCGATGAACGGTCACACAGCAGCAGATGAGAGAAGGACTGTGACGAAACAGGACAAGATGCCGGTCGAACCGGGAAGGAGAGCGATGACCGAGAAAGCGGAATACTCCATCGAGGATGCGGCCAAACAGATAGGAATATCCCCGCGCATGTTGCGCTACTGGGAGAACCTGGGCCTGATCTTCCCCCAACGGACGCCGGGCAACCAGCGCCGTTACTCGCGCGAGGAGATTCGCATCCTCTCCGTGGTCCGCCAGCTCACCGAGGATTATGAGATGAGCACGGCCGAGATCGCGGTGATCCAGAAACTGGGCTGCAAGGAGATCGCCCTGGCCAAACTGAAGAGCGGCCAAGGCGATGAGGAGGACCCCGTCTGGCGGATGATCCTGCTGGAGGGGCTCTATGCCCAGATGATCGGTGATCGCACCCTTCAACTGCTGGAGAGGAAAGTGCGGAAAGGAGTTCAACATGGAACGAATTGAGCAGTTGGAAAACAGTAAGCAGTCTTACCCCATCTCCGCTGCCGGCAAGGTGCGCATTCAAGTGGGGGCATCCGAGATCTTCGTGCGCGGCGGGAGCGAGCCTACCGTGTCCCTGACGCTGGTCAAGAGGCACAACAACGACCGCATTCCCAAGGTGGAGGCCGGGCCGGATTCTCTCTCCATCAACTTCGAAAGCCTCGAGAGAATCTTTGGATGGCACGGCCAGGATGCCGATCTGGAGCTGACTCTGCCCTCCGGCTTGACCCTGGAGATCGTCAGCGGCTCGGGAGACTTCCACCTGGAAGGGTGGCAGGGCCGTCTGGAGCACCGCTCCGGCTCCGGCGACGTGGAAATCCGCAAGTGCAGCGGCGAGGCCGCCCTGCGCTCCGCCTCCGGCGACGTAGAGATCCGCGAGTACCAAGGACCGATCGGCGCCGCCACCACCTCCGGCGACGTGCGCTTGGAAGCCGTGCAAGGCTGGGTCCGCCTGCAGACCATCTCCGGCGATGTGGACGCGGAACGCACCAGCGGCAACCTGGAAGTGCAGACGGTCAGCGGCGACCTTTCGGTGCAGTCCTGGTACGGGGCAATGCGCCTGCAGACCGTCTCCGGCGACCTCTCCGGCGGGCTCTTCCAATGCCCGCGGATCGCTGTCAGCACGGTCAGCGGAGATCTGCAACTCTCCCTGGAGCCAGTCTCCGCGGGGGAGTACGAGATCAAGAGCACTTCCGGCGACATCAACTTGCGCATCCCCCGCACCGCCCGCTTGGCCGTTCGCGTAGCCACTCTCTCTGGAGATGTCAGCAACGATTTGCCTCTCTCCCGCGAGGACTCCCGCGAGGAGACCCTGGACCCCAGCGTGAACGTCGGCATCCCCTGGTTGGAGAAGGACTGGGTGCGCATTGGGCGGAAGTTCTCGGGTGTATTGAATGCCCGCGATGGGTCCCTGACGGTAAAGACCATCTCCGGCGATATTTCCCTGCGCTGTATCGGCTAAAGAAGCGGACGGTTCTGCTTTCTCGTCCCATGAGGTCGAGACAATGAAAACGAAATGAGAGGGACTCCCTGAAAAGAGTCCCTCTTCCGATCCTTGAGCTTGTATAAATATCCATTGTCCGGATAAAATATATCCATGTACTGGAGAAATATTGACCATAAACTAGAGGAAGCGCTGGGTGACACGCCCGTCGTCTTCCTGGCTGGCGCCCGGCAGAGCGGAAAGACGACGCTAGTCCGCCAGTTGGCCGAACGGTGGCCTACCCCAACGATCTATCTTAATTTCGATGACCCATCGGTACTGACCGCAGCCCAAGCCGATCCGCTCGCTTTCCTCCGTCGCCCCAGCGCGCTGCTGATCCTTGACGAAGTGCAGCGCATCCCTTCTCTTTTCCCTGTCATTAAGCTCCTGGTGGACGACAACCGGGTTCCGGGCCGCTTCCTTCTGACCGGCTCAGCCAATGTTTTGCTGGTCTCGCACGTGTCCGAATCTCTGGCAGGACGAATGGAGATCCTCACCTTGTGGCCGCTCTCGCAGGGCGAGTTGGAGGGAAAGCGAGAAGGGTTCCTGGAGGATGCTTTCCAATCGGAAGAGCTTGCTTTCCCAGTGGGGCAGGCTGGCCTGGAGCCGTTCCCCCTGCGAGGATTGCTGGCCGGCGGCTTCCCCGAGGCGGTCCTTCGCACCAGTCTTCCACGCCGGCGAGCCTGGTTTCAATCCTATCTGACCACCCTCTTGGATCGGGATGTGCGGGATCTGGCGCGGGTGGAGGGGTTGAGTCAGTTCCCCCGTTTGCTGGCTCTCCTCGCCCAGCGGACCGGCTCTCCCCTGAACGTAGCCGAGCTAGGGCGCTTGGCGGGACTCCCATACGCTACCTTGACCCGGTATTTGACTTTGCTGGAGGCCACCTATGTGGTGCTATCCCTGCCTTCTTGGTCGACAAAGGCCGGCAAACGCCAGACCAAAGCAGCCAAGTCGTACCTGGTGGATTGCGGTTTGCTGGCCTTCCTCCTGGGGTTCGGGCTGGAACAGGCGGCTGCCCATTCCCCCCTGCTTGGGCCGCTGCTGGAGACGCTGGCGGTAAACGAATTGTCAAAACAAGCAAGCTGGCATGCGTCCCAGGTCCGTCTCTCCCATTTTCGCACCCACCAGGGACGGGAGGTCGACTTGGTTTTGGAGGACGGCGAAGGCCGGGTAGTGGGGGTAGAAGTGAAGGCCTCGACGACCATTCAAGGGAAGGACTTGCGCGGCCTTCAAGCGCTCGCCGAGGAGACAGGGCCGCGATTCCGGCGTGGCTTCCTGCTGCACCTGGGGGAGCATTGCCTGCCGTTTGGCCCCAACCTCTGGGCTCTGCCTTTTCAGAGCCTTTGGCGCTGGGGCAACCGACCCCAGGAACCCGCCGCAGCGACGATCTGAGGAGCCTTTGCTTCGGCATCTGCCCCGGGACTGAAGATCCGAAACAAACCGCAGCTTACGAGGTGACAGGGGGCAAGCCTACATTGCAGGAGAGTGGGGGCTGAAGATCCGAAAGAAGTCTCAGCTTTCGAGAATAGCTGAGACTGCCCTCGAGCGAAGCATCCGACAGGGCGTTCTGGAGAATAAGGCATCACTATGCCGAGACAACCCGTGTAGGGGCGGGTTTCAAACCCGCCCCTCCGAGAACCACTCCGGCGTAAACCATATCGGGGTCGCTGAGACCTCAAGAGCAAAGGGGATGACCGTCCCTGTGACCATCGGCTTCCCTGGGACCATCGGTTTCCCTGGGACCGCCGCGCCCCAGTGCGGCAAACCTGTGCCTGAGACCGCTCCTGAGATTGCTGGCTTCCCTGGGACCGTGGCGCCCCAGTGCGGCATCAGCAGTGAACAGACAGAAGCCAACCGCCTTGGAGAGCAACCACTCCGAAGGTAGTATTCCTTGCGGCTATCTGCCCCGCTTCGACACTGGACATCCTGCGGCAGCATGTCACAGAACACCCTGCCGGGGACTGTCTAGTCGAACTGCTTGAGGGAGGGCTCTCTGGGGGGAGGATCGTATTATCGTGGAAGAACCATGCTGCCGCAGGCTGGCAGGTTACCCACTTGAAATAAGAAGGAATGACGTTTTTGTCTTGCTGAGCGCAACGAAACATCTGGCAGTTCGTCTTGGTTCTAGGTTCAAGGCCGGATCCTTCAGCGAAGAGCGCTTCAGGATGACATGACAGTTAGCCGTTATCTTGGATCCCATCCTTCTTCTAAAAGCTAAGAGCTGACTCCCATCGTAATCCCATAACCTTTTATCCAGAGTGTGTTTGTTGATCGAAGCAGGCGAAATGACGTTTTCCTCTCGTAAAAAGTGTTATAGTTCACTCCAAGGGGCCTTTCGAGGCAACAAAGAAGGCGGAGGATGTGTTGATTGGCGCAAGAGAAGCACGAACGATCGAGCAATGTGGACAGACTGCAAAGAAACTTTCGGATAGCACAAGGGCGAAGAGGGATCTCTTACTGTGGGTGATAATCGCCTTGGCAGTGATCGGGCTGATTGCCGGCTTCAATCTGGTGGCGGTGTTGGAGGGCTGGATTGCGCCCGGGCAGCTCAATCTTTTCCTGATGATCCTCTTGGTTCTTGCAACCGGATCCACTATTTTCGCCGCCAGGCGGTGGGCTGACCTTCAGCAGGAAATCTCGCGGCGCG
>JAPLHV010000075.1 GCA_026389455.1 Coprothermobacterota bacterium
CCCCGCCCTGCGTGATCTTCGGCCCAGGAGACATCCGCCAAGCCCACCAGCCTGACGAATACATCTCATTGGCCTCCTTGGAGGAATCGAGCCGGGTTCTCACGCATTTCCTCTTGGAAACGCTCTGTCCATAACGAGGAGCTATCTTATCGCTGTCCTGGTCCTTCAGTCCATGGTCCAAGGTTCCGGATCCCGGGAAACGAATGGAAAGCCTCTTGGCATAATGACCGGATCGATGAAAAGCAGTGGGGAAGCGTTGGTGGAGCTGAGGGGATTCGAACCCCCGACCCCCTCGGTGCAAGCGAGGTGCTCTCCCGTTGAGCTACAGCCCCTTCAAACCGCAGCCAGTGTAATGGGTTCCCCTCTCCTTGGCAAGAAGAGAAAGGGCGAAGCCATTGGATAACCGAGTTTCCCTTTCCTGGCAATTGTTCTTCATTACCCTCAGTCGGTGGTTCCTCAATTGTGGAATCCGCTTGATCTATCCATTTCTGCCGGCACTCTCCCGAGGGATGGGGATTCCCCTCGCCGAGATGGCTGGATTAGTTTCTTTGCGCGGTTTCATCGGTTTCACCAGTCCCTTGTTCGGACCTCTTTCCGATCACTGGGGTCGCCGTCCGGTGATGGTGGGGGCAATCTTACTTTTTTCCTGCTCCGCCATCATGGTGGTGATTCTTCCCGGGCCTTTGGCCTTTGCCCTCGCTCTGGCCGGGATCGCTCTCTCCAAATATATCTTCGAACCTGCCTTGATGGGTTACCTGGGGGACACGGTGCCGTATGCTCGACGCGGCCGGGCCATCGCCTGGACCGAGCTCTCCTGGGGCGGCGCACTGCTGCTGGGAGGCCCCCTCTTCGGCTGGGTGCTGCAGGCGCAAGGTTGGCAGATGCCCTTCCTTTGGTTATCAGTGGGTTCCGTAGCGATGGCAGCGGCACTATGGCGAGCCCTCCCTCCCCCGGATCGCCGGCAACACCCTTGGAGAGGTTTGAGACCTTTCCTGGGGCAGGTTCGCAGCAGCCGAGGGATGGGGGCGGCGATCGCCTTCATCTTCCTTCTTATGTTGGGGAACGAACTGTTGTTGATCGTCTTTGGGCGATGGATGGAAGTGAGCTTCGCTCTCAGCCTGACCAGCTTGGGTCTCGCCTCTGCCGTCATCGGGGGTGGCGAGGTGTTGGGAGAGTTGACTGCGGGCTGGGCCGCAGACCGCTTCGGCAAACGGAGAACCGTCATCATGGCCAGTCTAGCTTGCGCCTTATCCTACTTATTGATTGCTCTCCCATCCAGCCTGGTCGGCGCCTTGGCGTCTCTCTTCCTCGTTTTCCTCTGTTTCGAGATCGCCACGGTCAGTTCTTTCCCTCTCTTCACTGAGATTCTCCCGGAGGCCAGGGCCATGTCGCTCTCTTTGGTGGGGGCGGCAGCCAGCCTGGCCAGAGCGCTGGGGGATTTAACCGGGCCTGCGCTGAGCGCTTGGGGTGGGTTCGCCGTGAACTGTTGGGTTGCCGCCGGTCTGCTCCTACTGGCTGTGGGCGTGTTGGCCTGGGGCGTAAAGGAAAGAGCAGCGGCACGGTAACCTCGATACAAGAAAGGAGTGTCAAACATGTTTGAAAATGAAAGCTATCGCCGGCCAATTGTGATGGGTTGGCATGGGATGGTTACTTCCGGCCACTATGCAGCCACCTTGGCTGGGTTGCGGATCCTGCAGGATGGGGGCAACGCGGTGGATGCAGCGGCCGCCGTCGGTTTCTGCCTTAACGTGCTGCAACCTCACCAGAACAGCCTCGGCGGAGAAGTGCCAGTGCTGGTGCATGAGGCCAAGACCGGAAAGGTTTGGGCGATCAGCGGGCAAGGCTGGGCGCCCAAGGCGTTGTCTACCGCCTGGTGTGCCGAGCGCGGCATCGACCTGATCCCCGGGGATGGGTTCCTGCCGGCTTGTGTTCCCGCCATGGTAGGGACTTGGGGATTGGCCTTGGCTCGTTTTGGCTCACTGGGACTGGCGGAGGCGCTGGCGCCGGCCATCCGCCTGGCAGAAGAGGGTTTTCCGCTCTATCCCTCCCTCCGGAAAGCCATTTCTCTCCACGCCGCCCGTTACCGCGCTGTCTACCCCAGCACAGCGGCTATTTATCTGAAAGACGGCGAAGCGCCGCCGTTGGGTTGGCCGATGCGCAACCCCGACCTTGCCACTACCCTGCGAGTGATTGCCGAGGCTGATCTGGCGACCCGCAACGGAGGAAGGATTGCCGGCATCGAGGCGGGCGTCAAGGCTTTCTACCGCGGCCCGATCGCTGAACGGCTGGTTAGCTGGCCGCTGGATCACCCCGTCTTGGATGCCAGTGGCTGGGAGCATGCCGGCTTGCTGGCGATGGAAGATCTGGCGGAATGGCAGGCCACGCTGGAGGAGCCGCTCCGCTTGGAATTCCGCAACCTGGAGGTGCATAAGTGCCCGACCTGGACCCAGGGCCTGGTCTTCCTGCAGCAGTTGACCCTGCTGGATGGTTTCCCCCTGGAGGAGATGGGGCCGCGATCTACCGCCTACTGGCATACCTGGGTGGAGTGCGCCAAGCTGGCCTTTGCCGATCGCGAAGCCCATTATGGCGATCCCTGTTTCGACCAATCGCCTGTCGATGAGCTGCTCTCGCCGCACTATGCTTCTTCCCGCCGCGCCTTGGTGGGAGAAAAGGCCGGCCTCACTTTGCGGCCCGGCCTGGCTAACCGTCTTTCGGAGAGGCTTCTGCTGGAGGATGTCCGCCAGGACAATCGCCTTTCCCAAGAAGCGTTTCGTTCCAGTGGGCAAGTGAGGGGAGAGGCCTTTTCCCCAGGTGACACCACCCACCTTGACGTCGCCGACGAGGCCGGCAACCTGGTGGCCGCAACCCCCAGCGGGGGCTGGATTCACACGTCGCCAGTGATTCCGGGCCTTGGGTTTCCGCTGGGAACCCGCGCCCAGATGTTCTATCTGAACCCAGCGCGAGCCAACTGCCTTGCCCCGCACAAGCGCCCGCGAGCTACCCTTACCCCCACCCTGGTGATGAAAGAGGGGAAGCCCCTGCTGGCTTTCGGCACTGTCGGAGGAGACGGACAGGACCAGTGGACAGTGCAATTCTTCCTCAACCACATCGTCTTCGGCCAAGATTTACAGACTGCTCTGGACGGCTGGCACTGCCAAAGCCTGGCTTTCCCCTCCTCCTTCTATCCGCGCGGTATGACCCCCGGCCTGGTCCAAGTGGACCCCCGCCTTCCAGATTCAGTTCGTGAGGCCTTACTGGCACGGGGGCATCGTTTGGAGGAAGGCGTCTACCCAGGCTTGAACATGATGGCCATCCGGCTGGAGAGAGACCATGGATTATTGCAGGGAGCGGTGAACTCGCTGGGAGACATCGCCTGGGCGGCCGGGTGGTAACAGGACCCTGCCTTTCAGCAAGGCGCTGTTCGCGGTAGAATGGCTCATCGCAGGTAAGGAGGAATACAATTCGATGAGGAGAACCGTCAGCTTGCTCTTGATTCTCTGCTTATTGGGAGGATTGGCTGTTGGCGTCAGCGCCGCTACCGGAGTGCAACAGATTGAGGTGAGCTACCAAGACATCTCTATCCTGGTTGACGGGAAGCCGGTGACTTCAGACCTGGAACCCTTCCTCTACCAAGGACGAACCTTCGTCCCCTTGCGAGCTGTGGCGGAAGCCTTGGGAGAGCCGGTGGCCTGGGACGCCGAGAGGAATTTGGTCTCTATCGGCGCAACTCCTACGCAATTGCCTCCTGCCCCGCCCAGTGCGACCAACGAAGACCTGCTGGGCGTCGTCTTCTCTGACCTAGAGCGCCTCTTCGTTGCGGTGGGACGGGAAGGAACTATTCTGACAAGCACCGACGGGATCCGCTGGGAACGCCAAACCAGCACCACTCAAGCAGACTTGCAGTGCGTACTCTACGGCAAGGACATCTTCGTGGTGGTAGGAAGCGGGGGAGTTGTCCTCACTTCGAAAGACGGCAAGCTTTGGCGAGAAGAAGAAACCCCCACCGAAGCGGACCTGGCTGGCCTGATATGGGGCGGTGACCGCTTTGTGGCCGTGGGCGCCGAGGGCGTTATCCTTACCTCTCCCGACGGCTTGACCTGGTCCGCGCAAAACAGCGAGATCCAAAGCAACCTGGCGGCGGTGGCCTACGGAGACAGTCAATATATCGCCGTTGGAGCAGGCGGAACGATCCTCTCCTCCACCGATGCCTCGCAATGGACGGCGCGTTCCTCCGGTGTGACCGATGACCTCACTGCGGTGACGATCCGGGACCGTGACTGGACCGTGATGGGAGACGATGGCACAGCTATTCGCTCGCACGGCGGGGTGGTCTGGGGAACCCTGGATGCCAAGTCAACGATGAATCTCACCTCAGTCATGTATGGCGCCTTCCGCTACATGGCCACCGGCTTTGGCGGAACCTTGCGCATCTCCTTGAACGGCCGTGAATGGATCCCTCTCTTCGCCGGCACCTTCCAGAATCTTTGGAGTGTGGCTAATTCCGATATCTGGGGTTTTGTGGCGGTTGGCAACCAGGGCGCCATCGTCTACTCCGAGGACATGACCAACTGGCGCTTGGTGCGTTGGGGAGACAGCCTCTACGGCATCGCCTCTTCAGATAATGAGATGATTCTGGTCGGAGATTCCGGCGCGGTGATCACCTCCCCCAATGGCGAGTACTGGGCTGGGCAGTTCAGCGGTGGGTTCAACCACCTCCGCGCTGTAGTTCGAGAACCCTTCGATTTCCTGGCCGCGGGCGGATCTGCCACCCTCTTGCGTTCGTCCAACGGGGTCTCCTGGACACAGGAGAAGGTTCCTTCAGTCACACCCACTCCCTACCTGCGAGCCATCGCCGTGGGCAAGGACCGAACCCTGGTGGCCGGCAGCGGCGGCGCCCTCTGGTTGGCTTTGGAGGGCAAAGCTTGGGAAGCGCAGGACGCCAAGACGACCAAGGATCTGTGGGGCGCCCTCTACGGCAATGAGCAATTCCTGGTGGTAGGGCAGGATGGTTCGATCTTGACCTCGCCGGACGGGTCGAAATGGAGTTGGCAGAAGAGTCCCAGTGAGGAGACGCTGCGCGGAGCGGCTTGGGGCGGGGGGAATTATGTGGTCTGCGGCCTAGGCGGGACTCTCCTCTCTTCTCCGGATGGGGTGGAGTGGACGGCTCGTGCTAGCAACACCACCCGCAATCTCTACGCAGTATCCTGGGTGGACGGCTTTTTCCTGGCTTGTGGGGAAGGCGGCACTCTTCTCTCCTCAGAAGACGGGATCAGTTGGTTGGAGATGAATAGCGGCGCCGGGGAGGATCTCTACGCTGTCGCCAAGGCGAAGGGCTTATATTGGCTGGCAGGTGCGAACGGAACCTTTTTGCGCTCCAACGACGGCCGGAATTGGCAGCGCCCGACCCTTTAAGGAGAGCGCCACCAGCGCTTTCTCTTCTTACTGATTTCTGATCTTCTTTTGATTCCAGTTTGATCTTCATCCCCTAGGCTATTGCCAGGAGGATGAAAACCATGAAAACCTGGATCCGAATCACCATCTATACGATCACTGCACTTTGTCTCTTGGGCTTTGCCCTGCCGGTTTTAGCCTGGGACGATTGCCCCCTGGGGCTGGTGGACGACCCTTACCCGGGCGCCTGTCGCCGCTATGTGGATACCAATGGAGACGGCATCTGTGACCACAGCCAATCTGACCCTGGTCTCGTCGCCATCGCATCCACCGAACCGACGGAGGCGGCAACGGAAGAACCGATTCCAACTTCATCGGAGCAAATCCCATCGGCTCCAGTCAGCGAACCATTGCCGGTCGTGGCTGCCTTGCCGAGCGAGCCGGCGCCCACTGCTCTCGTTCCAGATCAAGGCGATGCTGTTTCCCCATCCACCTCGACCCAACCAGTTGACCTGGCAGGACTGTCCGCTCTCTCCAACCGGGTCTTGCGCGCTCTCACTTTACAGGAATTGGAAGACACCTATGGCTGCCCGGTGGAGGTTCTACTCCCAGCCTTGGCAGAGTTGGGGATCGAAGCTGACTCTTCCACGACGATCAATACAGTCCTCCGAACGGCCGATTTGTCCCGCGCCTCTTTCCTCCAATTGCTCGGCACGAACGAGGCAGGAGCAGTCGCGACTCCAATCCTTACCGAGAGTCCTCAGCCACCCTCTTCATCTCCACTCTCCACTACAGCTTCCACCTCCAGCCCGACCCCTTCCCGTTCCCCCAGCCTGCCTGTTGCTGGGCTCAGCGGTTCCCAAAAAGGAGGTGGCGTTCCATGGATGACACAGGAAGTGGGTTTCCTCCTGGCCACTTGTGCGCTGCTCCTCATCTTGAAGGGAGCTGCGCTTCTGCGCAAAGCCAGCCATGGCCATTGGATGATCTGGTTCAACACAGGCAACCACCGCTGGCTATTGAACCTGCTGCTGACGGTTAGCTTCGCCCTCTCCTTCCTCTCCGGCTTTCTCGACTTCTTCGCCCTGAACTTCGGCTGGTTCAACGGTTGGGGATCTCTGATCGTCGCTGTCCACCTTGATTCCTCGATGGCTCTCCTGCCGATCGCGGTAGTACATACCTTCTGGCACTTGCCCTACTACCGCAACTGCTCTCGCCGTGGACGTTCTTTGCAGAAAAACCCCAAGGTGTACGGCAAATGGATCCTCAATTTAATCTTGACCGCTGCTTTCCTCGTCTCCCTGGTCAGCGGCCTGCTGGATCTGCTGGTCCTGCGCACCCATTGGTTCTTGGGGACTGCTTCCATGTTGCTGGATATCCATCTCTACTCGTCTTTGGTAATGATGGCGGTAGGGTTGGTCCACGCCCTCTGGCACCTGGCCTACTACCGGTCACGGTTGGCGCCCGCCCGCCTCATGCGGATACCCCAACGCGTCTCCCTTCCCAATGAAGAAGCCTGCCAGCGAGCCTGACTGGCAGTGCCTCTCCATTGAATTCCCCTCACACGAGAGGGGGAGATGAGAACCTGGGAAGGAGCCGTGCAGGAATCTAGTCCCCGGCAGGGTGTCCCTGAATGCCGAGGAAGTGAATGGAATGATGACAAAAAGGGCAGCCGCTTGGCCGCCCTTCATCATTTAGACACATGGTGGGCCTTTCTGGATTCGAACCAGAGACCTCACACTTATCAGGCGTGCGCTCTAACCAGCTGAGCTAAAAGCCCACGTGCAAGGCCTATTTATAGCAAAGCGATCTCACCCCGTCAACGCGACGATCCCAACGAGAAGCTATGTCGAAGCGGCGTGTAAAATCATGGTTCTTTCTCACCTCAACGCGCGAGGCAGTCTGAAGGTCAACAAGGTTTCTTGGATCATCCCTGGGACCGCCGCACCCCAGTGCGGCATACCTGAGATCATTCCTAAGATTAACACTGTTCCTGGAACCATCGGCTTTCCTGGGGCTGACGAGACTCTTTAAGATCATCGTCACCAGATGTCAGGGAAGCTGAACTGGACATGCCGCCACAGGCTGGCAGGTTGCCCACTTGAAAAGAAAAGGAACCACATTTCTGCCGTCATCGTCACCTCCAGGATTTTTCTCAGGAGGTGCAGCGGCATTCAACAGGTTTATCCAGCGGCGATGATCCCCTTCCCAAGGGTGACGGAACGGATCGGAATTGGGTGGCGGATTGCTCCGGAATGCGCAGATAGTAACGAAATTTCTGCATTTGTAGGAACATTCATGAGAAACGGTTAGAATATAGCGGCGGTTAACAAGAAATACAAAGAACAAGTTAAAGGTTTGTGAGACGTATGTTTCAATGGACTGCCGCACTCATACAAGGCCGGGTTATTATGGTACGGGAGTAGGAAATCGGACAGCGTGTTAGAGTGGATTCGCTCCCTTGCCTGGCAGCTAAGAGAATATGGAGGTTTCAATGATCTACAAAGTCCCTTTGGTTCTCACACCTCAGCCTGAAGGCGGTTTTACCGTTACTTCGCCTCTTTTGCCCGAATTGATTACTGAAGGGGATACGATCGAAGAGGCGCTCGAAAACGTTCAAGATGCTCTCGAAGCCACCATTGAAATGTATCAGGATTTGGCATGGGAATTGCCTAGAAATGTTCAGATTTCCGACACAGCAAGCCCTGTCTGGCTTGAAGCTCTCATCTCAACTCGATAATTTATCGCGATGCGATCCGAAAGTTAATTGTCCTCGACTGCAAAGAACTCCCTCGACGGGGTGGTGGTTCTCACCGGAGGTGGTATAACCCGAGGACTGGACGTGCCACAATATTGCCAGATTGGGGAAACCGTGATCTCAAGATTGGAACCCTCAAAGCAGCCATAAAGCAACTTGGCATTGAATGGGATGTTTTTTCGGAAGCATGAATATTTTACTTGAGCAGGAAGGATTGCTAATATTAAAGACCTGACCCCATCTGTTATCCGTGTTAAGATTTGCTGCATCCAGGATCTGGAGGAAGCGCAGCTTGCCATCCGCTACGGCGCCTCGGCCCTGGGACTGGTCTCCTGGATGCCCAGCGGGCCGGGCCCGATCGAGGAGAAGCAGATTACCGCCATCGCCCGGAAGATTCCTCCCTTTGTCACCACCGTTCTCTTGACCTCTGAGCAAGATCCGGTGGTCATCGAAGCACAACACCGGCGTTGCCGAACCCAGGCTATCCAGTTGGTGGACTCTCTTTCCAGGGGAGCTCACGCTTTGCTGAGGCAGGCTTTGCCGGGAATCTCCCTGTTGCAGGTAATCCATGTCCGCGGGGAAGTCTCGATGGCAGAGGCGGAGGATGTGGCGCTACTCCCTGCCGGGGGCTGTATGGTTGATGCGCTCCTCCTCGATTCCGGCAACCCTGCTTTGGCGGTGAAGGAGCTGGGCGGGACTGGGCGCACCCATGATTGGAGGATCAGCCGGCGCATCCGGGATGCAGTCAAGATCCCGGTGATCCTGGCCGGCGGCTTGAACCCGGGCAATGTAGGAGAAGCCATTCAAGCCGTCCGTCCCTTTGCTGTGGATGTTTGCAGCGGGGTGCGCACAGGAGGGCGGCTGGATGAGAGCAAGTTAGCCGCCTTCATGGATGCTGTGCGTTCAGCGGGTTGATAGTCTACAGTCCTCCCATGATGGAGAACCACAACCCGTAAGGTTGCTCCCTGGGCAAGAGATCGGACAACCTGGAAGCGCTAGAGGGTTTTCGGTTGAAGTGAGGAACGAAAGGCGGGCTTCCGGTGCGAGGGTTTGTCTCGCTGTGGAAGCGTGGTTTTCCCCTTCCAGTCAACCAAACCGAAGTTATCACGGTAGCGCTGGAGGAACTCATCGATCGTGTAGCTGTGTTCCGTGGCGCCTTGGTGTTCCACCGCGTAGACGGCTGTGACGCTGCCAAAGCGGCCCATGACGGGAAGCGGGCGTCCTTCCAGGTAACCTTTCAACAAGCCGGCGCGGAAAGCATCCCCCGCCCCGGTCGGGTTGATCACCTCAGTCGCCTGGGCGGCTGGGATCGGGACTTCTTCTTCTCCGCGGGTAAGCGTCGATCCGCGATCGCCGCGGGTGATGGCCAGGATCTCCACCCGCCTCAGCAGATCTTCCTTGCTGAGATTGGTCTTGTTCTGCATCATGGAGTACTCGTACTCGTTCATCACCAGGATCCGGGCGCCGTTGATGCCCATCACCAAATCTTCCCGGGAGAGACGGGGGATCTGCATCCCCGGATCGAAAAGATAGGGAAGGCCTTTGGCCTGGCATTCCAACGCCCATTTGATCATTGCCCCCGGCTCGGTGGGTGCGATGATCACCATCGCTACGTCCTCGGTAGGCATCTCCATCAACGAGATTTCTCCATCGCGGCTCATCGCTCCCGGGTAGAAGCTGGTGATCTGGTTATGGCCGAGGTCGGTCATGATGGTGCAAAAGGCGGTGTAGTCGTCGCTCACCGTTCGCGTCAAGCGGGTGTCCACGCCCTGTTGGTGAAGCCAGCGGCGATACTCGGCGAAGTCTTTGCCGACCGTGCCCATCAAGAGCGGTTTTTCCCCGACCAAGGCGAGGTTGTAGGAAATATTGGAGCCGGTGCCTCCTTTGATGCGCTGCAGGCTGTCCACTAAAAAGCTGACATTCAAAGAGCGGATCTTATCGGGAAGGAAGCTATCCTTGAAGTAGCCGGGAAAGCGGACGATGTTGTCGTAGGCGATCGAGCCGCCGACGATAATTTTGCGGCTCATGGCCGGACCGCTTGGGCATTGAGGAGGGTGGGGATCGTCTCCGGAAAAGGAGGGTGAATCACCCCTCGTTCGGTGACAAAGCCGCTGATCAGGTCATGCGGGGTTACGTCGAAGGAGGGATTGAAGGCACACGTCCCTTCCGGGGCGATCAGGTGGCCGGCGCAGGTCAATACTTCTTCCGGGTTGCGTTCTTCGATGGGGATCAGATCGCCGTGCAGGGTAGACGGGTCAAAGGAGGAAACAGGGGCTACGACATAGAGGGGAATCCCGTGGTAATGAGCCAGGATGGCCAGCGCGTAGGTGCCGACCTTGTTGGCCGTGTCGCCGTTGATGGCGATGCGGTCCGCCCCGGTGAAGACGGCGCTGATCCCCTTGCTCTTCATGGTCCAAGCCGCCATGTTGTCGCTGATCAAGGTTACCGGCACCCCCTGGTTGTGCAGTTCCCAGGTGGTCAGGCGAGCGCCCTGCAGGTAGGGACGAGTCTCACAGGCATAGACCTCGATCTGTTTCCCGGCGGCGTGAGCGTAGAGGATGGCGCCCAGGGCGGTGCCGTACCCCCCCGTTGCCAAAGGGCCGGTATTGCAGATAGTCATCAGGCGATTGTCATCCGCAATCAGGGCGCTTCCCAGGCGCGAGATCTGCAAGGTCCATTCAATATTGAACTCCTCCTGGCGTTGGGCTTCGGCCAGCAGGGCGTCGCTCCAACTTCCTGGCAGCAGGCCGGCCATGGCTTGCATGGCCCGGTCGATTGACCAGGCCAGGTTGACAGCGGTGGGCCTGGCTCCCTTCAGGTATTGCGCGGCTTGAAGGAGGTCTTCCACGATTAACGGCCGTTGCGCCTCCAAGCGCCGGGCCTCCAGGTACAAGCCATAAGCGGCTACGGTCCCAATCAGCGGCGCTCCTCGCACTGCCATCTCACGGATTGCATCGTGTACCTGACGAGCCGTGGTGCAGGCAATCTCCACCTGTTCTTGGGGCAGACGGCGCTGGTCGAGCAGGTACAGGACATCTCCTTGGAAGCGGAAGGGTTGAACTGGGAGAGCCCTCATCCTTTCGCTTCGCTGGAAGGCATGGTTGTGATCAGATTGGCCTCCGGGCGCTTCTCGCAGGAACAATCCCATTGCGGGGGAAGCGTTTGCAGGGCAGCCATCAGGAGGGTCAGGAAATGCTCGCCATTCTTCTTCATCATCTCCACTACCTCTTCATGGGAGAGAGGGTGGGGGGAAATACCGGCAGCATAGTTGGTAACCAGGGAGACGCCGGCATAGCAGATTCCTGCTTCGCGAGCCAGGACCACTTCCGGGACGCCGGTCATCCCCACCACTTGTCCCCCCAGTGTTCCGTACATGCGAATCTCTCCGGCGCTCTCGAAGCGCGGCCCTTCTGTACAGACATAACACCCGGAGCTGTGAAAGGCGAATCCCAAGCGATCGGCAGAGCCGGCTAACTCCCGGCGGAGGAAGCTGCAATAGGGGTCGCTCATGTCGGTGTGTACGACCGGAAAGCCTTCTCCTTGGAAAAAGGTGCCAATCCTGGCTTTGGTGAAGTCGAGGAATTGATCGAGGATCACCAAGTGTCCCGGCGCCATCTCCTCGGCCAGCGAACCCACAGCCGTGGCGGCGAAGATGGCCTGAACCTGGAGCGTTTTCAAGGCGGCGATGTTGGCCCGGTAATTGACGAGATGGGGTGGGACGCTGTGGCCGGCGCCATGACGAGACAGGAAGTAGATCTCCCGATCGAACTTGTGTCCCTTCAGCAGACGCACCGGCCCGTACCGGGTCTCGACGAGGATCTCTTGGGGATCGTCCAGAAAGGGGGCGGCATAGAAACCGGTCCCTCCGATGAAGGCAATACAGCCCCCGGCAGGGAGTTTACAGCCCCCGGCAGGGTGGTTTTTCATGGTCATTTCAAGCCTTTCGTTCGTTTTCGCGCTTCATTGAGGACAGCCTCTCGATCCAGGGTCAGAAAGCGGCGGTCCTTATACAACCAGCGCCCTTGCACCATCACGGCGGTGACGTCGGAGGGGAGGGCAGCGTAGGCCAAGTGCGAGTAAGGGTCGAAACAAGGGGTGAGGTGGGGGGCGTCGAAGTCGAAGATAGCGATGTCCGCTTGCTTGCCCACCTCCAAGACGCCGATCTGGTCCTCCAAACCGAGAGCCCGGGCTCCCCCCAGAGTGGCCATTTGCAAGGCCTGAAAGGCGGGCAAAGAAGTAGGATCGTGATCATCGGTCTTGCTGACCAAGGCCGACAGCTTCACTTCCTGCAGCATCTCCAAACGGTTGTTGGAGGAAGCGCCATCTGTGCCCAAGCCAACATTCACCCCCTCCCGCAAGAGGCGGGTGGTGGGGCAGATGCCCGAGGCCAGCTTCAGGTTGGAGACTTGGCAATGCGCCACGCCACGCGCTTGGCGCAAGGAAGCGAAGTCCTCGTCTTGCAGCCAGACGCAATGGGCAGCCAAGGTGGGAGCACGGAACAAGCCCAGCTCTTGGACCAACTGAACTGGCGTCTTGCCATGCTCGGCCAGGCAACCATCAACTTCTTTGCGGGTCTCGCTGAGATGGATATGGATGCCCAAACCCTCTTGCAAAGCCGCTTCCAGCACCTCCTGGAGGAAGGCCGGCGGGCAGGTGTAGACGGCGTGGGGGGCCAGCATGGTGGTGATCCGGCCACCTGCCGTACCCCGGTAGGAGGTGGCGAAGTCCAGCCCCTGAGCCAGTTCCGTGCGCTCCTTCAAGGGCCCCAAGGCGACCATACCGTAGCCGAGGGAGGCTCGCAATCCGCTCTCCTCGACAGCACGGGCGACTTGGTCCATAAAAAAGTACATATCTGCGAAGCAAGTGGCGCCGGAAGCGATCATCTCCAGGGCACCCAAACGGCCGGCAGCGTAGAGATCCTCCGGGGTCAGCTTCGCTTCTCGCGGCCAAATCTCCCGCGAGATCCAATCTTGCAAATTCAGGTCGCCCCCGATCCCCCGCAGAAAGACCATCCCCAGATGGGTGTGGGTATTGACGAAGCCGGGGAGCGCCACTTTCCCTCTTCCGTCATAGACCTCCAGGTCATCCTCATGCTCCAGCGGTTGACTGGGTCCCATGGCACGGATCAGGCCGTCCTCGATGAGCAGGTCTCCGCATAGGAGCGTGTCCTCAACCCGGGTCATGGGCAACAAGGTAATCTGTCGGAGAAGGATTCTGCTCATCGCCTGGCGAGACCGAATAGAGGACCGCTCACCGGGACATCAACTTTTCCACCCGTTCCACCGTTTCCTGCTGGACGGATTGGCGGTCGAGGGTAAGAAAGCGGCGATCCTTGTACAACCAGCGCCCTTGCACCATCACCGCGGTGACGTCGGAGGGGAGGGCGGCGTAGGCCAGGTGCGAGTAAGGGTCGAAACAGGGGGTGAGGTGGGGGGCGTCGAAGTCGAAGATGGCGATGTCCGCTTGCTTGCCCACCTCCAAGGCGCCGATCTGGTCCTCCAAACCGAGAGCCCGGGCTCCCCCCAGGGTGGCCATCTGCAAGGCCTGAAAGGCGGGAAGAGCCTTTGGATCGCCGGTTCGGGCTTTGGCCAGGATGGCTGCCGTCTTGATCTCCTGCAGCATCTCCAAACGATTGTTGCTGCAAGCGCCATCGGTGCCCAAAGCCAAGTTGATGCCGGAGGAGAGCAATTCCGTCACCGGGGAAATCCCCGCAGCGATCTTCAAGTTGGAGGTGGGACAATGCACCACTCCCCTGGCTTGAGCCAGGATGGGGAAGTCCCCCTCCTCCGGCCAGATGCAGTGGATGGCCAGTATCGGAAGCTCGAACAAGCCTAGCTTCTGCAATAGGCCAGGCGGGGTCGCGCCGTAGGCGCTGCGGCAGTCTTCCACCTCTTTCTGGGTTTCGCTGAGGTGGATGTGCAAACCCAATCCTTCCCGCATGGCCGCCTCCCGCACCAACTTCAGAAAAGCCGGCGGACAGGTGTAGACAGCATGGGGGGCCAGCATGGTGGTGATGCGACCCTCCGCGGCGCCGCGGTTCTCCAGGGCAAAACGAAGCCCGTCCTCCAGGTATCGCTCGGGGTGATCCTTGCCGGTTACGATCAGGGCCTGGGAAAGAGAAGCCCGGATGCCGCACTCGGTTACCACCCGGGCTGCCTCATCCATCGACCAGTACATGTCAGCGAAAGTGGTCACCCCGGCTGCAATCAGCTCCAGGGCTCCAAGCAGGCTGAAAGAATAGACATCGCCCGGCTGCAATTTGGTCTCCATCGGCCAGATCTTGTCCACCAGCCAGGTGTGCAGATCCATGTCGTCGGCGAAGCCGCGCAGGAAAGTCATCCCCAGGTGAGTGTGGGCGTTGACGAAACCGGGAATAGCCACCTTGTTTTCACCTTGATACACTTCCAAGCCCTCCTCGTCCTCCCAATTCCGAGAAGGTCCAAGGTAGGCGATGCGGCCATGGCGGACCATGAGGTCTCCCTCCAGGAGGTCTTCAGGCTGAGTCATCGGGAGGATGGTAATTCCTTTTAGGAGGATGGCTGGTTTCATCACTCGTTCCACTTTCGCGGCAGGAAAAAAGGGTGGTCGTCTTCCATCAGGACCGAGGGTTGGGCCAACAGGCGGCGCAGGTCTTTGGACAGGTGGAAGAGGGCGAGATGCGTCTCCCCATCGTACCAGCGCAGTTCGCCCTCTACCCGTTCGGCCAGGCGGCGATCCACTTCCAGCGGGTCCAGTGCCATCGGCTGCCAGCGGTCCGAGGCCAGGATGAAGCCCCAGGGCGTATCCAGGCTGGGGACATAGGGAGCATAGGAAAAGGTTCCGTCAAAGACCGTTTTCAACGTGTTGTGAATCACCTGGTGCATCTGGTAGCTGGTGTTGCGCAGGATCGAGGATTGCAAGGCGAAAATCCCATCCGGCGCCAAGCGCTGCTTTACCAGGGTGAAGAATTCGCGGGTGAAGAGGCGGTAGGAAGGGCCTTCAGTGAAGGGATCGGTGAGGTCGGAGAGGATCACATCGAAGGGTTCCCCCTGGTATTCCTCCAACATCGCCCGGGCATCACCGATCCGCAGGGTGAGACGCGGGTCGTCGAAAGCGCCGGCACTCCATTCAGGCAGAAAGGTACGGCAAGCCTCCAGGACCTCCGGATCAAGGTCGAACATCCACACCTTCTCCACGGTCCGGTGCCGCAACGCCTCCCGCAAGGTAGCACCCTCCCCGCCCCCCAGAATCAGGACGCGTCGCGGATCGGGGTGGGTGACCATGGCCGGTTGCACCAATGCCTCATGGTAGATGTACTCGTCAGCAGCGGAGGACTGGATGTCCCCGTCCAGCAACAGCATCCGGCCATAGGCCGGGCTGTCGATGATCTCTAGGGTCTGGTAAGGTGTCTGCTTTTGGAAGAGAAAGCGGTTGAAGCCGTGCAGATGGATCTCTGTCCGGCCGAAATAATCATAATACCAATGCCAGTTCGGTAGAGGGCTCGATCCCATTTCCATCCTCCAGATCAATGATCTCATGAGAGAAGGACTTCCCGTCGGTTTCGATCCCTCGCCGCACCAAGGTCGCCTTCAGGCTTGTCGCCCCGAACGCCTCGGCCACTTGCCGGCAGGCTTTCCAGGGGAGCGTGTGTTCGCCGCATGTGTAGATATCCAAAGCAGCGTAGCCGTATTCCGGCCAAGTGTGAACGGAGAGGTGGGATTCCGAGATCACCACCACCCCCGAGACGCCCTGTGGAGCAAAGTGGTGAAAAGCCCTCTCCCGTACTTCCGCATTGGCGGAAATCGCGGCGTCGGTGAGGATCGACTGCACGATGTCCAAGTCATTGAGCACGTCAGGCCTGCAGCCGGAACACTCCACAATGATGTGCCTACCAAGGGTGTACATCTTTTCACGCTCCTTTCTCCACGCAAGTACGCGAAACGTTACTATTTTATGGAGGAAAAAGCAAGGATCAACAGTGGATCCCGGCGCGTTTCCAGACACTCTCCCAGGCTTGGATAGATCCCCGAAAAATCCCCAAACAAACCTCATCCCCTGGGACCGCCGCACCCCAGTGCGGCCTAACCCATCTCCAACGCTCTTGGCAACCGCGGCAGCAAATCCGAGGGAAGGATTCCCCGCTTCCCTATTTCCGCTGCGGCCAGGTCTCCAGCCAAGCCATGCGCGTAGACCCCCAGCAGGGCTGCTTCCAAAGGAGTCGCCCCCTGCGCCAGGAGCCCGCCGATGGCCCCGGCCAGGATGTCCCCTATCCCTGCAGTGGCCATGGCCGGCCCTCCGGTGGGGTTGATATAGAAACGTCCGGTAGGGTCGCCAACCACCGTATGGAAGCCCTTCAGCACGGCGACGCAGCCGTATCGACCAGAGGCCTCCAAACAACAGCCAATGCGATCTTCCTGGATGACTTGGGTGGAGACAGTGAGCAGTCGCCCCATTTCCCCAGGGTGAGGAGTGAGGACAAGAGGCGCCGGCGTCTCCAGGAGGATCGCCGGGTTGGAGGCGACGATGTTCAGCCCGTCGGCGTCCAACACTGTCGCCGTCCGGTTTCGACGGAGGAAAGCGAAAACGAAAGCTGCCGTACGCGGGTCTTGGCCCAAACCAGGTCCGAGCACCACGGCGTTGGCCTCGGCAGCCGCTTCCAAAGCCATCTCCAGTGCCGCCGGGGTAAGAGCTGGTGAATCTTCCTCAGGCAAAGGCCACTGAACCAGCTCATCCGGCTTGTCCAGATTGAGAAGGCATAGGCTGCGAGGCAACCCCAGGCGGGAGAGGCCGGCGCCGCTGCGCAGAGCAGCCATCCCGGCCAGATTGGCAGCGCCGCGGTAAGGGAGGGAACCAGCCAACACCAGGACAGTGCCGGAGGAACCCTTGTGCGCCTGGTTCGGACGAGGCGGCAGGATCCCCCCCAGCAGGTCCGGTCCGATCAAGTGACCGGATAGACTTTCATCGGCCAGCAAGTCGGGGGGAAAGCCGATCTCGGCCACTTCCATCTCACCGACGAAGGCGGCAGCGGAGGGAGCCCACATCCCCACCTTGGGCAATCCCATGGTCACCGTCCAGGTGGCACGGAAAGAGGCGCCCAGCGGAGTTCCGCTGTCCGCCCCCAGGCCGGAGGGGATATCCACAGCCAGGATGGGGATAGCGGCGGCTTGCGCTCCTTCGATCAAACCAATATAGAAGGGGGAGAGCGGGCCGCAGAGGCCGGTTCCGAAGAGTGCGTCGACCAGCAGGTCAGAGCGTCCCAAGGCTGCCAGTTCGCCGCTCAGGTTATTCTCGGTCACCTCCCGGATCGACACCGGGAAAGCCCGCAGCGCATGAAAGTTCAGTGCAGCGGCGCCCTTCAGTTTCTCTCGCGGGGCAGCCAGGAAGACAGTTACTGCAAGGTGACCAGCCCCCGGCAGGGAGTTTACAGCCCCCGGCAGGGAGTTTACAGCCCCCGGCAGGGAGTTTACAACCCCCGGCAGGGAGTTTACAGCCCCCGGCAGGGAGTTTAGTGACAAGTGCCGGGCGGCGACGAAACCATCCCCGCCGTTGTTGCCGGCGCCCGCCAGGATAGCCACAGTGCGAGCCTGAGGAGCATGACGCCGGACCGCCACGGCCACTGCTCGCCCGGCATTTTCCATCAGGATCAGGGTGGGAAGGCCGCATTCGTCCGCTGCCGCTCGATCGATGGCTTGCATCTGGCGAGCTGTGACCAGTTTCATGATTCGTTGATCCGCCAAATAACGGCCACCGCGGTTTCCCTGGTATGACTGATGGAGATCAGGTAGTGAGGGGTGGCCTCCCCTCGCAGAAAGAGATGAGGCGCCCCGGATTCATCGTTGCGCACTTCCACTTGTGGAAAGGGCGGTGCGGCGACAGGGGAGGAGGCCTTGAGGAAGGCTTCTTTGGCAGCAAAGCGGGCTGTAAGGTGAGGAAATGGGTTATCGTGACGATAGCAGTAGGCAATCTCGAGGGGTGAGTAGACCCGCTCCAGAAAGCGTTGGCCGAAACGTTCAGCGAGATCCCGAATCCGCGCGATCTCCTCGATGTCGATCCCCAAGCCTGGCATGTTTCTATTTTAGGGAAAGTCCCCTATTATTGGAAAGGATTGACCCGAACGGAGGTATTTCCTTGGAGGACGCCATGAACCGTTTTGAAACGAAAATCCTGCAGCAGTTGCTGCATTCCCCGACATCGTACTGGTCGCTTCTGCGCAACTCGGATTCCCCGGCTCCCGCTTTCGTCCAGACCATCGCCAGCCTCTACCGTGGAGGCCTGATCCAGTCTGATGAGGGGCGCATCTCCCTGACCCAGGAAGGCCGTCGCTACGCCAGCGCCTTGCAGCCTTGGGAGGAACTGACTTGTCCAGCCTGTCATGGGCAAACAGTGGCAGCCAAAGGCTCCTTTCAGGATCTTCTGCTCCGCTTCGAGCAAGTTAGCCGTGGCCGTCCAGCAGCTATTACTGACTACGACCAAGGTTTTATCCTGCCCCAGCAGACTGTCGCCCGGGCTCTCTTCCTCTACAGCCGTGGCGATCTGGAAGGGCAGAGCATCCTCCTCTTGGGCGACGATGACCTCACCTCCTTGGCTTTGGCTCTCACCGGCTTGGCCAAGCGCATCACCGTGCTGGAGATCGATGCCCGCTTGAATCAGTTCCTGCGGGAGAAGAAAGCCGCTTACGGCTGGGACAACCTGGAGGTGCTGGACTATGACGCCCGCTACCCCTTGTCCCCCGAATTGGCCGGGCAGTTCGACGTCTTCTTCACCGACACGGTGGAGACGATCCCCGGCATTACTCTCTTCCTCTCCCGCTGCGTGGAGGGGTTGCGCGGCGAGGGCTCTTCCGGGTATTTCGGGCAGACGCGCATCGAGTGCGCCTTGGCCAAGTGGCAGAAGATCCAGAGCCTCCTGATCTCGATGAATTTCGCCATCACCGACATCGTCAAGGATTTTCACGAATACTACCTAGATCCTAAAGGCATCCTGGAGCGAGGTTTCCGCATCACCGAGAAGGCTCCCTTCGACCCCGGCTTGCCTGACGTCAACTTCTTCATCAGCAGCCTGGTGCGGGTGGAAGCGGTGGGGACGCCGCGGCCTCTGATCACTGAGCCGGTCAACTGGGAGCGTGATCTCTATTACGATGAGGAGATGTGGATCACTTTAGATTGATCGCAAGGTTCAACCATTGTAAGAAAAAATCGACAAGGCACAAAAGAGGAGATCGAAATGCCGAAAGTGATTATGACCCCGGGGAAGTATGAAGGCATCTGTGCTTGCGCAGACTCGCACGGCATTATTGCAGCAGCGGCGATGGACCAACGCGGTTCACTGCAGAAGGCCATCGCCAAGGCTCGAGGGGCGGAGGGGAAGGTCAGCGCCGAAGACCTGACCCTCTTCAAGACAGCGGTCGCCAAAGTTCTGACCCGCTACGCCACGGCTATACTGCTCGATCCCGAGTACGGCTTGCCGGCTTTGAAGGAGAAGGATCCGATGGCCGGAGTATTGCTCGCATACGAGAAGACCGGTTATGATGCGGCGGTCAAGGGCCGGATGCCCGACCTGATGGCAGAGTGGAGCGCCTTGCGCCTCAAGGAAGCGGGCGCCAATGCCGTGAAAATCCTGCTCTATTACAACCCCAACGACGAATTGCGCGTCAACCGAGTGAAGCAAGCCTTCATCGAGCGGGTGGGGGCAGAGTGCCGGGCAGTGGATATTCCCTTCTTCCTCGAGCCGCTCTACTACGATGACGCACTAGACGAGAAAGGTCTGGAAATGGCCCGCCGCAAGCCGGAGAATGTGACCCGCACCATTGAGGAATTCTCTCACCAGCGGTACGTGGTGGATGTGCTGAAGGTCGAGGCGCCGGTGAATATGAGGTTCGTGGAGGGGACCAGGGCTTTTGCGGGGGTGGCTGCCTATAGTCGCGCTGAAGCCATGGAACACTTTCGCAATGCCGCCTACGCCGCCAGAAAACCTTTCATCTATCTCAGCGCCGGGGTCAGTGACGAGATCTTCCGGGAGACGCTGGAGTTGGCTGCTGAGGCCGGCACGGGATTCTCCGGGGTGCTGTGCGGGCGAGCCACCTGGCAGGAGGGGATCCCCGTTTTCGCCCGTCTTGGCTACGACGCCTTGCTTGCTTGGCTGGAAGACAAAGGAGCGGCCAATATCGAAGCTCTCAACGCCGTCCTCGCCCGTGGAGCCAAACCCTGGTGGACTATCTACGGCGGCAAGGAGAACATCCAGATTATACATTGACTGAACACCCTGCCGGGGGCTGTCTAGCCGCTGACTGAACACCCTGCCGGGGGCTGTCTAGCTTCTAGAAGCGGCGTGACTTCACGACCATGCGCGGGTCGAGAGCATCGCGCAGGCCATCTCCCAACAAGTTGAATCCCAGCACGGTGAACATGATCGCCAAGCCGGGGAAAAGCACCGGCCACCAAGCTCCCACAGTGAGGAACTTGTAGCTGTCGGAAAGCATCGCTCCCCATTCCGGCTGAGGAGGCTGGGCGCCGAGCCCGAGAAAGCCCAGAGCGGCGGCTTCCAGCACGGCGGAGGCAATGTTCAGGGTGGATTGCACGATCAACGGGGAGAGACCGTTGGGGAGGACATGTTTGAAGAGGATGACGATCGGCGCCACGCCGATGGCCCGTGCCGCTGAGACGTATTCCCGTTCGATCAGGGTCATCACCATCGAGCGGGCGATGCGGGCATAGCCGGGGATGGAGACGATGCCGATGGCAAACATGGTATTCTCCAAGCCGGGTCCGCGCGTCGCCACGATGGCGATAGCCAGAAGAGTGGCGGGGAAGGCCAGGATAATGTCCATAATGCGCATGATCACCGAATCCAACCAACCGCCGAAGAAACCCGAGATCATTCCCAATACTGTCCCCACCAGGAGCCCAAACGCTACTGCCAATAAACCTACCCGCAGGGAAATGGGGGCGCCGTGGGCAACGCGACGAAAGATGTCGCGGCCTTGGTTATCGGTGCCGAAAGGATGCGACCAGGAAGGCTGCTGAAGTCTCTGGGTCAGCTCGGAATCGGTCTTCGGGTTGTAAGGCCAAGCTAAGGGTACGATGACAGCCACGAGTACCAAAAAAACCACCATGAATAAACCGAGCCGGGCCGAACCGCTAGACCAAAGACGGCGGAAGGCCTGGCGGAAGAAGGTGTTGCGAGCCATGGTTTGTTGAGAGATCAGTGCAGTGTCTTCCATCCGGTCCTCCTCAGTGGTAGCGGATCCGTGGATCCAAGAAAGCGTAAGAGATGTCCACCAGCAGGTTGACCGCCATGAAGACCAATGTGATCAACAGGGCGGCTCCTTGGACGATCGGGTAGTCTCGTGCCTGGATGGCGCTGAAGATCCAGCGCCCGATGCCGGGCCAGGAGAAGATGGTCTCGGTGAGAATAGCTCCGGATAGCAAAGCGCCCACCTGCAAGCCGATGGTGGTCACAACCGGCAATGAGGCGTTCTTCATGGCGTGGCCCAGCAGAACCCTTCGTTCGTTGAACCCCATCGCCTTGGCCGTTCGCACGTAGTCCTGTCCTAGCTCCTCCAGTAAGCTGCTGCGGGTCATGCGGGCGATGATGGCCATTGGGATGGTGGAAAGGGTCACCGCCGGCAGGATAAGGTGGGCAAAGCTGTTTCCCAGCGCGTTCCAATTGGCCGTCATGAGGGCGTCCCAGACCATGAAACCGGTCTTGGTCTGCAACACCAGGGTGGAATCAAGGCGGCCTGAGAAGGGCAGCCAACCCAAAGCCACCGAAAAGAGGAAAGCCAGCATCAGCCCTAGCCAGAAGACGGGCATGGAGACACCGATGAGAGCAACGAACATGGCTGTCGAGTCGAAGAGTGAATTGCGCCGAGCGGCGGAGATGATCCCTGCCGGAAGCCCGATTAAGAGCGCGATGATCATCGCCGCTATGGCTAGTTCGGCGGTGGCTGGGAATTTCACCCGGATCTCATCGATGATCGGAGTGTTGGATCGGATGGAACGCCCCCAATCCCCCTGAAAGATGTTGCCGATGTAGATAAAGTACTGCTCCCAGATCGGTTTATCCAATCCCAGCTCGGTGCGCATGCGGGCGACCGACTCGGGCGTGGCCCGTTCGCCGAGGATGGCCACAGCCGGGTCGCCGGGGATCATATGAATAAAAAGGAAGACGATGATAGAGACGCCTATTAGAACAGGGACCATCGCGAGCAGCCGGCGGACAATATAGGTGAGCATGAGCCCTTCCTTCAAGGGATCCAGGGGCGGACCGTCGGCCCGCCCCTGAACTCTGTGTGCGTGTCGGTGCTACGGGGCGATGGAGACGGTGTTGAAGAACTCAGTGCCGGTGGGGTTGGGCACGTAACCGGAGACCTTCGTCGAGAAGAGCAGCGGAACCTGGTTGTGGCCGATGAAGATACGCGGGCAATCATCGTGGATCAGCACGGCGGCCTGCTGGTAGAGCAAGTCACGCTTGGCCTGGTCAACTTCCTTCTGAGCGTCGAGGAGGATCTTGATCAGAGCGGGGTTGTTGTAATTGCCCTCGCCTGCACGGGGGACGCCGTAGTGGAAGAAGAGGAAGTTGTCAGGGTCGCCATTGTCACCGGTCCAGCCCAGCATCCAGAGGCCGAACTTGCCGTTCTTGCGGTCGTCGAGGTAGGTGCTCCAGTCCTCGGTCTTCAGGTTCACCACCACGCCGATCTTGGAGAGGTCGGCAGCGATGGCTTCGGCGATGGCTTTGGGGTCGGGGAAGTAAGGACGCGGATTGGGCATGTACCAAAAGTCGATGGTGAGGGGATTGGCATCCGTGTACCCCGCATCGGCCAGCATTTGCTTGGCCGCGACTGGGTCATAGGCGTAGTCCTTCAGTTCCTTGTTGTAGCCCCACAGAGAGGGTGGCAGGAATTGGTTGGCCACCAAGCCGGTGGCGCCGTAGAAGGCGTCGACGATGGGCTGTTTATTGATGGCCATGGCCAGAGCCTTGCGCACATTGACGTTGTCAAAGGGCGGAGCGTCCACTTTGAAGAGCACCGTCCCCACGTTCATGGGCGGCCGCAGCAGGACTTGCAGTGTCGGATCAGCGGCAGCAGCCTTGGCGTCCTCGGGGTTGGCCCCTTCCATGCCCTGGATCTCACCGGCCTTCAAGGCCAAATAACGGGCGGCGTTGTCTGGGATGACCCGCAGGATGACCTGGTCGACGTTGGCCTTGTACCCCCAATAGTCAGGGTTACGGTCCAACACCAGCTTATCGTCCTTGGTCCACTCCACTACCTTGAAAGCGCCGGTGCCTACGCCGGGGTACTGGGTGGAAGTGCCGTAGTTCTCCGGTCCCTGGGCCTTGATGGCCGTAGGGGAGGCTATAGCGAAGCAGAACATAGCCAGGGTGCTCAAGAGTGGGGCGTACGGCTGGGCGAGGGTGAAGCGGACGGCGGAATCACTGACCTTCTCCATCTTGGTAAAGGTACAACCCTCGGTTCCCTTGAAGCCATTGAACATCGAGCTGAAATACTCGAAGGTGCCGACATGGTAGGCATTGCTTTCATCCCACCAGCGCTCGAAGTTAAAGAGCACGGCATCGGCGTTGAAGTCGGCGCCGTCGTGGAACTTGACCCCCTGACGGAGGTGGAAGGTCCAGGTCAGGTTGTCGGTGGAGACTTCCCAACTGGTAGCCAAGGCCGGCTCGACAATGGTGGTCTCGCCCTTGAACTGGACCAGGGTGTCGTAAATCTGCACCGTGCCACGGGCTGACTCGCCGTCGGTGACATCAGCGGGATCCAATTTGACGCAATCGGCGCCGCGGCCAAAGATGAAGGCGCCGCCGGTGACGGGAGGGGCAGTGGGGGTGGGGGTGGGGGTGGCGACCATCATGCGGACGCCAATCACGGCCGTCTCGGCCCGGGTCAGGCTGGCCAAGGGGCGGAAGTTGCCGCTGGGATCACCCTTCATCAGGTCGGCGGCGATGGCGTTGATGACGAACAACTGTGCCCACTCGGAGACTTGGCTCCAGTCTGGAATCTTGCTGATGATCTCTTGCGACTGGCTCATGAGAACCGTGCTGGTCTCGTCGATGCCCTTAGCGCGAACCAGGATCTTGGCGACCTGTTCGCGGGTGATCGGGTCGTTGGGAAGGAAGGTTCCATCCGGGAACCCACCGATCAAGTTGTTTTGCACTCCCTCCATGACGGGCTCGAAGAACCAGTCCGTCATCGCCACATCGCTGAAGGGGGAAACGCCGGCTGGGGCCGCTTGCGGCAATTGCAGCGCGGCGGCGAGGATCTTGATGAACTCCGCGCGGGTCACCGACTTATCAGGCTGGAAGGTTCCATCCGGATAGCCGGAGATGATTCCCTTGTCTACCAGTGTCATGATATCTGCTTGCGCCCAATGGCCGAAGACATCGTTGAAATCAGTGGTGCCGGCCGAAATCGGAAGAGCCGACATGGAAAGCAACATGACGGCCACCAACACACTACAAATGACTCTTTTTTTCATCCCTACTCTCCTTTTCTAAGCTGAAATTCAAACAAAACCGAACTACGACCTCCACATGCCCCCTCTCTTCAAGGTTTCCGTGTACTTCTATTGAAGACGGACTTCCGATAATTCTATCAGGATTAACGTGATATTGTCTTGACCGCCGCGATGCAGAGCGGCTTGGCGAAGCTCCTCCGCGGCTTGGGTCAGATCCGCAGAGGCGGCCAATCTACCCAGGGTCGCGTCGGGCAGATTGCCGAAGAGACCGTCCGAGGCTAGCAGAAAGCGGTCACCCGCCTGTAGCAAGAGCGGGAAGATATCCGTGGAAAGTTCATCCAGCCCCCCCAAGACCCGGGTGACGACATTGCGGTAGGGATGGCGTCGGGCCGCTTGCTTGCTCAGAGTGCCGGCCCTCATTTGTTCCGCCACCCAGGAGTGGTCCAGGCTGATTTGCCGCAGAGTCCCCTGCCGCAAGAGGTAGGTGCGGGAATCGCCAATGTTGCCGACCCACGCTGAATCACCGGAGAGCGCCAGGGCGGTCAGGGTAGTGGCCATCTCCGAGAGAGAAGGGGAGGATCGCTGTTTTGCCAGGATGGCCTGGCGCCCTTGCTATCGAGGAGAAAGGCAGAGACGGTCTCCACCGCTAGACGGGAGGCCTGTGCGCCCCCGGCAAGCCCTCCTAGACCATCGGCCACCAGGAAGAAGGGCAAGCCATCGGTGAGGCCTCGCTGGGCAGATAGAAAGTAAGCGTCCTCGTTGAGGGGACGGAGCAGCCCACGGTCAGTCAGGCCTACAGCTTGGAATCGCATCAGGTGAAATGGTAGCGCTGTGGGGAATTGAACCCCAGTTTACGGATTGAGAGCCCGTCGAACTAACCACTGTTCTACAGCGCCACATCTGTGAATATAGCAAAGGTTCTCATTCTCCGTCAACCGCGTTGCCAACGCATCTGGATGTCGTACAATTCAAAAAATGGCTGAACGAGTGTTGCTGGTGGAAGATGAGCGCAACCTGAGCGATGTCCTGGCCTACAACCTGGAACGAGAGGGCTATGCGGTCGAATGCGCATACGATGGCGATAAAGCCTGGGAACTGTTCGAGGGGAGACCGCCCGACCTGGTGCTGCTGGATGTAATGCTTCCCGGCCTGGGAGGGCTGGAACTGTGCCGGCTGATTCGCGCCCGCTCCTCCCTGCCGGTGATCCTGCTGACCGCCCGGGGGGAGGAGGCCGACAAGATCCGCGGTCTGGATCTGGGGGCCGATGACTATGTCGCCAAACCCTTCTCTTTAGGAGAGCTGATGGCCCGCGTTCGCGCCCAGCTCCGCCGTTCAGGTACGTTTGGGCAACGGATCGAGCAGGGTAGGCTGTGCATCGACCGCCTACGTTTCTCCCTGGAGAAGGACGGCCATCCGCTCCCTCTTCCCCGAAAGGAATTCCTGCTGCTGTGGGAGCTGGCCAGCCATCCCAATGTGGCCATCCCTGGCGAGACCCTCCTGCGGCGCGTCTGGGGCGAGGATTTCTATGGCGAAGAACAAACCTTGGCCGTGCATGTGCGGCGCCTGCGGGAGAAGATTGAAGAGGATCCCTCTCACCCCGCGCTGATCGAGACCGTGCGGGGGGTGGGCTACCGGTGGGGGGGTTGAAGGTGCATTGGCGCCTTGGCTGGAAATTCGTACTGGCTACTACCCTGGCGCTGGTGATCAGCTCGCTCTTCATCGGGCTCTATCTAGCCGGCGCCTTGCGCTCGGCCAGCGAAGCAGACCAGGAGCAGTCCCTCCGGCTCCAGACGCGGTTGGCCGCCCAGTTCTTCGAAATACTTCCGATGAGCGTGGTGAAGGAGCAGGGCGATACCCTCGCTCGCCAAGCAGCCAGCGGGGGTGAGGTCCGCTTCACCATCCTGGACGAGACAGGGAAGGTGTTGGGAGACTCGGCCGAGCCGGCTGCCATGATGGAGAACCATGCCGACCGGCCGGAAGTACAGCAAGCGCTGCGCGGAGAAGTGGGAGTATACCGCCGCTACAGCACCACCTTGGGCGAGTCGATGCTCTATGTGGCGGAACCGATCCCCGCTCTGCCTCCGGTTGAGCTGGTGGTCCGGGCCAGCGTTCCCAGCAATTTCCACGAGGACTACTTGATAGCACTATTGAGAACCTTGCTGATCGCGGTAGCTGGGGGTTTCCTGATCTCTCTTCTACTGGCTCCGTGGGCTTCTCTTCTGGTGACTCGACCGCTGAAGCGGATAGTGAGAGGGATCCAGCCTCCTGCCCCCGGCACTCCTTATCCACTGCTGCGGATGTCCCGCACCGACGAGCTGGGTGACCTGGCCAAGGGAATTGATGGTTTGCTGGAGCGGGTCAACGGCCAGGAGGAGAACCTGGGCTCCACCCAGGAGAAGCTCGACGTGTATCAGGAAAAGGAACGAGACGGTCTGCTGGTCCTCGATTCAGAGGATCGAGTTCGCAGCGCAACATTCAAAGCCGAAGAGCTCCTTGGCGTCCCCTTGTGGCGTTTAGTAAAGCGTACTCTCTTGGAGAGCACCCTAGACCACGCCCTGGCCGAAGCGGCGCAACGCGCGCTTTCCGGCGCCCCGGAAGTTCCCGTCTTCTTCGCCGGCCGCGAGCTCTTCCTGCGGGGGAGGAGGTTGACCCGATCAGATCCCGACGCCGCCTTCCTCTGGATCGAGGACCGCAGCGAACTCGCCGCCCTGAAAGCCACTCGAAGAGACTTCGTAGCCAATGTCAGTCACGAGCTGAAGACCCCCATTGCCTCCCTGCGGGCGATGCTGGAGACCCTCGGACAGCAACCCCCACCTTCGAGCGAGCGACAAGATGAGTTCTTAATTCGCTCCTTGAAGGAGGTGGAGTATCTGCAAGCGCTGCTCGAGGAGTTGGCCAAGCTCTCTCGCGTCGAAGCGGGGAAGGTTGATTTCCAGATGACGGACTGCGACCTGTGCCGGCTCTTGGCTGAGCTGGAAGCCAGCTTGGCCGAGAGAGCCAGCCAGCGCTCGCTGCGCTTGGAGTTTCGGACAGGAGAGGAACCGATCTACGTCCGAGCCGACCCGTTGTTTCTGCGCGAAGCGTTGTTGGCCATCACCCCGGCGTTGCTATCACTGTTTCAGCGTCAAGTAAAGGTGGGTGGGTCACCCTGGAGTTTCGCGACCATGGGCCGGGGATCCCGGCTCTTGAGGTTCCGCGCATCTTTGAGCGTTTCTACAAAGTGGACAAAGGCCGAGCCGGCGAAGGCTTCGGCATTGGGCTTTCCCTTGCCCGGCACATCCTGGAGAGCTTCCGCGGCAGTCTGACTGCTTACAGTGACCTTGGCAAAGGCGCTCTCTTCGTGGTTCGACTGCCGCTTGCCCCAGGGGACTCTGTCGGAGAAGGACGATCTCGCCCGCGGTAGGATGATAGCCCGTGGCAGAATGATAGCCCGCGGCATCGCGAACTGAAGAATTAAGACAAACGTAATCTACAGGTAAGGTTCCGGTAATCTTCTCCCACTATGCTGGCACTGGAATCAAAAAAAAACCTGTAGAAGGAGAAAAAAATGAGTAGAATCGTACGGATCATTGCCCTGTTGGTATCAGTCAGCTTGTTTCTCGCCGCGTGCGGAACTCCGACCGCGACGAGTCCCACGACCGGCAGCACGTCCCCCAGCCTGGAAGGCGGCGCTATTGTAGTGAAGGGATCGGATACGATGGTTAACTTGGCCAGCGCTTGGGCTGAGGATTACATGATCGAGCGCCAGAACGTGAGGATCACTGTCTCAGGAGGCGGCTCTGGTATCGGCATTGCTGCTTTTTTGAACAAGACCGCGGATATCTGCAATAACTCTCGTCCATTGGCACAGGAAGAGTTGGACAAGGCCAAAGCCGCTGGGCTCGAGCCGGTCTCCATTGTAGTCGCCAAGGATGGCGTGTCCGTCGTCGTACACCCCAGCAACCCGATTGGCGAGCTGTCCATGGAACAACTGGCGGCCATCTTCGGTGGGAAGATCACCAACTGGAAAGAGCTGGGCGGAGCGGATTCCGAGATCGTCGTCCTCTCGCGCGACAACAACTCCGGCACCTATACCTTCTTCAAGGAACATATCGTCCAAATGAAAGATAAAAAGGCCGAGTACGGACTTATGGTACAATTTTTACCCACCAGCCAGGGCATTGCCGACGAAGTGGCCCGCAATCCGAAGGCCATCGGTTACGTTGGTCTCGGCTATCTTTCCGACAAGCAAAAAGCCTTGGCCGTGAAGACTGCCACGGGTTCCGCTGTGCTACCCTCTGTAGCTACAGTTTTGGATAATAGTTATCCGGTTTCACGACCCCTCTTCTGTACCACCAACGGCCAACCCAAGGGCGTCATACAAGATTACCTTGCTTGGATCTTGAGCCCCAAAGGGCAAGAGATTGTGAGATCGCTGGATTTCGTCCCAATACAGTGACCTCGGTTCAGCGAACCCCACCCATGAGGCAGCGCCTCCTCAAGAGCAGCAGGAAAGCCGGAGCCTTGAGGAGATGCACAGCCAGGCTATAGAATTAACCTCGATGAGAGAGTCGAAACCGCTGCGCTCACGGCCGAAACGAGACCGTGAGCGTTTGGTACGGATTGTTCTAGCTATCGCCGGATGGATGACAGTGGTGATCCTCGCTTTGATCATGATCATGCTTTTCGTCGAGGGATTGCCCATCTTCGCTGTCACCAATCCCTTCAGTTTCCTCTTCACCAGCCAATGGTTCCCGGTCTCGGACCCTCCCGTCTTCGGGATCCTCTCCCTCATTATCGGCAGCCTGATGATTACCGCCACCGCCTTAGTTATCGCTATCCCCTTGGGGATCGGGGCAGCCGCCTTTCTGGCGGAAATCGCCCCGCCGCCCCTGCGTGAAGCGATCAAGCCGGTTATCGAGCTGCTCTCCGGCATTCCTTCGATCGTGCTCGGCTTCGTTGGTTTCCTCCTGCTGGCGCCGGCTATCCAGCGGATCTTCAACCTCGATTCCGGCCTCAATGGGTTGACTGCCGGCATTTTGCTGGCCTTCATGTGTTTGCCGACCATCGTCAGCATCTCCGAGGACGCCCTCAGCGCTGTCCCGCGCGAGTATAAGGAGGCTTCCCTGGCTTTAGGCGCCACGCGCTGGCAGACCATCTACCGGGTCTTGATCCCAGCCGCCCGGCCCGGCATCGTCGCTTCAGTGATGCTGGGGATGGGCCGCGCCATCGGGGAGACGATGACGGTGCTGATGGTTTCCGGCGGGCGGTTGGCGATCCCCAGTTTCATCACCGACCCGATGTCGGCCATGACCGCTCGCATCGCCATCGAGATCAACAATGCCGTCTTTGGCGGGTTGCAGTATCAGGCCCTTTTCGCCATCGGCATCGTCCTCTTCCTGATCACTTTCTCTATTAACTTGGTGGCGGACCTGGTGCTGGAAAAACAGCGCAGGCGATACGCATGAGCCCAACTTCCGGAAAACTGGAGGGGCGTCGCTTTCGCTCCCGCAACGCCACCCAGACGGCAGCCTTCATTTTTCTTAGCGCCTGTGTGCTGTTGATCCTGGTGCCGGTCCTCTACATCATTATTTACATAATCGTTAACGGAGCCGGCGCCATCAGTTGGGATTTCCTCACCCAACTACCCAAGCAACGAGGCTTGCAGGGCGGTATCTTCTCGGCCATCGTGGGCAGCTTCTACCTGATGGTGGGCGTGGTGGTCTTCGCCCTCCCGGTGGGGATCATGGCTGCCATTTACCTGCACGAGTACGCCCGCCAGGGACCGTTGGTGCGGCTGATCAATCTTAGCATTGTCAACCTGGCCGGGGTTCCATCCATCATCTATGGTCTCTTCGGGTTAAGCTTCTTCGTGTTGATGCTGAAGATGGGCTCCTCCTTGTTGGCCGCCAGCCTGACCCTCTCCTGCATGGCCTTGCCGGTGGTGGTGACGGCTTCCAGGGAGGCCTTGGCGACGGTGCCCAACAGCTACCGCGAGGGGAGCCTGGCCTTGGGCGCTAGTCGCTGGCAGACGATCGTCCGCGTGGTGCTTCCGCAAGCCTGGCCGGGCATTCTCACTGGGTTGGTGCTGGCGGTCAGCCGGGCGGCGGGGGAGACCGCCCCCATTCTGATTACTGGCACCGCCTTCACGGCGATTTTACCTACTTCGCTTTTCGACCAGTTCAACGCCCTGCCCTACCACCTCTATGTAGTGGCCACGCAGATCCCCAACATGCCCAAGAGCACCCAATGGGGGATCACCCTGGTGCTGCTGGTGATGGTACTGCTCTTCAACTTGACGGCCATCATCCTGCGCATCCGCCTGCGAGCCCAACGGAAGAAATGGGGGCTGTGAGGAGGAAAGGATGAACATCGTCAACTTGAACATGACCGAGGGCCGCAGCGTGCCTTTCGTCTTCGAAGAAAACGTGCCGGTGAAGATGCGCTCCCAAGCCGTCAGCCTCTTCTACGATAAGGTAGAGGCCCTCAAAGAGGTTACCCTTTCCATCCTGGCTAACCGCATTACCGCCATCATCGGCCCTTCCGGTTGCGGGAAGTCCTCCTACTTGCGCCTTTTCAACCGCATGAACGACCTGATCTGGAACGCCAAAGTGAAAGGTCAGGTTTTCCTCGACGAGGAAGCCCTCTATGATCCCAAGATCGACGTGGTGGAGCTGCGCAAGCGGGTGGGGATGGTCTTCCAGAAACCCAATCCCTTCCCGATGTCGGTCTTCGACAATGTCGCTTACGGGCCGCGGCTGCACGGCGCCAAAGAGACGGGCAAGCTCTCCGAGATCGTCGAGCGCTGCCTGCGGCAGGCCGTCCTCTGGGAGGAAGTCAAAGACAAACTGAAGGGCTCGGCTTTCGCCCTCTCCGGCGGGCAGCAACAACGTCTCTGCATCGCCCGGGTGCTGGCGGTCGATCCCGAGGTGATCCTTTTGGACGAGCCCTGTTCAGCCCTCGACCCCGCCTCCACGATGCGCATCGAGGACCTCATGCAAGAGTTGAAAAAGAATTACACCCTGGCCATCGTTACCCACAACATGCAGCAAGCCGGACGAGCCTCGGACTACACCGCCTATCTGCTAATGGGCGAGCTGATTGAATTCGGGCCGACCAAGAGCATATTCACCTATCCGCGAGACAAGCGGACGGAAGACTACTTAACAGGAAGGTGGGGTTAAAATGAGTGCAAGCCTGCGACTGATTTTAGACAAGAGCATCAAAGACCTGGAGGAGATGACCTTGGAGCTAGGCTCCCAGGTGCGAGCCAGCCTCAGTTCCAGCCTGAAGGCCTTGCGGGAGCGAGACAAAGTCCTGGCCCAGTGGGTGATCAACAACGACGACGTGCTGGACGACCTGGCCAAGCGCATCGATGTCAAGGCTGTGGAGGTCATCGCCACCCAGCAGCCGACTGCCCGCGACTTGCGCGTGATTATTGCCATCATCCGCATGATCGCCGACCTGGAGAGGATCGGGGATCTCAGCGCCGGCGTCTCCAAAGAGACCCTGAAGATCGCCGATCTGCCCCTCTTGAAACCGCTCATCGACATCCCGCGCATGGTCGCCATCACCAACGAGATGCTGGAAGACGCCCTCCAGTCGTTCATCCTGCGGGATGCCAACCGGGCGGAGAAGATGTGCCAGCGGGACGATGAGGTGGATGGCCTGCGCAACCAGATCCAGCGGGAGTTGCTGACCTACATGCTCGAAGACCCCAAGTCGATCTTCCGGGCCAACGCCCTGATGTTCATCTCGCTCTACCTGGAGCGGGCCGCTGATCATATCACCAACATCGGCGAGGATGTGATCTATATGGTGACAGGAGAGATCCGCGACCTGAACGGTTGAGGCTGATCAGTTTTTTAGAGAAGCGCCTCAAGCCAGAGGAAACCGGAGAACCTGCAATGCTGCTAAAGGTGAAGATTTGGCCGCGCCTATATCTACCACCAGCGGGATCAGGCAGGAATGCTAAATGTAAAGACCTGTCCCCATCTTATGAAGGGATAAAAGTCACTGATGAAGAGATGGAGGCACTATATATTGAACGAGCTGACTTCCACGGCGAGTGGAACTATACTATACATCCAAGAAACAAGACTTGATCTATTTAATATTGGACAGTCCCTAAGGGAAAGGAACTAGCCTTCCGAAGCGGTTTTTTGACAGAGTGATTAGCCTTTCTTATACTATTCGGCGTAGCTGTAGTGCGGTGCGCTTGGCGGCAGCCCGGTCTTTGGCGGAATCACGCCGTTTTGTCTTTTTTCAATGACACCCCATTGAATCGCGATCGCAAGGAGGAACACTTTTGGCCATCAAACCGTTGTTGGTAACCCAAGATGGGCTCATTTCGGACACGACGCGCTGGGCGGAAAAACGGGGGGACGTCATTCGACGCCTGTTGGAGACTCTCGGCCAGTCGCAAGCCCCACGCAACACGGGGCAATTGGAAGTGACCAGTGAAGAAGAACTGGCGCAGTACTTCCGGCGTAAAGTCTGGTTCTCTACCGGGAATACCGACCGGATTCCGGCCTGGTTGCTCGAACCAAAGGGGGTGGCATTCCCGGCCCCTGCCATTCTGGCTTGCCACCAGACCAACGACTGCGGCAAAGATGAGGCGGTCGGTTTAGGCGGTTCTGCCCACTATGCCTACGGACAGGAACTCGCCGAACGCGGGTACGTCGTACTGGCTCCGGATGTCTTGACCGTGGGAGAACGGATATACCCTGGTTTCCAGCAATGGGATTCGGTCCCTTTTTACGCCGAGTACCCCCATTGGTCGATCATTGGTAAGAATCTGGAAGACTCCCGCGCGGCACTGGACGTGCTTTGCGGTCTGGATTTCGTAGACCCGGAACGGATCGGGGTGATCGGTCACTCTTTGGGCGGGCATAACGCCATATTTGTAGCTGCCATGGACGAGCGCGTGCATGCCTGCGTCAGCAATTGCGGCATGTCCGTTTTCAGCGAGGAGGAAGAGCGGTTGGAGTGGACCTTGGAGGACGGCTATATCTTCCTTCCTTCCCTCAGGTTCTATTTCCTAAACGATCGCCCCCCGCCCTTCGATTTGCACGAAGTGGCGGCACTGATCGCTCCGCGTCCCTGGCTCAACATCTCGGCTTACGTGGACGAAGCCTATGGCCGCCAGGAGTTTCTAGCCCAAACCGGTGTGCTCCTCCACCAAATCTATGAACTATACCAGCGCACGAGTGCCTTCGCTTGGCAGATGCACGGAGGCAACCACTCCTTTCCACCTTACATCCGCGCCGGAGCTTACGCCTGGCTGGACCGGTGGTTGAAGGGGTAGGCCGCTGGAACCGAGAGAAAAGACCTGACCCAAGGAAAATCTTTACCGTTTCTTCATCTTCGCTTGCTTTGGCCTTTATCCAGCCCTGCTTTACTATCTCCAGAACCCTCCTTGCAGCACCCCTCATACCTCTCTCAAGAGCCGCCCCTCCCCAGGGCGGCTCACTATTTCCCTGAGTATCTTAAAACGAAAGAGAGCCGGATGGCCGACCTTCCTTAAGAATCCCAGGTTGCTTGGTCGTTGTGCAGGGGCGGATCCCTTCGCTTCGATCGAGGGCGGGTTTGAAACCCGCCCCTACTGCTACGGTTTTGGTTTCGGGCCGGGTGAAGTAGGTGGACCGGGGGATGAAGTGGGATCTGGTCCGGGTCCAGGGGGCGAAGGGGTCGGTGTAGGGCTCGGCAAAGGAGTTGCGGTTGGGGGACCTCCTGGACCACTAGGAGTTCCGGTGGGGGGTCCGCCAGGACCGGAAGGGGTGCCTGTTGGCGGCCCTCCTGGACTGCTGGGAGTTGCAGTTGGGGGTCCACCTGGGCCGGTAGGAGTTGTCGTAGGCGGTCCACCTGGGCCGGTGGGAGTTGCAGTCGGCGGTCCGCCTGGACTACTGGGAGTTGTCGTCGGCGGTCCGCCTGGACTGCTGGGAGTTGTCGTAGGCGATCCGCCTGGACTGCTGGGAGTTGTCGTAGGCGTTTCACCGGGGCTGCTGGGGGTGTCTTGAGGCTCGCTAGGCGGTTCACTGGGAGATCCTGGCGTGGTCGGGGGTATGTCGGGTGGAGCGCTGGGGTGATCCGAAGAACCGTTCTCCGTTGGTGGAGAGGGATCAATGGGCGGTTCTGCGTCGGAGGTAGGTGAAGGGATTGGCAACCCCGTTGCGGTCTGGCTGATGAAACTTTGCGGACTGCTCGATGTTTTGCTGGTTGAAGGAGTTATGCCAGGAGTCTGGTCGTCCCCCGGGTTGCTTGGGGTAATGGGGACCAATTGCCCTACGATCACCTTTCCTTCCAATCCCAGCTCCTCGATGATCCGGCCCCAGCCAAGGCCTTGCTCTCGCAAAGCTGTGATCTCGCTCAAGGAGAGGCCTGACGAATTTGCAATCTCTGCGCGTAAAGCCGCCTCCTGGGGAGTGACTCCTTGCGCCAGCAGAACGTTGACCATGGCAAGGTCACAATGGAACTGGACGGCGAGCAGGGATCCTACTGGATAGATGCTGTCCCATGCCGAGGCAGCTTGCTCTAATTGTCGTTCAGTCCACCACTGGGTAAGGTTCTGAGCGCCTGCCAAGACCGGGAATGCGGTCACTATTAAGAAAAGAACAAGGGCCAGTACAGGAGATAAAGCGAGGGCCAGGCGACTCCGTCGTTGTTGCTTGCGGCCACGTACGAAAAGATCCTGCAGAGAAGGTTGCCGAATGGGGGCGCTATCCGCAAGGCGGCTCAGGGCTCGCTTCAATTGGGTATCGAGGTCAATCGGTTCCAAGATGCCTCCTGATCTTTTCCTTGGCTTGGAATAAAGTCGCCCGCACGGTTCCGGGAACGCAACCACATATGCTTGCTGTTTCCTCTTCGGAGAGGTCTTGCAGCAAACGCAGGGCGATGATAGCCCGCTGCCGCTTGGGCAAGCCGTTGATCATCTCCAGCACCTGAAGGTAGAACAAACGGTCCTCCGGGTTGACCTCTTGCGAGTCGCGGATTTCAGGCTCTTCTTCCAAGAGGAACTCTCGTTTCCTCCGGAAAAAAGAGAAGCAAGCGTTGGTGGCCACTTTCAG
>JAPLHV010000263.1 GCA_026389455.1 Coprothermobacterota bacterium
GGAGGCGATCTTGCTGCCCTCGATGCCCAACCCGTTGAAGACGATTTCCGTCAGAGGCGCTGCGGCCAAGCTCTCCCCCGCGGCGGCTGGCAGGGCATTCACCTTTACCCAATAGGCCAGTCCGGGCTGGAACCGTCCGATGTCGTCCTTCACCGATAGGTAGCGTTCCCCACCCCAGAATGTATAGACGCCCGCGCTGAGGATCCCCGTTTGGAAAGCCTCCTCCAGGGAGTAGCTTTGGCCACCCCAATTCACCCGGACCTTCAGGGCATCCTGGACGCTGATTCCTTGCAAGAAAGGGTAACCGACAAGATTCCATCCTATGGAAAGAGGATGAACGCTTGGACTGACCAGCGGGATGCCGGTCACTGTAAAGCGGATGGCTTGCGAGCTATACAGCCAATAGCCCACACCTGCCTTCAAGGCGATTTGCGCGTAAGGGATATAGTGTTGTTCGACTGGGTCATATTCGACCAGATACCAGGGCTGGGGTAACTCTGCAAAGACCACCAGAGGAGAGGGATCGGTGGCGAAAGGCAGGAAGATCATGTTCCAACCCTGAATTAGGTTGAACTGAAAGCAAGCCGGCTCCGGCGGGAGAATAGCAGCGCTGGGATCCGCAGCGGCCCCATCTTCAGCGATGGCCGGCAGGATGCCCAGGGATAAAGTTAGCACACACAGCGACAAGAAGAAAATCAACCTGCGTTTCCACATCTCTTTGATCATTTCCATACCCTCCAGCCGATCCAGGAATTGGTCGTAGAGGCGCCGGAGAAGGAGCAACGAAGCAACCTCATGCCACCTGGAACAATTACAGGATCATCGATCGGAAAAGAAGGAAGAATGATTCAGAAGGCGCGTAGTTAATGCGGGCCGCCTGCCCAACCGAACCCCAGCCCATAGAGGATGGTTCCGGTGGTTACCAGGTGGTAACCGTCATCATAGGCACTTACCGGGAAGGCAGGGGACGGGGGGGCCGGCAGTGCGTTGTCCACGAGTTGCACGGTCCAGCCGTTGCCCAGGTCCTGGAGAGAAGCCTCGCCAAAATTAGCCTGGAGCAGCAACCAGTCCGTGGAAGTGCCGAGGTTCAGGCTGGAGGCGCCGTCCTCGAGACGATAGGCAGGGCCTTTCGGCACCCGCAGGATGGTGGCATGAACCTTTTTTTCTTCGCTGGCCTTGAAGATGCCGCCCTCGGCGCCGGCGTAGAGGATCCGGGGAGAGGACGGATCAATGGCTAGCTTTCCGATCTGGAGAGCGTACCCATCGAGTCCTTGATTCATGGTCTCCCAGTTGTTGCCGCCATTGATGCTTCGGAATACGCCGCCGTACTTGGTTCCAGCATAGAGGATCTGGTTGTTGGAGGAGTCGATGGCGATGGAATTTATGGGAAAGCTGGTGATCCCGTTGTTGACGGAGCTCCAGTTGCCTCCCCCGTTGGTGCTCTTGAAAACGCCCGCATCGGTTGCGGCATAGAGGATCTGGCTATTGGAAGGATCAATGGCGATGTCAGCGATCAACGTGCCGGTCAACCCGTTGTTGACTTCACTCCAGTTTCTCCCCCCGTTGGTGCTCTTGAATATCCCGCCATACAATGTGCCGGCGTAAAGGGTTGGGTCTCCAACCTCACCGCCATGGTGGGGAGGAATATAGGAGGCCAGGCATAGCACGACGTTGCGGGTTAGCCCGTTGGACCAGGGCTCCCAGTTTGCTCCGCCGTCCGTGCTCCGGAAGACCGCGCTGCCCCGAGTGCCGGCATAGAGGGTTTGAGGAGTGGAGCCGAAAACCAGGCAGAGCGCATCGCTGTTCGTCATCCCGCTGGAGGAAGCGTTCCAGCTCGCCCCCCCGTCCGTGCTCTTGCATATCCCGCCGCCATCGGTGCCAGCGTAAAGGGCGTTTAGGGGAGAGGTGTCAATGAGAACAGAATTCACGTTATAACTGGTCAGCCCACTGGAGGAAGCGTTCCAGCTTGTCCCGCCGTTCGTGCTTTTAAAGAGCCCGTAACCCCGGGTACTTGCATAGAGAGTCTGCGAATTGCGGGGATCGATCGTCAACGCATTCACGGTGGAGCCTTGAAGCCCGCTGGAGGAAGGATTCCAGTAGAACGAAGAAGCTTTGGTTGAATTCTTCAGGCTCACCAGCGGTGTCAGGTTGCCGGTAGGTTTCAAGGCGTCCGCCGTAGTCAGAAGGGTGGCCCGGATCCCGAAGGTTGGCTCGTCCCGTGCCTGAATAGCGAAGAACTGAGCTCTCGAGAGCACATCCTGCCCTCCCTGGAAGAGGGGAACCCGGGGATTTGTGGTAGGAGTGGCGCTATAGGCCACCAGGCGGGCCGCCCCGATCAGGAAACGATCCACCTCGGCGCTGAGGTTGGGGGTGTAGGATTGGTCCAGGTACCCCTTGGCGTCCTGGCCGGTGGGGTCACGCTGGTTTAGAACCTCGGTGTAGATTTGAATGCCCCGGTACTCGTAGAAGAGCATCCCGGCGAAGTACGATTCGTAGGCCAGGTAGTAGTCCATCAGCCGCTGCGGTTGAAAGGTCCAGGTAGCTGTGTTGGTAAGGATGTTGGCGGAAAGCCAGGAATCGAGCAGGCCGTCCGAACCGTCCTTAGGGGCGATGGCCAAGTGGATCCCGTTGATGCAGTTGGGGATGTCCCAAGGCCCAGTGACATTGGCGCAGAACTGGGCTACCTTCTCCTGGATGCCCGGGGTGGTGGGCGTTTTCCCTTGGGTATAGTAAACCAGGCCCTCCGGAGCGACGGTATTGTAATGGGTATCGATGCGGTTAATGTAGTCTTTCACCTGGGCATTCAAGATGGTGTCGATGATCTTGGCCTGCATCTGCTTCAATTGGGCGAAAAGCTGGGTGAAGTTGGCCTCGATTCGTTCCAGGGAAGCCTGGATGTCCTGCAGTTGAGCCTCCATCTGGTCCAGCCTCTCCAGCACCGCAGCTCCCTGCCCCTTGTTTCCCGTCAGCAGGCTCATCACCCAGCCGCAGGCCGTCTTGGCGGCCCAGCTGGCGGCTCCCCGTTTCACCCCTGTGTAGGCCACCTGGAGGTCCTTGGAGGCGATCTCGGAATCACTCCCGCCAGGTTCGAAGACCAGGTTGGCGGACCCCGGAGCGATGCCGTCCATCGTCGAGAAGCCATTCAGCTTGACCCAGTAGCCGTACCCCGGGGTGAACTGGCGCAGCTCGTTCTTCACTGAGAAGTAGCGGCCTTCCCGCCAGCTGTAGATGTCGCCCGCCAGGATCCCGGCATCGAAGGCTTGCTGCAGGGAGTAGAATTGTCCTCCCCGCTCAACCCGGACCCGGGCGGCATCATCCCAACTGATCTCCCACGGGAAGGGGTAGCCGACCAGGTTCCAGCCCTTCAGCAAGGCGCAGGTGTTGCGCACCGTGATCGCGGTTCCTTGCAGGGTGAAGTTGACCGCCTCTGGCACCCGCAGCCAGTAGCCCACCCCGGGCCGCAGCGAGACCTGGGTGTAGGGGTGGTAGGCGTTCTCAACCGCATCGTACTCGGCCAGGAACCAAGGGGTGGGAAGCTCAGCAAAGACCACCAGGGGCGAGGGATCGGTGACGAAAGGCAACGAGATCAGGTTCCAGCCGGCGCCCAGGTGAAACTGGTGGAGGACCGACTCCGGTGGGGGAGTGGAGGCGTTGACATCCGTTGTCGCTCCATCTTTGGCGATGGGCGGTAGGATGCCCAGGGAAAAGGTCAGCACACACAGCGACAGGAACAAAATCAACCTGCGTTTCCAGGTTTCTTTGATCATTTCCATACCATCAAGGCTCAATCCGCAGGATCCCGCTCTTCGAGATGCGCCCTTCCAGTGTTTCTCCAGTTTCCCTGCCTTCCATTGCGAGGTAGGGGATGACCAGATAGCGCAGAGTAGCGGTGTCCTCCACCAATCGATAGGTTACCCCTTCCTCAAAGGGGATTCCATGCTCTTTCAACAGCTCCAAGCAATACTCCTGATTGATAGTCATGCTCCACTCTCCTTTCTGATCCTTCTACTCTACACCCTGGCAGGTCTCTCCGAGAATATGGCAGACCATGTCGCGCAACTTTTCCCCATTTCAACAGCGAATGTCATATTTCCCCCGCAATCCCCTCATCTTCTTGACAGGCAAAACAGCCCCTCCTACACTCGATCCAGCCAGAACAACACCTTGTCATATTGAAAAACTAAGCGTCTTTTTGATGGAGGAGACCATGACACAGCGTAAATTCATTTCCTATTGTATTTTGGTGGTTGTGATCCTATCATTGGGCTTTTTCACAGCCTGCAGGTCTGATTCAGCAGGCAAAACCCAACTATTCGCAAATGGGTCCATCTACCTTGATGCGGAAAGACAAGTCGACAACCTGCTGGTGCGGGACGGCATCGTGGAAGGATGGAATGTCGATCCCGCGAAATATACAAATGCGGAGCTCGTCGACCTGAAAGGGGCCACTGCCTATCCTGGTTTTTGTGACAGCCATGTGCATCTGGCCGAGACCGGCTACTTCTTCCATGTCGGCGCCAACCTGATCGGCTGCAGTACGGTCGACGAGATCGTCAAAGTGCTGGAGGCCAAGGTCAAAGATTTGCCTGCCAATGCCTCTGTTTTTGGGGCCGGGTTTTCTTTGCGCGATTATGATTTATGGACCTTGGAAGACCTGGCCAAAATAGACCGGGTAACCGGCAATCGGCCGGCCTTCCTGGCCGATAAACTGGGACATAATGCCATCATCAACAGCGCCACGATCAAGCTTTCCGGGATGACCGCCGCGACCAAGATCCCACTGGGAGGAAAAATGGGGGTCGAGAATAGCCAGTTGACCGGAATGCTGCGCGAGTCTGCCATGATTTTGCCTTGGAACAAGATCTCGGATCTCTTTGATGAAAAAGAGATGAAGGACGGCGCTATGCTGATGGCGCAGCGCTGGGCTTCGATCGGATACACGGCAATCGTCGATTTGATGGGCGGGCCTGGCATCCGCTATATGTTTCCGGACGTTTTGTTTGAGCTGGAAAGTGAAGGGAAACTGCCTTTGCGCGTTGATTACTGTTACACAATCTTCAATTTGAACGATGTGGACGACGCTGCCAAATACAAGGATCGCAGTACCGATCTGGTCCGTTTCCTTGGCTGCAAAATATTTGTCGACGGAGCCTTTGCCGGAGGACAGGCCTGGACAAGCTGGGAGAACCAGCAGGGCGGCCACGGCTTGCAGGAGATCTATACGGATGACATGGGCGGTCCGGAGCTTAATCTGAACCGCATCGTGGCAAAAGTCGAGGAATACGGGATGAACCTGCATTACCACGCCCAGGGGGACATGGCGATCAGCGCGGTTCTCGACGCACTCGACAAAGTGCGCGCCGAAAAAGGGGAAATAAAGGGCATCCACACCCTGATCCACCTCGCTTTCCCGACCGACGAACATATTGCAAGAATCAAAAGCTTTAACGGGCATGTTGTGGTTACCGTCCAGCCGGGTTTTTGGGAGGTCGAAGACGATACCGCCTACTATTACGGGGACCAGGCAGTGAAAGCCTATCCAATCAAGAAGCTGATCGAAAGCGGCATCTCTGTAGGCATCAGTACGGATTTCAGCGTTTCACCCCCCCAATATACTCCTGTAACTGCGGTGATTGGTGTGGCAGCGACCGGAGGAGGCAATCCGGAGCTTCATTCTCCCATCCCAGTCAAAGAAATGATTCGCGGTTTTACTTTGGGCAGTGGCCAGACGACCGGCAGTAAAGATGTCGGCACGCTTGATATCGGGAAAAAAGCCGATCTGGTTGTTTTTGACCAGGATCTTTATTCGGTCGCGCCTGAAAAGTTCACACAGGACTATCCGAAGGTGCTGGCAACCTATATCGGTGGGCGGAAGGTTTTCAGTTCACAGGGCGATGCTGCCAATTGAAGAACATAACCCGCCCCTACGAAAACCATCCTGAGTTGCTGCCCATAGTCACCCAAGTCCTGGCAGAATCATGAGAAAGCTAGAGCACCGGCTCTGGAAGGACCGGTGCTCTAGATATCTGGGGAGGATAGAGGATTGTGGTCAGAGGAACTATCCTACGGGAAGCGGATGGTCACCCCCTTCAGGTAGAGGTTGGCGCGCATGTTCCGCACAACCAGCCCCACCGACTGCGGGTCGTTAGCCGCATACATGGTGGTATCGGATTGCACGCCGATGATCCAGCCGTAGCTGTGCCCGGGGGTCAGGGCAGCGCTGAGATCCTGGGTGATCACGCCATTGGTGCCGAACTGTAGGTCGGACTTCGTGATGTCCGGGTTCCAGAAATTCCAGTTGGTGTAGGTGTTGGGCACGTATGCGGCAGCCGTCCAGTCGTAGAGGCCCCTCCATGCGTAGAGCTTGAGCGTGCTGTAACCCGCGTTGTTGCTGCCGAAGTAGACATCGGCCTGGAAAGTCACCCGAAACACGGCCGTGACAGGGTTCATTCCCTGGTAGGTGAAGTTGCGCGCGTCCTGGATGTAACCGCTGACCCAGGACTTGTACTTGCCGCTCTTGGAATTGGCCGAGAATGTGAAGCCGGGCGAGAGGGCCCGGTTGCTGAGACCGTCATTGGTGGTCAATTGGGTGGTCCCGCTGCCGTCGGTCCGGTTGCTGACGCTGTTGCTGGTGATCACCCAGGACGGGTTGGCGCCTCCTCCCGGGTAGTTGGCGGCGAACTGCTGAGGACCGCCCAGCCTTGACCACCCCAGCCCCAATCCGTATAGGATAGTGCCGGTGGCGGAAAGGTGATAGCCGTCGTCGTAGGTTCCTACCGAGAAAGCGGGGGAAACAGGAGCCGCCAGCAGGCTGTCCGTCAGTTGAGTAGACCAGCCGTTGCCTACATATTGCGACAAAGCTGGACCGTAGTTCCCCAGGAGCAGGAGCCAGTCGGTGGAAGGCCCCAGGAAGGCGCTGAAGGTGGGACTGTTGGTCGTATCCCAATGGTCATAAGCCAGTCCGTTGGGCACCCGCAGGATTGTAGAAGGGGAATTCCAGGACAAAGTTTTGGACGGATTGGCCAGGTTCACCAGCGGCGTCGGATTGCCGGTCGGCTTCAGGGCATCAGCCGTGGTGAGGATGACCGTCCGCAATCCGTAGGTTCCCTCATCCCGCGTCTGGATGGCGAAGAACTGGGCCCGGGACATCACGTCCTGCCCTCCCAGAAAGAGGGGATCGGTCGTGCTGGTGGTGGTCAGGTTGGCGCTGTAAACCACCAGGCGGG
>JAPLHV010000048.1 GCA_026389455.1 Coprothermobacterota bacterium
CCCGCCTGGTGGTTTACAGCGCCAACCTGACCACCACCAGCACGACCGATCCCCTCTTTCTGGGAGGGCAGGACGTGATGTCCCGGGCCCAGTTCTTCGCCATCCAGACGCGGGATGAGGGAACCTACGGATTGCGGACGGCCATCCTCACCACGGCTGATGCCCTGAAGCCGACCGGTAATCCGACGCCGCTGGTGAACCTGACGAATTCAGGAAAAGCCCGCTCTCTCAGCACCTCCGCCACCGTCCTGCGCCTGCCGGAAGGGCTGGCCTACGACCTCTGGGATTCAAGCGCCAGTCCGATCTTCAATAACTTCCTGGGACCTTCCACCGACTGGCTGCTGCTCCTGGGGAACTTCGGCGCCGCGGCTCCTGAGGATCCCGGCAACGGCTGGAACGTGCAGCTGACCGATAGCGTCCTGCCCGCCACAGTATCGCCCTCCTTCCCGGTCAATACCTACGACGACGGCTATCACCTTTCCGCCACCGGCACTATCCTCTACGGATTGGGACTAGGCTGGGCACGTCTGGGCGGTCCGCAGCAGTTCGCCGCCAACTACCCGGGAGGAGGCGTCAACCCGTCCTGGGTGATCAATAACAACAACGTGGTGGCAACCAAAAGCGGCAAGGGAAGCGGGACCTACTCTTTTGTCTCCAACGACGGTTTGACCGACAGGCGCCTGGTGCCCGGCTTGCAGTTCTCAGCCTACTCGGTCGATATGAAACAATACAACCTAACGGTAACGGGGTACGTTCAAGATGAGCGCGGCTTCAAATACCAGGGAACGAACCCCATCAAGCCAACGGTACAAGTGACTTTCCAAGCCGATGTCTTTCTCGGCAAGTATGACTGCGGAGGCGGTCAGATCCACCTCACTGCCTGGATCGGCCTCTATGATAGAACGACCAACCAGTGGGTAGATCAATCGTACAAGTCCTGGTCGTTCAACGTCCCCAATTATCAGAAGAATACGAACGTCCAATACGGCACAGGCCCGGTCACCCTGCCTGTCAGCGTCTCCCTGGTCCCGGGGCACACCTACGGATGGATTATCGGCGCCAGTTCCGACTCTGATGTGGGCAATTACTATGGGTCGGCATTAGATGCGCAGAACATGCGCTCGATCCTCTACCTGAAGGGCGTGGCTCTCCGCTTCCCGTAAGGTGATTCCTCTGACCACAATCCTCTATCCTCCCCAGCACAGAGCGCCGGCCTTGCAAGGGTCAGCGCTCTTGCTTTTTCATGATCCTGCCAGAACCAGGGTGGCGATGGGCAGCAACTCGGGGTGGTTGCTCCTAGAGCGCTTGGCTTCCGTCACTTCACTGCTGATGCCGCACTGGGGTGTGGCGATCCCAGGAAAGCCAATGACCCCGGAGACCTTGTTCACCCTAGATGCCTTTACCCACTCGATATGAGAAAGAGCCTACTTTCTCTTGCTTTTTTACCAACTGCCAGAAGGGAGCTGCTATAGTTGTTCCAGGCGGCATGAGGTTGCCTTTTCTTCC
>JAPLHV010000110.1 GCA_026389455.1 Coprothermobacterota bacterium
GATACGAATCAGCAGCGTCAGCGATCCTTCCATCCAAGACACCTCCGAAGGGAATTTTGCCATATCCGCTCTTCCTCCGCCCCTGGCCATCGGCAGCATCTCGGCAACGCCCAGCAGCGGCATCTCCAACTGGAACCCGGTCACCATCCAAGCTGGCGCCAACCACAGCGGAAGCTGGTCAGGGACCATCCACCATCCCTCGGGGGCCCAGATCGGGACGCTGGCCGGCGGAACAGGAAGCGCCTACAGTGCAGCGTGGGCACCCCCGGCTGCCCAGAACTTTTGCGGCAGCGGCTTCTATGCTGTGGTGCAGGTGACTGCCGGGGGCGAGATCCAAACCGCCACGATCACCTTCGCTGTGGAGAATTATCCGGCCAAGGTCGGGCAAGTGAGCCTGGTCAACGATGCCTTGCAGCCCATTGCCAATCCCCAGGCAGGACAGGCTTTCTATGTGGTCGCCGTGATAGGCAATAACAGCACGGGCGCTTTGTCCTGCTTCTCCCCCCTAACAGTAGGCAACAGCTACATCGGAGCGGGAGCCGGAACCATTCAACCTGGGCAGCAGCTCTCCTTCTTTGTGCGCTGTTAGGGGCTGGCTGCCGGCAGCTATTCAGGCCGTGTCTATGTCTGGGTTAGCCTGGGCGGATATGCCCTGGCGCAGCCACTCGATTTCGCCCTGACCGTAATCCCGTAGGCAATCGTACCCGTTCTCGGAGCGCCACGCTGCAGGATATCCTACAGCGTGGCGCATCTAATCCTGGGTCCGTTCCTGAGACTGAGACCTTCCCTGAGATTCTCGGCTTCCCTGGGACCGCGGCGCCCCAGGTATCTGCAGTAACAAGACGGAAGCCAACCGCTTCTTGGAGCAACCAGCCAGAAAGTGGCGCTCCCCTGCCCAACTTCGGCACAGAACACCCTGCCGGGGGCTATTCAGCTTGGAACACCCTGCGGCAGCATATCTTCTCCCATCATAATTGAACCACTTGAGGGGGTTCTCTTTAGGGAAGATCGTGTTGTCGTGGAAAAACCAGGCTGCCGCAGGCTATTCAGTACGGCGCGGTGGATCCATGAGAACAAGAGCCGCACTGGGGTGCGGCGGTCCCAGGAGGAGCGCAACGCCCAAGAAAGCCGCACTGTGGCGCGGCGGTCCCAGGGAAGCTGGACAGGACACCCTGCCGGGGGCTATCGAGCTGCCGGGGGCTATCGAGCTGCCGGGGGCTATCGAGCTGCCGGGGGCTATCGAGCTGCCGGGGGCTATCGAGCTGCCGGGGGCTATCGAGCTGCTGTAGGCTGGTAGGATGCCCACTGAAAATGAGAAGGAACCTGTTTTTGCACTCTATGGGATCGGGGCGTATCCGGCGAGGAGGGAATGGGATATACTATTTCCTTGTCAAATCAATGAAAGGGGATTTATCGATGGAGAAAGTAGAGCCGAAGAGCAGCAAGATGGTCACAGGGAGCAGCAAGGCAAGCACAGGAAGCCACAAGGAGCGCAAGCCGCTGCCGGGGGACGAATTCTGGAAGCTAGCTCTCCTTTTATGTCATATCGTCGGTTTCGCTGTATGGTACGGCGCTTCCTTCCTGGGATTCAGCGCACCGGTCCTTTTTCCTTGGCTGGCCGTCGGTTCCGGCGTCCTGTTGATGCTGCGGGGGCTCTATAACAACGGGTGGCTCTGGTTTGTGGAGGTTCAAGGCATCCTCACCCTGATCACGGTGGTGATGACGGCGCTGGCTTTCCTGCTCAAAGACAGCGCATTCATTTTCCTCTCGGTAGCTATTGTACTAGGCGCCTGCAGCTCTCATCTTCCCGATGACCTGCGCTACTACGCGATGGTGGGCCGGAAGGGGTAGCGCCACGTCCGAGGACGGCCTCGGGAGGCGCATCGGCGGCATCAGCGAGGGTTGATCGAGGAGGGAGAATCGTGGACGGGGATCGTTCAATGGACCGTTTCCTGGAAGCCAACCGCTCCCTTTGGGATTCATTAGTTTCGATTCACCAGCGCTCGGCCTTCTACAATCTGGAGGCTTTCCTGGTTGGTGGATCGTCGCTGCTGGCCATCGAGCGGGAGGAGGCTGGCCCGGTGGAGGGCCGGCGCCTTTTGCACCTGCAGTGCCATTTTGGGATGGATACGCTCTCCTGGGCGCGGTTGGGAGCACAGGCGACGGGGATCGACTTTTCCCCCCGGGCAATCGAGGCGGCCTGCACCCTGCGCGACCGGCTGGGGTTGGCAGCGGAATTCATCTGCTGCGATCTTTACGACTTGCCCTTGCATTTAGAGAAGCGTTTCCAGATCGTCTTCACTTCCTATGGCGTTCTCTGCTGGCTGCCCGATCTACCCCGCTGGGGACAGATCGTCGCCCATTTCCTGGAGCCAGGGGGCCGCTTCGTCTTGGTGGAAGGACACCCTTTCCTGAACGTCTTCGCCAATGGTCCCAAGGAAAGCAACCTGCGCGTAACCTATTCATACTTCCACCGGCCGGACCCGACACGTTGGGAAGGGGACGGCGACTACGCTGACCCCCAAGCGCAGGTCGACCTTCCCTCCTACGAGTGGACCCACAGCTTGGCCGATATCCTCAATGCGCTGCTGCAGGCGGGGCTGGAGCTGGAATCACTGCGCGAGTTCCCCCTGGCTATGTGCCCCTATTTCCCTTTCCAGGAGCAACGTCCGGACGGCTACTGGCAGATGGAGGGTGGGCTGGAATCGATCCCGATGCTCTTCTCCCTGCGCATGCGGAAGAGATGAGGGGTAGTGCGCCTGGAGATCCGGGGGAAGGGGTAGGGCAGGCATGTCGACGGTAATCATCATCGGCGCCGGCATCGCCGGCTTGGCGGCGGGTTGCTATGCGCGCATGAACGGTTACGAGGTTCGCATCTATGAAAAGCAGGCCGCTCCGGGCGGGCTTTGCACAGCCTGGCAGCGAGAGGGGTTTGTTTTTGATGGTTGCCTCTCCGGCGTGGTGGGCTGCGTTCCCGGGAAGGAGATGAGCCATCTCTGGCGGGAACTTGGCGGACTCTCCGGGCAATTCCTCCCCCAGCCGGAGATCGTTTCAGCCTATCACAGCGCGGACGGGACACAAGTCTTCTCCTTCTATCGAGATCTCCCTCGCTTGGAGGAGGAGATGGAGCGCATTTCCCCTCCTGATCGGGCAGCCAGCCGCGAGATATTGGCCGCGGTGCGCTCGCTGATGCGCTTCACCGATACCATCGAAGCCTTCGACACAGGGGGCTTCGCCAGGCGCTTGCGGCTGGCAACTCGGCTTGGCGCCTATATGCGTTTCGTCCGAACTTGGGAGAAGGTGACCCTGGCTGAACTGGGAAAACGTTTTCGAGACCCTTTCCTGAGGAGATCTTTCACCCATGCGCGCGGGGATTCCGCCCTCTCTTACCTCTTCTCTTTAGCGCGGCAGGCGCAGGGAAACGTCGGCCGGCCGCCTGGAGGCTCAGCGGCGTTCAGTCAGGCCATCGCCTCTCGCTGCCGCGTCCTGGGCGGAGAACTCCATCTCGGGCAGAGCGTGGAGAGTGTTATAGTCGAAGGGGGACGGGCTGTAGGCGTTCGTTTGGCTGACGGCAGCGAGGAGAACGCCGACGAGGTGATCTCGGCCGCCGATGCTCATGGAACTCTCTACGGGATGCTGGCTGGGCGGACTCTGGATCGTTCGCTGGAGTACCCCTACAAGCGCTGGCCTCTCGCCCCAGCCCTAGTCCAGGTCTCCTTCGGCCTCCGCCTCGACCTATCCGGTCAGCCGCCCGTCCAGACCTGGGAATTGAAGGAGCCGATCCCGTTAGGCGCCGATTGTCTCAGCAGACTGACTCTGCATCATTTCACCCAAGATCCCTCCCTCGCTCCCTCTGGGCGTTGCGTAGCTGTGGTCCGTTTCGCTTCCCAGATCCGCCCTTGGCGGACCCTTCGCCAAGAGGGTGAGGCCAGCTACCGTGCCGCCAAGGAGGAGATTGCCACCAGGATGACCACCTTCCTGGAGGAACGATTGCCCGGCTTCCGCAGCGCCGTCGAGGCGCTCGATGTGGCCACTCCATTGACCTGGGAGCAAACGACCGGCTGCTGGAACGGGGCGGCCGGCGGGTGGCTGCCTACCACCCAAAACAGCAGCTTCAGCGGGGCCGAGGCGATTCCTCACAAGCTCCCCGGGTTGGGCGCCTTCTGGATGACGGGGCAGTGGCTCACGCCGGGGGGTGGGGTGGCGGCGATCGCTCAGGATGCGCGGCGCGTCATCCAGCGGCTCTGTAAAGAGGACAACCGTCTCTTCCGGACATCCGAGGAAGGAGAGCGGGGAAAGTGATCGAGTGGCCGGAGCTGATCTGGCCGGTCGTCTTGGCTCTGGCCGGCTTGATCCTGGGATTGTTATTGCAGCGTTACCTGCTCCATCGTTGGCGGATGGCCGCGGGGGAGGAGGGAACGGAGTTGCGGCGACTCTTACCGCGGATATTCACAGGGATCATCATCCTCTGGGTGGTCCTGGCCGCCCTTTATTTGACCCTCGCTTTGGTCCCGATGCAGAAGTCCTTGGCGAGCGTCTTGCAGTCCATTCTGGTGGTCCTGGCGATCCTCTCGGTGGGCCTCTTCCTGGCTCGCCTGACCTCCGAGCTGATCACAGCCAATGCCCGAAGGCGGAACGAGGTGGTGGCGACCACCACTCTTTTCTCCAACATCACCCGCATTGCCATCCTGGGGATAGCTATCCTGATCGCGCTGGGCGCCTTGCAGATCTCCATCACCCCGCTTCTCACCGCCCTTGGAGTGGGTGGCCTGGCCGTCGCCCTGGCCTTGCAGGATACTCTTTCAAACTTCTTCGCCGGGATTCAGATCATCGCCTCTCGCCAACTGAAGGTGGGGGATTTCGTCCGTCTCGATCCGGAGCACGAGGGTTTCGTAGAGGACATCACTTGGCGCAACACCACCTTGCGCAGCTATGACAACAACCGTATCGTGGCGCCCAACGCCAAACTGGCAAACTCCATTACCATCAACTACGACATGAAGGAGGCTTGGCTCTCCTTTTCGACGCCGTTCCAGGCGCCCTACGGGTCAGATTTGCTGAAAGTGGAACGGGTTACGCTAGAAGCAGCCGAGGAAGTCCTGCGGGAGATCCCTGGTGGTGTGGCCGGCAGCCATCCTGCCGTTTCCTTCACTACGCTTGCCGACTCCGGGGTGATCCTCAGCGTAACCCTGCAAGCACAGAATCATCCCAGCCAGTTTGCCTTGCGCAATGCGTTGGTGAAGCGGATCGTTGCTCGTTTTGCCGAAGAAGGCCTGGAGATAGCCCTCTCGGGTCGAGCGGCAGTGCCGCAGAAGCCTTCGAGGTAACCCCGCCGGCCCTTTCCGGTGATACAATGAGGGCGCCAGAACCGGCTGGACCGATTCTGGGAAGAAGGAGGGACAGGTATGAGCCAGGATCCGGGAAGCCGGCCGCAAACGAAGCCGCAGTTGGGCTTCCCGATCGTACTGATCCTGGGTGGGTTGATTGTCCTGCTAGCCTCCTTGGGTGTCTTCGGCAAGGCCTGGGGATGGCTCTGGCCGGCATTTTGTATCCTTCTGGGAGGCATTCTGCTGATCCTCCGCTGGAGGAAAGCCCGGTAGCGCCGGGATAAGCGCTATCTTCATGAAAGTCATTGAGGAAAAGGCGAGGGGTGAGTGTCTCGCCTTCAAAGAAAAAAGGAGGGTATGACGTGGCAAATAAAACAAATAAGGCAGCGGTGCAACCCAAGAAAAAGGCGGAGTTCTCGCTTCCCCTCGCCCTGATCCTGATCGGGCTGGTCTTTTTGGTAGGGAATCTCTTCTCTGCCATCGCTTTACCCTGGCTCTGGCCGGCGATCTTGCTGGTGATCGCGGTGATCCTGCTGATCCGGGCGATCACGGCCAAGGAAGGAGGCGCCGCCCGTTTCTTCTTCCCGATCGTTCTGCTTCTCTTCGGCGTAGCTGACCTTCTGGCTGCATTGAACGTCTTTCAGGCGACTAATCTGATGGCCTGGTTCTGGCCTGGACTCTTGGTCGTGATCGGGATCGCGGTGCTGCTGCGGGAGAGACGTTGAGGGGGACTTTAGGGGCAAATCAACCATGACCAATTTTGCCAATCGAGGAGTGGAACCGAAGGGGCATTTCCACCGTTTGCTGGTGGGCCAACCGCAGCGAGTCGGCGATCAGACTGTACAAGCGGTAGCCCAGCTTAGCGGATGGCGCCGAGGGAGGCAGGGAAAGAGCGGCGAGGGCGTGCTTGCCTTCTTTCGCGCATCGCCGGTGGTGTTTTTCTTGTCGGAGGAAGGCCAAGAAAGAGTGGCGATTCCCCTGACCGGCGCACGGATGTGCGAACAGCGCCGGCTCGCTTTCCTCTTCTTCCTGGCGGTGGGGTTGATCGGGTTGCTGATTCCGTTCGCAGTTCAAGCAAGGATGAGAAAAGGAGGTTGATGATGTCAGAGATAGTGGAGCCCACACTTCAGCCGATTGAGCGCATGCTGGAGAAGATGAGCGTGGACACAGTCTTCGGACCGCCGGTGAAAGAGGGGGATCTCACCTTGATCCCTGTCGCCGAATATGTGGTTGGTTTTGGTTTCGGCCATGGTTTCTACCCAAAGGCAAGGAAGGCAGCTTGGGTGGAGGTTCCGGGGGAGGCGGCATGGGCCGGGTGGTCCCGCGCGGGTTCATCAAGATCAGCGCTGAGGGCGCATCCTATGAACCGATCCTCAATCCCACCCGGATCGCCATTGCCCTCTTCGCCATGATCGGTTGGTCGGCTTTCTGGCTGACGATCGCCGTTCGTTCCTTGGTCAAGGCGAGGAATTGAAGGAGGCGCGACCGGATTAAAGCGACCGAGTTTCTGGCCTATTTCTTCCCCATTCCCCAGCCCAAGGCGGTCCAGCGCAAGCCGGCAGAGCGTTCCCCAGTGCTCCCGGAGACGGGCCGAGCCGCGGACTTGGCTTTTCTGTTGGTCGTGGCAGCGGCTTATGCCCAAGCTGTGCTGGTGGGCTGGGACGCCTTCACGCTGTGGCAATTCCTCGGGGCAACCCTGGCTGTTCTCGCTTACGGCGCCCTCAGCGCGCATTGGGTCCAAGTTCGTCTCCAACGCTCCACCTTGGTTCTGCAACTGCTCTATTTCGTCATTCAGGCAGCGCTGGCGGCGACGGTCATCACCCTCTTTGGCGCTTCCGGTTTCATCGGGTTGATCGTCCTTCCGCTGGCCAGCCAGGCGGTGTTGTTCCTCCCTACCCCCTGGCCGGTCTTCGGGTTTACCCTGGCTTTAGGCGCTGTTCTTCTGCCGATCGCCTGGACGGGCGGTTGGCAGGCGATTCTCCAGGTAGGGCTGGCCTATCTGGCCGGCTTAGTCTTCGTCGCTCTCTTCACCCAGGTCGCCCTCGACGAGCGCCGCGCCAACCAGGAAGCGCAGCGGCTGACGCGGGAGTTGCAGGAGGCCAACCTGCAGTTGCGCCGCTATGCCGCCCAGGTGGAGGAACTGGCTACCACCAAGGAACGAAACCGTCTGGCCCGGGAGATCCATGACAGCCTGGGTCATTACCTGACGGTAGTCAACGTGCAATTGGAAGCAGCTCGCCTGACCTGCGAAACTGACCCGCAGAGAGCTTTGCAGTCGCTGGCCCAAGCCCAGGCAATGACCAGGGAAGGGCTGGCCGAGGTGAGGCGCTCAGTGGCTTCGTTGCGCCAACCCGCCACGGAGGGGCGCCCACTGGCGGAAAGGATCGCCCGCTTGGTAGAGGAAAGCCAGGCTCACGGCCTGGCGCTGGAATTCAGCGTCAGCGGAGAACTTCCCCCGCTCTCTCCGCAAGCCGAGTTGACCCTCTTTCGCGCCGCCCAGGAGGGACTGACCAACGTACGCCGGCATGCCAAGGCCTCGCATGCCACTTTGATCCTGGACTGCAGCGGTACGCAGTCGGTGCGTCTGTCTCTCGTAGATAACGGGGGGGGAGCGGCCCAACCCCAGGACGGGTTCGGTCTGCTCGGCCTTCGCGAACGCGTCCAGTTGCTGGGAGGGGCAATGCATACCGTGACTGAGCCAGGGGCAGGGTTTTCCCTGGAAGTGGAGTTGCCGCGATGAGTCGCATCCGCCTGCTCTTGGTCGATGACCAAGCCCTCTTCCGCGAGGGGCTGCGCACACTGCTGGAGTTGCGAGAGGATCTGGAGGTGGTGGGGGAGGCGACCAACGGGGAAGAGGCCCTCTTTATGGCTGCCAGGTTGCGCCCACAGGTGGTCCTGATGGATCTGCGGATGCCCGTGCTGGACGGGGTGGAGGCTACTCGCCGCCTGCGCGAAAGCCACCCGGAGTGCAAGGTGATCGCCTTGACCACTTTTGACGATGACGAGACGGTCTTCGACGGGCTGCGGGCAGGGGCGGTGGGCTACCTGTTGAAGGACGCGCCCTCGGACACCTTGGTGGAAGCGATCCGAGCTACCGCCCGGGGAGAGTCCTTTCTTCACCCTTCGATCGCTAAGAAAGTGTTAGCCGAGTTCACCCGCCTCAGCAACCGTTCGGCCGCCCAGTCCGCCCTGGACGAGCCCCTCTCCGAGCGCGAGCGGGAGATCCTGGCGCTGATCGGTGGAGGTCTCTCCAACAAGGAGATCGCCGGCCGCCTTTTCCTGGCCGAGGGAACGGTGAAGAACCACATCACCAACATCCTCGGCAAGCTGGAGGTGCGCGATCGCACCCAAGCCGCGTTGAAGGCCAGGGAGCTGGGCTTGATCTGAACGACAGCGGAAAAAAATGACCCACCCAATGACTTGCCGCACATCCCAAACGTTTCGTTCTGTCTTACAATGAGGCAAAAGCCTTCTCCCGTGAAAGCGGGGGTTAGAAAGGAAAACGTGTTATGAATTCGCAGATTCAAGAGGCGCCCGAGACACACCCGCTGCTGGGGGGAGAGACGACCCCTCCCCCTTCACCTCCCCCCGGCCTGCCCAACCCCGTCATCGAGGCAGCCAACCGCAACAAGCTGGCCGCCGGCATCGCTCTCGTCGTCCTGGGAGCTTTTGCCCTGCTGGGCCAGTTAATCCAAGGCAGTTTTTGGGGAACCCTTTTCCTGCCGGGCCTTGGGCTCTTCTTCATCGTCTGGGGGTTCATCGCCCGCCGGCCTGGTTTGATCATCCCGGGCGGAATCCTGATCGGCATCGGCGTCGGCAGTTTTCTGGCGAGCGGTCCCTACGCCACCCTCTCCAGCAAGGGCCAGGGAGGTGTCATCATGCTTTCGCTGGGAGGCGGCTTCCTCCTTGTCACGCTTCTCACCGCCTTCTTGCGTAAAGTGCATTGGTGGGCCTTGATCCCGGCGGCTGTGCTGGCGGTGATCGGGCTGGGCCTGGTGGGGGAGAGCGCCGGCTGGGAGGTGATGCGCACACTGGGCACAGCCTGGCCGATCGCCCTGATCGTGGTCGGCGTCTTCCTCATCCTCTGGCGGCGAGGGCTGCGCTCTGGTCCTCCCAAGCAGTAGACGGCGGTAAAAATGAAGGGAAACGGAGGGTGAGAAAATCCATGCCGGCAAAAAGACGGATCGGAATCCTCACCGGGGGAGGCGATGTCCCTGGCTTGAATGTGGCCATCAAAGCAGTAGTAGCTCGCGCCCAGGACCACGGCATCGAGGTGCTGGGGCTGCGCCGCGGCTGGATGAGCGTCTTGAGCATCAACCCGGACGATCCGGGGTCCGCCTTGGAATGGACCATCCCTCTCGATCTGGAGGTGGTGCGAACCATCGACCGTACCGGGGGCACTATCCTCCACACCTCGCGCACCAGCCCCAGCAATGTCAAACCAGAGGATGTGCCTGCTCATGTCCGAGCCGAGGATTGTTCTCCCAACCCCAGCGGCACAATGGACTGCACGCGGCACGTCCTCCGCGTCCTGCAGCATTTGGGCCTCGATGCGATCATCCCGATCGGCGGGGACGACACCCTAAGCTTTGCTGTCCGCCTTCACCGGGAGGGCTTCCATACCATCGCCATCCCCAAGACAATGGACAACGACGTCTTTGGCACCGACTACTGCATCGGCTTCTCTACCGCGGTGACACGCTCGGTGGAGACGATCACTGCCTTCCGCACCTCGGTCGGGTCGCACGAGCGGATCGGGGTGGTGGAGCTCTTTGGCCGCAATTCCGGGGAGACTTCGCTCTTCGCCGCCTACTTGGCCGATGTGGACCGGGCCGTGATCTCCGAAGTTCCCTTCGATATGGATCGGCTCTCCCGCTTCCTAGTGGAGGATCGTGAGAAGAAGCCCTCGCACTACGCTATCCTCACCCTCTCCGAGGGATCCTTCCCAGTTGGCGGGGATATTGTTCAACGCGGAGAGGCCGACGCCTATGGGCACCAGAAGTTGGGCGGGATAGGCCATTTCACCGCCGAGGAGATCAAACGGCTCACCGGGGTGGACATCATGTACCAACAGCTCGCCTACATTATGCGCACTGGCGCGCCTGATTCGTTGGACCGCATGGTGGCGATCTCCTTCGGCAACCTGGCCTTGGACCAAGTGGCGATGGGGCATACCGGTCGCATGGCGGCCCTCCAGCATGGGATCTACACGACAGTCCCAATCGACTTGGTCATCGCCAGCAAGAAGCGTGTGGACGTGACCGCACTCTACGACGCCGAGCAGTATCGCCCCAAAGTACGGGACATGCTGGGCAAGCCGATGTTCCTTTCCTAACGAGATGCCGACCTCCGGTCACACCGAATTCATCTGTCTGCTCCGCCTTTCTCGTCCGGAGGCCTGGGATGGGACCGTGGCGCCCCAGTGCGGCATAGCCTCTATTGAAGCCTGGGACCGCGGCGCCCCAGTGCGGCGTTGCCGTCATCTCCGCCCATTTCCAGCGCTTGCAAGAAGCCCATCGCCAAGGATGCTTGGTCCTGGCCGGCCCATGTCTGGATGGCGCCTTCGGCGTGGTCATCTTTTACGCTCAGTATGGGGACAGATTTAAAATCTGTCCCCATACTGAGCTGCATCCCTTTCAC
>JAPLHV010000155.1 GCA_026389455.1 Coprothermobacterota bacterium
CGTCACTCAACAGATAGATGTCTTCTTCGGCCTCTTTCAGAAAGTCAAGGGCAGGATTGCGCGTAGCCGCATGCAACCATTCCTTCTCACCCCAATCGTCAATCGGCGAATAGGGCAAAAAGGGGACAGATTTATTTATTGATCCGTAGATCGCTCCAGCGGGTACAGTTGACTGGCGGCCCGTCCTGAGCCCTTCGCTTCGCTCAAGGGTAAACTGCGCGACGAAGGATCGGATCTTGTGGAGCGAAATCGAGAACAAAATGGAAAGACGGGTAGAAAAATAAATCTGTCCCCTTTTCTCCGGTAGTTCACCCACGCAGAGCAAGGCGATCCTCCGCCACCAGAAGAACCCCTTCCCGCTGCGCCCGCTCTTCTAAGGCCGGTATGAAACCGCTCTTGGAAAACAGGCAGTATGTTTCTTGTCGGCCGGGTTGCCCCCAGGAGACAAGGGTTGCTTTTCGCTTCAGCTCCTCCAAGAGCCCGCTTCCTACGCGTCGCTCGGTCCATTTCACTTCACCGAAAAGGATTCGGTTCTCCGCCTCATTCACGGCGACTACATCAATTTCCTCGTTGCGGTCCCACCACCGGCCAATCCTATCAACGGAAAAGGCGGCATCCTGATGTGCAAGGACCCATTCCCGGGCCAAGCGCTCGTACTGCTTTGCCACCAAAGTGGGGAAGCCCTGATTGAAAGCTGCAAACGCCGGACGGGTGTTTCCCAGGGTCAACGAACTGGTAAAGGGGAAGACGAACTGGAACCAAAACTCCAGGAAGGGATCAGCGAGGGTGTAGCGACCCTGGCGCGAGCGATCGGGCCACTTTTCGGTGGCTGGGACTTCTCTGGCGATCAATCGCAAGCTCTCCAGGGTATGGAGGTAGACATGAAGCGCGCTCTTCGCCAATCCCGTCTCGTTGATGATCTCGCTCAATTTATGACAATGGTGGGCGATGGCTTGCAGGATGCTGAAATAGGTGCGAGGCTCCCGCAATTCTTCGACCAAGAGAAACTCCCCTTCACGGAACAGCATAGTCTCGGGAGAAAAGACCTCTGCCTGCAATGCCTGATGGAGGTCTGCATAGGGCGCCAAGCGGGAAAGATAGCCAGGCGTGCCGCCGGCTGCGCTGATGAACTCCATCGCTTTCGCAAAGGATGCATCGGGAAAGAATTGGCGCGCTTCCAGGAAGGTCAGGGGTTCTAACAGGATCTGAGCTGTGCGCCTCCCATAGAGAGGCGCCTTGTAGGCCAGTGTCTCTGATTCCATCCTCGCCATGGATGAGCCGCAGAGGATCAGGAATACAGGAAGCTGCGAGAGGATTTGATCCCACCCAGCCTGAAAAAACGACGACACGCCTGGAGAGCTTTCCGCCAGGTAAGGGAACTCATCGATGGCCAGGATCCAGGGGGTTTCCCAAGGACGAATCTGATATTGCCTGTGGATGCGATCAAAAAAGTCCGGCCAACTGGGATAGCCGGTTTTCTCCAAGAGGGGATCCTCCCAAAGTTCGCCGGTCGCTCGAGCGAGGGCTCGCAGGGTTTCCCTTTCGGTCCTCCGTTGGGCCAGAAAGTACATCGCTTGCGGGCTGTGGCCGATGAATTCCCGGATAAGGGCTGTTTTCCCGACCCGTCGTTTCCCATACAGGATCAATAGTTCGGGTTGCCCACGCTGGTGGAGATGGCGCATGGCTTTCAGTTCCTGCGTTCGTCCTACAAACATGCCGGCGGCTCCCTTCGCTTTCTATTTAGTCTAATCGTAATTAGTCTAATCGTGATTAGACCTATTTACAATAGAAAAAGGGGACAGATTTATTTATTGATCCGTAGATCACTCCAACGGGGACAGTTGACTCGCCTTTCGTCTTGGTTCTAGGCTCAAAGCCAGATCCTTCAGCGAAGAACGCTTCAGGATGACAAGGTGGGTGCGAAAACAAAGGGGACAGATTTATTTATTGATCCGCAGAGCGCTCCAGCGGGGACAGTTGACCGGCAGCACTGTCCTCGAGCCCTTCGCTTCGCTCAAGGGTAAACTCCGCAGCGAAGGATCAGATCTTGGGGACGAAATCGAGAAGATAACGGAAAGACGGGTGGGAAAATAAATCTGTCCCCATTTTCATGATTGCCTTTTTTACGGGTCTTTGCTAGCCTGCTATTCAAAAGGGCGTTCGTGAGCAAACAAGGCAAGCTGATAAAGCGATTTCTTTCGCATCCCATCGACTTCACATGGGATGAGATGGCGGCTCTGCTGACAGGCTTCGGATATACCAGGGTCAAAGCAGGGAAAACCGGAGGATCGCGCCTTCGTTTTGACCACCAGACATCTGATCCGATCATCCTGCATCGGCCACACCCCACACCGACACTGAAGCGCTACCAGATTGAACAGGTAGAAGAAATTTTGAAGAGTGGAGATCTCTTATGAAAGACTCGATGGAATACAATGGCTATTTTGGGTCCGTCCATTACAACGATGACGATAAGGTTTTCTACGGAAAATTGGAGTTTATTCGCGCCCTTGTAAGTTACGAGGGAACGGATGTTGTTTCACTTCGAGCGGCTTTTGAGGAAGCCGTTGACGATTATCTTGAATTCTGCAAAGAGACGGGCAAGCAACCTGAAAAACCCTTCAAGGGCACCCTCAACCTTCGCCTTGATCCCGAGCTCCACAAGCGCCTTGTAAGCAATGCCATGAGTGAGGGGAAGACCTTGAACGCTTTCATTAGAGAGCTTCTGCAACGGGCCGTTTCCGAGACGCACGCCCGAGGCAAAAAGGGGACAGATTTATTTATTGATCCGTAGATCGCTCCAATGGGGACAGTTGACCGGCAGCCCGTCCTGAGCCCTTCGCTTCGCTCAAGGGTAAACTCCGCGGCAAAGGATCGGATCTTGGGGACGAAAGCGAGAAGATAATGGAAAGACGGGTGCGGGAAAATAAATCTGTCCCCTTATTCTGCTGCATCCGCAGCCAGTCGCTGCGCACTGACCTGCGTCTGCTGTTCCTGACCTTCAAGCTGATGTTGGGAAGGAAAGGCGCGCGGTAAGCCTATCTAGGATACCCACATCCGCTGGGACGGCGACGGTCGCCTTGGGTCTAAGGGGATGAGTTTGGCAATTATGCGACTGGTACGCATCTCCAACTTTTCATTATGATATGAAATGATGCAATCTATAGCTTGGCTAATCGGTCTAGGAGATCCCCTGCTTGATGAAGTAAAACCGGCAGCTGCTTTTCTATGATTGCCCAAACGCGAGAGTGCTCAACCAGATCGTACCCGTGAATCAGCAGATTGCGGAAGCTCATGATTCGTGGATAGTAACCAATACGATTCGCCGTTTCCTTATCTACATTTTGCAGACGTCGAATCGCCTCCCCGATAATTTCGAAGCTTCTCTCTACAGCTTGGCGAAGAACCCGATCTCCCAGATAACTGCTAGAGATTTGTCTGCTGTAATAGAGAGGATGAACCGGGCCTGATCCCGGATGTCGTCCAGCAGCTTAGGTGTCTTTTCGTTCATACAGGATTGTCCGGGTTCGGTTGACTTCTTTGATAAAAAAGGGATTCTTCAGCGCAGATGCCTCCACCAAGTCAACCTTTTTCCCGAATAGAAGGGACAGTTCCTCTTGGAACTCAAAATAGCGATCCATCCACGGTCCCAAATCTGCGGTGAGTTCATACTCCACCAGGAAGTCCAAGTCGCTGGTTTGAGGGTCGAAGGTATCATCGGCCGCCGAGCCAAAAATCTCCAAACGCTTCACTTGGTATGTACGGCAAAGCTTCCTGAATTCGGATTGTCGATCAATCAATAGCGGCAGCATGTGTCCCTCTCCGGAAAGCATAGCGTACAACCAGCCATCACGGCAAAAGGGGACAGATTTATTTATTGATTACAGGCAAGCCGTTTTCGTCGCGGATGGGGCTGACTGCCGATGCTCCAGCTACGGTATGAAGTTCGGCAACCGTAAAGAGGAATGGCTGGATGATGCTCCCTGCTACCTTGACCTTGCCGACAGTGAAACAAAACGAGCGGAGAGTTATGCAGCTTGGATAAAAAGGGGACAGATTTATTTATTGATCCGTAGATCGCTCCAATGGGGACAGTTGACGGGCGGCTCGTCCTGAGCCCTTCGCTTCGTCCGAGGGTAAACTCCGCGGCGAGGGATCGGATATTGGTGAGGAAATCGATAAGATCATGGAAAGACAGGTGTGGGAAAATAAATCTGTCCCCTTTTTTATGTTAATGACTTTTAGGATCGTGCCAAATTCCGGGTTGCCGTCGGAGGAGAGGGCTTTGTATAGATTTTCTCTTGCCAACCCGGTGTCTCGGGCAAGTTGGGACATTCCATGGGCGCGCGCTATCACGCCCAGCGCGTGGGCTATATATGCGGGATCATCCCCTGCTTCTTCCAGGCATGCATCTAAGTAGGCGGCCATGTCTGCCTTCGTCTTCAGATATTCAGCCGCGTCATACTCTGTGAATTTCTCAGCCATCATCTATTCTCTCCATTCTTGGGCAATCCTTTTTGCCTTTTCAATATCGCGGGACTGGGAAGACTTATCCCCGCCGCACAGCATCACAACTTTCAGGCTCTTCTCCTATTGGCGCCACATCGCCGAAGTTTCCCATCCGAACGCGGTCAAGTCGCGCAAGAATGCGCATCCGAGACTGGTGATCTTCCAGCCCGCTTAACCATTGATAAATGTGTCACTCTGAACTATCTCCTACATGGGGATCTTGTAAGTTACAAATTACACCCGGTGGGGCATATTAGCAACAAATGGGGATCGCCTGGGAACAGCGTTCCCCATTTCACGGCCCAATCGTGTCCGGTAGAAAGGTTGTCGAAGACGATAGGTTCTTCGTCGGCCTGGGCAGCGACTTACAGGCATGCGAACCGACATATCCAGCTCCGCCGGTGACCAGGATCATCGCGTGATCCTCATCTCGGTTTCATCGCCGCCGGCGTGGAGGGGCAAATATCATCCTGGCCCCATTTCGCTGGTTTGCCCAGCAGCAACACGCCCCGCATGCCGATTACCCGCAAGCCGAGCGCGGGCGCCAATCGTTGACCAGAGCTGCCTCTTCCGCCCACTCGCCGGGTGTCAGGCAAAAATAGTCAATGCCTTTGCGCGCCAGGAGTGAAAGAAAGCCGCGCCGGGTCAATCCCAACAGTTCAGCGGCTTTGCCGCCAGAGATACGATCTTCAAGACACAATCCCAGGAGGATGTATTCGCGCGCAGTTTCAGCGGCTTGAGCGGGCGAGCCTAACAACGTGATAAATTCGCGTAAAAAGGGGACAGATTTATTTATCGCAAAAAGGGGACAGATGCTATTCCTTCCAATCACTCAGTGTAGAAGTGAGGCCTCAGTTCCTGATCCGGTATGCATTGGCTTGCTTGCCGGAAAATAGCTCGCAAGGCGCCGGTATCTAGTCCCATGTGACGCGGGATCGTCAACATCTGTTTCTGTCCATGCGGGCCAATGCGTTGCAACTTAACGTGGCTGCCTGCCTAAGTGTGTACGATGAAACCAAAGCCTTCCAGGATTTGAATGATCGCGGATCCTGAGAGACGGCGAAGATTAGGCATGCACCGGTTCCATCTCCATCGTAATCAGTAGCGGGGGATGAGAGGCTAACCCCATCTCTGCTAGATCTTCACCCTCTAAGTGAAGTTGAATCGCTTCTCGAAGGTTCTGCACCGTTTCATCCAGCGTCTGGCCCTGGGTGACTACAGCCAAGTTGAGGCATTCGGCTACGTACCCTGATTCATCTCCTGGGTAAATCACTGCCTGGATCGTGTAGCGTTGCGTCATGTACCCTCCAAAGTTTTCCTAATGTACGAAATCTATTCTATCACTTGTGAACTCGAGTACATTTCACCCAACCTGACTAGCTCGGCCACGATTCTCTGCTTTGGGCGAAGCGCATGAAAACAAAGGGGACAGATTTATTTATTGAGAACTGGCAAGCCGTTTTCGTCGCGGATGTCCCTGACTGCCAAGGGTCCATCTGTGGTGCAAAGCTCGGCAACCGTAACGAAGAATAGCTGGATGATGATTCCTACCACCTTGGCCTTGCCGATAGTGAAACAAACGGGTGGAAAGGTAGGCAGCTTGGATAAAAGAAGCCATTGCGGCGGGAGAAGGGGAGCTGATCCGACCATTGCTGCAACGGGAAGAGGATCACTTGGAGGCGGATGGAGACTTGGGGCGAGCGGTCAAAAAGAAAATTGCTGTCATCTGAAGATGTGACCCTGATTTGTTCAGAGCCGCCATACCTCGGCTGGATCTTCAATATCTGGATCGTCGTACCTGGCCAATGTTGCCAACCATTCCGGCATTTCCTCCTTGATTTGCACCTTCAGATCATCGAGGGCCGCCTGGCTTACCCTGCCTCCCTCAAACATGAATGTGTAGAATTCCTTAAGGCTTGCCGCGTTGGACTTGATGGACGCCTGGCTTGCCCACATCGCTTTGCGGATGAACCAATACCCTAAGAACATTCCCACCATGCCGACTCCCTCTTCAGCGCTTTCTGCATCCTCATTCAGGAGAAAATGGTTCAGATAGAACTCAACGTTCTTGCAGTGCCTGCTGATCGTCGCCTCGGACTTCTTTTTTTCCGCCAACCAGTCCGCGAACTCATCAAGATACTTGGCGTTCTCCTTTCGGATTTCTTTGCACTCCCGCTCGTATTCCGCATAGTCGTCCATCAGATTTCATCCTTCCATTCCGTCTTCATTTCGGGAATCTTCAGCGCCGCTCCATCCAAGTGCATGTCGCATAGTTCCAACGCTGCTTCATCGTCAATCGAGATGGCGAATGCCTCCTCGATGTCGTCGAAGGTGGGGCGCCCTCAATAATGTCGAGGGGATCATTGAACTCGGGATCCTGTCTCTTGCCGCACCAGCGCCTAGCTTCTGGAAGCGTCTGCGCCACTTCTGGCAGGCTTCCTTGTTGAGGCGCAGCTCTTGGCTGACCTGGGAGAGAGGCTTCCCTTGGGAGAAGCCCAGGATCACCCGGGAACGAAGAGCCATGCGCTGCTCGGCCTGATCCTTCTCCCATCTCTGCGGCTTCATTCGCGCCGTCGATGCAGCTACGATTGCTTGTCCCTTTTCCCCGGAATAAAAGGAATCAGCCCCCTTTGGTACGCCTCCTCCTGGAGCTCCGGCGGCGCATCGCGGATATCCACGACAAAGCCGTCCACAGCGAGCATCCAGACCAGCGAGTTGTCCTCCAGCTTACTTGGCAGGGTCCAGCGGGGATCGAGGTAGTTGATCCCCATCATCTTCTTGATGCTCAGCGCTTTTGCCGTGGCCGCGCTCTTGCTGATGCCGAATAGTTCGCAAAGCTGGCTTAGCTGCATGTGAGGCGTCTGGGTTTTGTCGTGGAGGAAGTTGATGCTGCCAATGACATAGACACAGGCGCAGGCCCACTGCTCTGGTTTGCCCTTGGCCAATGGCGAGGGGCGTTTTCGGCAGAGCGCGGCCGCAAGTTCTTGGGAGACGCTGGAGTACTCCTCGTTCAGATGCTTCTCGCAGAATTCGTCGATCGCGCCGGCAACGGCGTCGAATACCGGCTGCATGGCCTTGGGGACTTTCCGCTTATCGGTCATCTCGTTTACTCTCCAGGCTCTGCAGCAGTCGCACATCGCCTTGGAAGCCCGACCCTGCGGGGACAGCGGGTTGGAATACAGCAAGCATGCCGCCACCTTGATTCGTGAAATAATACGGCTTTACTTTTCTCACGGTAAAAGTGTATGAAGATAAATTTTGCGTGTCAAGATTCTCAGGGACGTTGCAGTTCTCAGGGACGTTGTTCAATTGTTGACTAACTCATGCAGACGCTCTTGCACTGATCCCGTTCCGAGACTCGCCAAGCTGGATCAACTCGGACTTCTCCAGCGTGTAATGGAGCGAGGCATCATCCCTCCTGCGCCAAGCGGAGAGCTGCAGCAGCCCAGGAGAAAGATTAGGCTCCGGGGTTTCGATCAGCAGGTGGCAGTGATTGTCCATCAGACAGTGGGCGTGACAGAGCCAACTGGTTCGCTGGTTCACCTGGCGGAGAAGGTCGAGAAACAGCGACCGGTCTCTTGCATCGCGGTAGATCTCTTTTCGTTCGTTGCCCCCTAAACAACGAGAATACAACGAGCACCATTTACAAAACTTGCATCGCGGTAGATCTCTTTTCGTTCGTTGCCCCGCGAGGTGATTTGATAGTGTCAAAATGCTAAATCTAAAGACCTGACTCCGGGAAGGCCAGCCACGAAGCGGGATCGCGGCCGAAAAAGTCCTCCAGAGGAATGCCCGAACCACCCACCAGCAAGGCTTTAGCATTGGGATAGCGCGACCGAAAACGGATCAATCCCGATGTCTTCCCGCTCCGGCCGCTCTTGACCTCGATAGCCCAGAGATCGAGACCCCGGGCGATCACGTAATCCACCTCGCAAGCCCCGTCGCGCCAGTAGGTCAAGGAATACTCCATAGGGGGGAGATTGTTGCAGAGGTGAGCGCCCACGGCATTCTCCACCAATCGTCCCCGCCAGGCGGCATCGGCGATCATATCAGCAAAGGACCGTGTGGAAAGAGCGTTCACCAAGGCGTTGTTCCAGAGCACCAATTTCGGGCTGCTGCCCCGTTTGCGCTGCACGCCCCGGGA
>JAPLHV010000096.1 GCA_026389455.1 Coprothermobacterota bacterium
CCGGGCGCCTCCACGAACAACCCTGCCTCTTGGGTGCGGAAGAGCAGCTCGCCAGCTAAGCGGCCTTGGTCGTCTTTGTAGGTCAGCTCGACGATGTCTGAACCATGCCAGCGGATATCGACCACTGTGACGATTCCCCCGAGGGCGATGCCTCGCACCCGTGCGCCGCGCTTCAGATCTTCAAGCTTGGCCATCTCCTGAACGTCCCCTTCTCCGTTGATGCCGCCACGCCATGAACTCAAGCGGCCATACGCTGGAACTATATCACAAGGTTCGGCAACAGCAGGATGAAGGCGCTAGAAGACATGCTGCCGCAGGCTGATTTGTTCATATCTCTTCCGAACCTACTCTCGTTGCGCTGAAAACGTCGCCCAACACCCCAGTCAAAAGATCGGCTCCCTCCAGGTGACACGCACGCGCTCGGATTACAGGAACACCGCTCAGCGACAAGCCTTTTTCCCCTGCGCCTTCGGGAGCGGTTCTGTCGGTTTCAACCGGCCGTTTCAGCAAACGGGTCGCCTGAAGCTGGCTGATGCTGCATAGATCATCATTATGATGCTCGTTACTTTTGTCTTTGCACCTCACAAACGAAAAGCCGTTGTGCAAAACTCCGCACCGTGATTTCTATGAAAGCTTCTTTTTGGGCTGCTTATCAAGTTGTTCTTTTGATTTTTGCTTCTGTTTTTCGGCAGCTTGCTTCTGAACCTTTTCCTTGTTTTTCTTACCGCCCTTTTCGCCCATCACGTCTCTCCTTTTTTAGTCTTCTTACGCATCTTCTCACAGCGTGGTTTCCTCTTGCAACCAAAGTGAGCCCATTATCAATTACGGTTCCTTCTCATTAAGAGCTGGGAGGAGTTCATCGTCCCCAGAAAGAAGGGTGGCAACGGCCGCCCCAAGCTCACCTGAGCCGATGAGGAGCTGCCCGCCTTCTCGCCTGCAGCCCTGGCCTGGATGGACCGACCGGCTAGCGAGAAAAGGAGGGCTACCGTGGCCTGCGGCTAGATTCACGATGCAGTGAACAGGGTCGGTTGGGATGAATCGGAGTTTAAGGAACACATCCACCCGCTAGTCTGGATGGTCTGTCAGTTGATCGGAATCTACTCTTTTACTCGGGGTACGGTGCGTTACTAGCGTTTGCAGTGACGCAGCTCGAAGAGCAGGATCCCGCCGGCGACGCTGACGTTCAGGGAGTTGACTTTTCCATAGAGAGGGATGCGCAGCAGGAAGTCGCAGCGACGCAGCAGCAGGGGTCTCACGCCCCATCCTTCGCTGCCCAGAAGGAGGGCGAGGGGGAAGGCCAGTTTGACTTGTTGATAGTCCTCCCCCTTTCTCGCATCGGCGCCGGCCAGCCAATAACCTTTCGCCTTCAACTTCTCCAACAGCCAGTTCAAGCTGGGGGCTTGGGTCAAGCGCAGATGGGAAACTGCGCCTGCGGAGGCTTTGTAGACCACAGGGGTGAAAGGCGCGCTGCCATGCAAAGAAACGGCCACTCCTTCCACCCCGGCCGCCTCGGCCGTGCGCAGCAAGGCTCCCAGGTTCTGGGGATCCTGAATTTTGTCCAAAACCAGCAGCAGCGAGTCGGGGCGGGCGGAAAGGCCGTCCAACCATTCGTCTACTGCCAAGGTTCGTACCTCTGCGGTGTAGGCCACTATGCCCTGAGCCTTCGGGCCGAAACGTTGCCGGAATTCTTCGCGAGGCAGGGTCTCCACCGAGATTCCTCGTTTGTGAGCGGCTTGCGCCAGCTCGCACTGTTTTTCGTTAGGTTCTTCCACCAGGAAGATGCATTCCACTTCGACTTGGGAGCGCAGCAGCTCGGCAACAGGATGCAGACCGTAGACTACATTCAATGGTCTTCCTCCAACAGGACGGTGGCCAAGGCGGCGACCCCCTCCTCTCTTCCCAGGAAACCCAGGCGTTCAGTGGTGCTGGCTTTCACGTTGAAAGCGGCGTTGGGGATCGCCTGCTGCAGCGAATGGCATAAGGCTTCACGGTGTGGGGCGATTTTCGGCTCTTCCAGCAGTAGAACCAAGTCGGCGTTGACCAATCGGAAACCAGCCTCCTGCACCTTTCTCCAGACGATGGCCAGCAGATCCAGGCTGCAGGCATCTTTCCACTGGGGGGTGGGAGGAAAGAGGGCGCCGATGTCCTCTAACCCGGCTGCCCCCAAGAGCGCGTCCATCAAGGCATGAAGGGCAACGTCTCCGTCGGAGTGTCCGGCCAGGCCTCGCCGGCTGGGGATCTCCACCCCGCACAGAATCAAGCGACGCCCCTCCACGAAGGGGTGGACGTCGACGCCCAGGCCGACCCTCACCTCACACCCGTTCCTTGAGGATGCCCTCGGCAAACAACAGATCAATCGGCTCGGTGATTTTCTGGTTGGCTCGCTCCCCCTCGATGACCTTCACGTTGTATTTGGCTTGCTCCACCAAGGTTGCGTCGTCTTGGGCGCGCAGTTCGGCAATGCCGGCCGAATAAGAGTCATAGATGACGGCCCTGTGAAAGCCCTGTGGCGTTTGGGCCAGCCACAGACCTCGGCGCTCCAGCGTTTCCAGGACATAACCGAGGGTGCTGCAATGCTTCAGGGTCTCCTGAACCGGCAAAGCAGGGATCACTGCCGACTCTTCCTTCAGGGCATCGAGGATCCGCTCCACGAGAGAGAGGCTGAGACAGGGGCGAGCCGCATCGTGGACCAGAACCAGCGGCTCTTCGATGGGAACGGCCAGTCCGGCCCTGACCGATTCTTGTCGTTCTTTCCCGCCCGCTACTGCAGCGATGACCTTGTGTGGGGAACCGACGTAGCAGTTCGCGCGCTGCAAATGCTCCACTCGCACCACAAGGATGACCGAATGGACGCGGGGACAGCTTTCCAGAGTTTCCAAAGACCATTCCAGCAAGGGACGACCCAGCAAGGGCTGCCAGATCTTCTCCGTCCCAAAACGACTGGACTGGCCGGCTGCCATCAGCAGAACGCAGGCTTCCTGCTCCACCCTATTTCACCAATGGCCGAACGAAGATCATCCGGCCGGCTGAGGTGGCTAGGATGGAGGTAACCACAGCGACTGTCGTCTGGCCGATCAAAGCCCTCCCCTCCTCGATCACCACCATCGTCCCATCGTCCAGGTAGCCGACCCCTTGGTCGTACTCTTTCCCTTCCTTGATCACGGCGATCTCAATCTCTTCCCCCGGCAATACCACCGGCTTCAGGGCATTAGCCAGTTCATTCAGGTTTAATAGCCGGATCCCTTGCAGACGGGCAATCTGGGCTAGGTTGAAATCGTTGGTCACCAGGGTGGCATCCTGAGCCTTGGCCAGTTTCACCAAGCGCTGATCGACTGCTTCCCCGCTTCCTTTGGTTTCGATGATCTCGATCTTGGTAGGGAAATCCTTCTGGATTCGGTTCAGCACTTCCAGCCCGCGACGCCCCCGGGCGCGTTTGATCGAGTCAGCCGAGTCAGCCACGTACTGCAGTTCGGTCAGGACAAAGGAGGGAATCAGCACCGCCCCCTCCAACATGCCGGACTTCAGCACTTCAACCACCCGTCCATCAATGATCACATTGGTGTCCAACAAGAAACGCCGGTCCGGGCGCCGTGCTTTGCTTCGCTCTCCCTTTCCCCAACTGCCAGAGAAGAGGAGTGCGCTTAACTCCTCCCTCTTGGAGAGAAAAAGGGTCATGCCGATGTACCCTAGGATCACCGAGAGGACGGCCGGCAGGTAGGGGCCAACAATGGGGATAGCGTAGATGTTGGAGGCCAGGCTAGTGAGGTAGGCCACCAGAAGGCCGATCACCAACCCGGCGAAGCCGAGGAAAAGATCCACCAGATTCAACTGCTGGTAGGCCAGCCGGACGGTGTTGCCCAACTTAATCAGCCACTGCGCAACCAGAAGGGAAAAGAGAAAACCGATGACCCCGATGATCAGTGCACAGAAGCCATAGACCAAGTAAGCGTTTAACTGTATTGAGAATGCTTCATAGATAAAAATGCCTAACTGCCATCCGCCGATCAACCCCATGATGGTGATCACTGCATAAATTAAGATATTTGCTACTTTGTTCATAGTGCCTCCTTATTGATCTCACGAAGCACGCGCATCAATGCTTTCACGTCATCCAGCGGCCAACGTTGCACCCCCTTTCCTTCTTTAGTGACACCTTTCGAGGGAGGGATGAGAAAATGGCGCAACCCTAGACGAACAGCGACTTCCAGCCTTTTTTCCAAATTGGGCACTGTGCGCACCTCACCTCCCAGGCCCAGTTCTCCCACGGCCAGCAAGGGCGGCAGGGTCAGCTCGCGATGGCTGGCAACCAAGGCCACCGCCACAGCCAGGTCAGCCCCCGGATCGGCCAGGGAGATGCCCCCCAGGACATTCACATAGACATCTTGAGCGCCCAGATGAACGCCATTTTTATCCAGGATGGCCAGAACCATCAACAAGCGGTTGAAGTCGAAGCCGTTCACCACCCGCCGCGGCACTGGCAGGAAGCTCTGGGAGGCCAAAGCTTGTACTTCTACCAGCAGCACTCGCGCCCCGTCCAAGGTGGCGGTCAGCACGCCTCCACGACGCTCTCCTCCCCCACTTAAATCGAGGTGCTCGACTCCGCTCATCTCGCGCAAGCCGGCGCCCGTCATCTGGAAGAGGCCGATCTCACTGGTGTCGCCGAAGCGGTTCTTGTGGGCGCGCAGAACTCGCACCCCTAGCGAGCGATCGCCCTCGAAGTAAATCACTACATCTACCAGATGCTCCAGCAGCTTGGGTCCGGCGATGTTCCCATCCTTGGTGACATGCCCCGCCAACACCAGGGGGATGTTGGCCTCCTTCACCAGCGTGAACAAGCGGGCAGCGCACTCCCGCACTTGCAGGACACTGCCTGGGGCGGCCTGAACCTCGGACGAGGCCATCGTCTGAATGGAATCAACGATCAACAGGGACGGCTTGGATTCCCGCAACAAGCCCTCGATAGCTTCTACTTCGGCTTGGAAGCTGACCAACAAGTGGGGGGAAAGAGCCTCCAGTCGCTCGGCGCGGATCTTGATCTGGCCGGGGGACTCCTCGCCGGAGACGTAGAGGACGCGGTGGTTTCGGGCAGCGATGGACTGAGCCATCTGCAAGAGGAGAGTTGACTTGCCGATGCCCGGCTCTCCGGCCAGCAGTACGCAGGATCCCTGCACCAGCCCGCCGCCCAGGACGCGGTCCAACTCGCCGATGCCGCAGGGCAGGCGGGTGGCTGAAGCTGAGGGGACTTCCAGAATAGAGAGGGGCAACTGCAGCGGCGCGCTTGAGTGTGAGCTTTCCGCGGCCGCCGAGGTGAAGGTGTTCCACTGATTACAGACCGGACAGCGGCCCATCGCTTTCACCGAATGGTAGCCGCAGTTCCCGCAAATGAATGTGCCGGCACTTTTATTCGCCGTCTCGCCGCGCTCCTTCTTTATTATGAAAGAACCTATAACCACAGATAGCCGTCCCCCGCTTTCCTCACGCTTTCGCGACGGAACCAGGCAACATTGCCTCTGCCGACAAGCTTACTCTACCTGAAGCGACAGAGGTTTGGTACGGTCCCAGCGGTCTATTTCGGGCGCAGCGTGGGAAAAGCGATAATTTCGCGCAGCGACTCTTCTTGGGCAAAGAGCATGATCAGCCGATCCAGACCGATTCCCAAGCCCCCGGTGGGCGGCATGCCGAACTCCAAGGCAGTTACATAGTCTTCGTCCATCGGGTGAGCTTCTTCGTCCCCCCCCTCGCGCTGCTCAGCCTGTCGTTGGAAGCGCAAGCGCTGTTCAGCGGGATCGGCCAACTCGGAAAAAGCATTGCCCATCTCGATTCCCACCAAAATGGGCTGGAATCGCTCCACCCAGTCTGGTTGGCCGGGTTTATTGCGAGCCAGGGGGGAGAGTACGGTGGGATAATCGAAGAGGAAGACCGGCCCGATCAACTGCGGCTCGATCTGCTTCTTCAACACCTCGTCGATGATACTAGCCCAGCTCAGCTTTTTCTCCACTCGAATGCCGTGCGTTTTTAAGAATTCCTTGGCAAAGGTCAGATCGCGCAGCGCCTCCATCTCTACCCCAGCCAGGGTACGGAAGGCTTCCTGCAGGGACAGCCGCTGCCAGGGCGGCGCCAGTTCAATCTCCTGCCCGGCCATAGTGACCCGGGTGGCGCCGAAAATGCCTTGCGCCAAGGCGGCGAACATATCCTCGGTAAGGGTCATCATGCTGCGATAGTCGCCGAAGGCCTGATACACCTCCAGAGCGGTGAATTCCGGGTTGTGAGTAGCGGAGATGCCCTCGTTGCGGAAGTTGCGGCCGATCTCGAAGACCTTGGGGAACCCTCCCACGATCAAGCGTTTCAGATACAACTCTGGGGCGATGCGCAGATAGAGGTTGGTAGCCAGGGCGTTGTGGTAGGTGACAAAGGGCTTGGCCAAAGCTCCCCCGTAGACTGGCTGGAGGATCGGCGTATCCACTTCCAGGTAGCCACGCTCGTTCATGAAATCTCGTAGTAGGGTGTGCATACGGGCACGCAAGCGGATGTTGGCGCGAGCCTTGGGATTGGCGATGAAATCCAGGTAGCGCTGGCGATAGCGTATCTCGGTATCGCGTAGTCCGTGCCACTTCTCGGGCAGGGGGCGGAGGGCTTTGGAGAGAAGGGTGTACGACTGCACTGCCACAGTCACTTCACCGGTGTGGGTACGAAAGGTCGAGCCGCGCACCCCCAGGATGTCGCCGATGTCTACCAATTTGGTCAGGCGTCTGTAGTCTTCCTCCCCCAGGGTATCCTGGCGGAAATAGAGCTGGATCCGCCCTTCCCCATCATCGAGGTGAGCGAAGCCGGCCTTGCCGTGAAGGCGAAAGGCCACCAAACGGCCGGCCAAGCTGACTTCTTGCCCCTCCAATCTGCTAAATTCCTCCACCACTTGGGGAGCATTGTGGCTGGCAGAATAGGCTCCATCGTACGGTTCAATGCCGTGGCTGCGAAGCGCAGCCACCTTGGCGGCGCGTTCTTCCAACCCGACCTCGTCCGTCATTAGCGACCGATGTTCAGGATTTGGTAGCGGAATTCACCAGCAGGGGCTTTCACACGGATAAATTCTTTGTTCTTCTTCCCTAGAAGGGAGCGTCCCATCGGGGAATCATCGGAGATGCGGCTGTTCTTGGGGTCTGCCTCGTAGGAACCGACGATGGTGAACTCGATCTCCTTCTGGTTATCTAGGTTCAACAGGCGCACCTTGCTGCCTACCGAAACAATGCGATTCTCGCCCTCCACTGACTGCTCGATAATCTTGGCGTGAGACAGCATCTTCTCCAGGGTCAAGATCCGCCCTTCCACGAAAGCTTGTTCTTTTTTAGCCTCATCATACTCGGCATTCTCGGAGAGATCGCCGAACTCTTTGGCCCGAGCGATGCGCTCGGCTACTTCGTGCCGACGTACGCTGCGCAGGGTCTCCAGCTCCTCTTCCAGCTTAACTAAGCCCTCACGTGTGATATAGAGTTTCTTCTCGGTTGGGATCATTGCTCACGCCCTCTTTTTTCTTTCCGCACATTCAGTCACTTTTGGGGATGCCATATTAAGCCACAACTGAGGCCGCTTTGCAAGTCATACGATGCCAATCGGAGGCGAGGCGCCGCCATCTTTCTCCCACTAAGAGAAATGGGTTCCTTTTCGTTTCCATTGGATGACCCTGCCTTAGTGGGCGTTCCGCTCCTCCCATCCCAGGAAAGCCGAAAGTCCCAGCTCAATTATGGATAGTTCTTCCTGTAAAAGGGGCAGATAGTTGACAATTGAACAACGTCCCTGAACAGTCCCCAATAACCGCGACTTAATCCTTGTTGATCTCGTAAATGATGCGCCAATCCCCTACTGGCACAATAGGCACGGCGCCGTCCAGGGCAATAATCCCCAGCTTGACCAGTCCGGCGATGGCATGGGCGGGTTTGAAACCCGCCCCTACGGTGAAGAGAGAGCCCAAGAGGGTGGTTTGCTCCTGGCGGAAACGGGCGATGGTGGCGAGATCAAGGGAGTGATCGTGTCAAATCGTCCGACTATGTGACCAGAGGACAATCCGATTATGAAACGCCGGTTGGATGTATAATGACCACCAGAAAAGACAAACTCCAATGCCCGACTTAGAAAAGCAGAGGCGATCCGATGAAGAGGAAAATTCAAGCCATGCCGAGAAAAATGCTAACCCATCAACAGGTGGTGGATCTTGTAATGACCTTGCCCCCCGACCGCTTGATCAGCGTGTACGACTTCACGCTCTTCGTCATGTCCCATCCCTTGATGCCGGCCGAGGTGGCTGACATTTTCGGTGAAAACGCAGAGGAAATGCGCGCCGACGAAGCGGAGTGGGATCAACAGTTTGAGGCTTCCCGCGAGGATCTGCGAGCTATCGCGCATGAAGCCGCTGAAGAATTTCGCGCTGGGCGCACCAAACCTATGGAATTTTCTCCTGAAGGGCGGCTAATCCGCTGAAGTCTCACACCGACTGGCGATTTTGGGGATTCTACGACAGCTTGTCCGCAGAGGTCCAACAACGCGCCGACAGAGCATACTTATTATGGGAGAGCAACCCGCATCACCCCAGTCTGCAATTCAAACGCGTTGATCCCCAAGACCCGATTTACTCGGTTAGAGTGGGAAAAGGTCACCGAGCGCTGGGTTGGCTGGAAGACGATACCATCACCTGGTTTTGGATTGGCAACCATAACGACTACACGCGGCGCCTCAAGTAATCGCTAAACGTGTTCATGCACGTGGCGACAAACGTTTCACGAATAAGCCTGTTGCCCAACTTACCCCTCCTTCTCTGTCGTGCCGTATCGAAACCTCCTTCTCCCGACGGTTCTAAATTATGCGCCAATCCCCTACTGGTGCAATAGTCACGGCTCCGACCAAAACAACTGCCCCAAGTTTGAACAATCCGGCTTTGGCATGGGCGGGTTTGAAACCCGACCTTACGACTGCTGACGACGAAGCGGGATGAAACGGGAGCCTGAAGTGTTGGCGGCTTCTAAGGCGTTCCGATCGACTACACCGGGAAACGATGCACGGGGGTGATCTCAGCAGACTATTTTGGCTCCACCCAGGTAGGCGGCACGGACCCGCTCGTCGTTCTTCAGGTCGCATACTTCTCCCTGGATGGCGATCTTCCAGACTTCCAGGATAATCCCGAACAACTGTGGGGTCAGGCCTTTAGTTTTACTCTTGGGCATCTTTCGCAATGGAGTGTGCCCAGTCTCAGGTAACAATGATCTTCCCGGTGAAGCGGGCCGGAAGTATTGCCCTGAAGTCAGCCTGGGTCGTTGAAGAACACGGAGAGCAAGCCTATCTTAATTATGGATAGTTCTTCCTGTGAAAAGGGGCAGATAGTTGACAATTGAACAACGTCCCTGAACCGTCCACTAGTTTACACCCAGGCTGAATCCAGTTGGCTGCTAGCAACGCAGTCGGTGATGAATTTAATGCCGCGAGCGCCATCCTCCACCGTCGGGAAAGTGTCCAGGGGGTCGGACGGGCGACCTTCTTTGCGTGCGATCAGAACGTTGCAGAAACTCCTGAAGAGGTTGGCGAACGCTTCAAAATAGCCTTCCGGGTGGCCGGCGGGGACACGGACGAAGCGGGCAGCCTCGGGTGAAAGATAGCCGGAGCCGCGGGTCAGGATTTGCACGGGCTCTCCCTTCCTCTGGAAGCGCAGGATATTTGGGTTCTCATGCGACCACGCCAAAGCGCCCTTATCACCGTAGACGCGAATGCGGAGACCGTTCTCCTCGCCGGTGGCGACCTGCGAGCACCAATAGGTTCCAGTAGCGCCGCCTTTGTATCGCAGCAGCATGTACGCATTGTCGTCCAGCAAGCGGCCGGGGACCATGATCTCCAGCCTGGCTGACAGCTTATCGATCTCCAGGCAGGTGACGAAGTGAACCAGGTTCTCGATGTGGGTGCCGATATCACCGACGCAGCCGGAGATGCCGGAATAGCGGGGGTCGGTCCGCCAGGAGGCCTGACGGTTGGCGCCTCCGGGAACCTCGCTGCGCTCGATGGGATCGGCCAGCCAACCCTGGGGATACTCAGCGGCGACCACGCGGATCGTCCCCAGAGCGCCCGAGGCAACTAGGCTTCGCGCCTCCCGCACCATCGGGTAGCCGGTGTAGGTGTAGGCCACCATAAACTGCAGGTTGGATTCGCGGGTCAAGCGAACCAACTCGTTGGCTTCCTCCACAGAAAACGTCAATGGCTTCTCGCAGATCACATCGATGCCCTGCTGGAGGAAAGCTTTAGCCGCTGGGAAGTGCAGATGGTTGGGGACGGCGATGACCACGAAATCGATGCGGTCCTCACGGGCTCCCTCTCGCTCTGCCATGGCGCTGAAATCAGAGTAGGTTCTCTCGGGGTCCAGACCTAACTCCCGTCCTGTTTCAATCGTCTTCTCAAATGATTCCGAGAAGCTGCCGGCCGTCAACTTGGCCTGGTTGTTCATCGCCAGGGCGGTCCGATGAACCGGTCCGATGAAGGAGCCCGGACTGCCGCCCACCAAGCCGTAACTCAAGCGTTCGCATTGTTCGCACTGCTTTTCCTTTTCCTCAGTCATCTCATCCTTTCCTTGTCAATATTTGGGACAGATCCTTGAACCGATCTCGCAAGGACTGATAGAGATCTTGGTACAAGCGGTACCAATCTCTGTAGAGGTTGGCGGTTCGCTCATCAGGTTCGGTGCGGTTCACCAACTGCACCCAGCCGTTCGTGTTCAAGCCGACCGCCTCAGCAGCCAGCCGAGCTGAGCCATACGCCGCTCCCTCGTCCACGCGCGGGGTCCAGATCTCCTTTCCCAGGTTGTCGGCCAGCATCTGGCGCCAGAGAAGGCTGCGCGAACCTCCCCCGACCACGCGCAAGCGATCCAGAGGGGTTCCCAGGGAGGCGATCCGCTCGGCGCCCTCGCGCAGGGCGAAGACCACGCCCTCATGAATGGAGCGCATCATGTCTCCCTGGCTGTGGAAGGAACTGAGCCCGAAGATGACGCCGCGTGCATCCGGATCGCGGTGGGGGGTGCGCTCGCCGTTGAGGTAGGGAAGAAAGAGGAGGCCATGGCTTCCCGGAGAGCTGGATTCCGCCAGGGTCTCGATCTGGCTAAGGGAAAGCCCGGGAGTGAAACGCTGGCGAAACCAGTCCAGGGAATTAGTGGCCGAGAGGATCACAGCCATGTGGTAAAAACCGTCCGCTGTGACATGACGGAAGAGGTGTACGGCGCCTGTGAGATCTACGACCGGGCTGGACGTGATGCCAACGACTGTTCCGCTTGTGCCCAGACTGACCATGGCGTCGCCCGGCTTCTCCACCCCGCAGCCGTATGCCGCAGCGGCGTTGTCAGCTCCACCGGCGATCACCGGGATCCCACGCAGAGAGGGGATGTCGGGGCAAACCAGGGGGCCGATGACGCTGCCGGAAGGGACTAGGTCGGGCAGCGCCGACTCGGCAAGTCCAAGGTAGTCAAGGATGCGACGATCCCAGATCCCTTCGAGAACTCGATAGAGGAGGGTGCCGGAAGCGTCCGAGGGCTCGATCGCTAAGCGCCCGGTAAGACGCAGGGCAAGGAAATCCTTGGGCAATGCCAGCCGCGCCATGCGAGCGAACTGCTCCCTTTCATGCCGCTTCAACCAGAGCAGTTTAGGGGCGGTGAAACCCGTCAAAATGGGGTTGCCGAAGCCGGCCAGGACGTCATCTTCCCCGCCGTAGTCGCGGGTCAGGTCGATGCACTCCAAGCCGGTGCGCTGATCGCACCAGAGGATGGAGGGACCGATGGATCGGTCTTTTGAGTCCAGCATCACCAGGCTGTGCATCTGACCGCTGATGGAGAGAGCAGCGATAGGGATGGGCGAGTCGGCAGACAACTCTCGAAGGATCTGCTGAAGGCCGTCCCACCAAGCGCCTGGATCCTGTTCGGCCCATCCCGGATGGGGAGTGGCAAGCGCGAGGGGACTGCTTGCTTGCTTGAGAATCCGGCCATCGCTCGATACGAGCAAGCCCTTGATTGAAGTCGTGCCGGCGTCTAGGCCAATGACGGCTGAAGGCATACCATCCTCCTTATAACTGAATTGGGTTCAAAATCATCGGATGAACGCGTTCCAAGAGTATTGATAGTTAGGATCCCGCCTGGAGACGGAATATTGGAACAAGACATGCTTGGACACCCTGCCGGGGGCTGGACACCCTGCCGGGGGCTGGACACCCTGCCGGGGGCTATGAAGACGCCGTCTTCACCATACCGGTTATTCACCTCCGGTCGACTCGGGATAGTTCGCTCCAGCGCATATCCAAGGTATCGTGAATCGAGCGCTGTACAGTAAAATAATCGTTGTGCGGACATTGAATCATAACACCCTGCCGGGGGCTATCGAGCTGCCGGGGGCTAGATGATTGCGAGCCCACAACCCCGTATCTTCCTGAAAGTCCCAGACTGCTGTATTTACTCCTGGGTCTAAGAGGGGATGCGAGTGATTGGCGGCGAATGACAGTACGACCTCCCAGGGTGGGATGCCGCTGATTGCGTCGTCTTCCAGCAAGTTGAAGTAACCCATGGCCGTGCTTACTCGCAAGACCTGTTCGAGTGGGAGTCCTTCCAGCAAGCCTTTAAGAAAACCTGCATGCAAGCAATCCCCTGCTCCGGTTGAACTGCGGATTCGTAGCGGCCGATAGGCCGGACACCATTGCTGTCGATCGGCCCACTGGAGAACACGAGCCGGGCCCAGTCCGGGAACATCCTCCAACCGTTGCCGATCGGCTGTGCGAAGGAGCAGTCCCCGTGGGCCGCATTTCAAACCAACAATGGCTGCGCCGAACGACAAGAGGCGCTCGGTCAGACCGACCAGCTCGGCGGGCGACAACTGGATCACCGGGGCTAGTCCCGGGTGGGTCCGGCAGAGATCAATGTAATGGGTAGGATCGAGCATTAGCAGGGCTTCTTCGGCTGATGGCAGAAAAAGATCCACGTGCGGCAGGATTGTCGCCAGGAAAGCCGGCCAGTCCACTGCCGCAGCCTGCCCTGTCGGGTCGAAAAGCGCCATATCCAAAGAGACGATTGCGCCACAGGCCCGCGCTTCCTGAAAGATTAGCGCCAGTTCCCGTCCACCGTCGATGTAGATCCGGCGCATCAAAGGAGGGTAGCCGAAATGCAGGATGCGGGCTCGCTCAATGAGGCTGAAATCGATGTCCTCCAAGCCGAATGAGTCGTTCGGGCCCGAATAGTGCAAGAAGATGCGATCCACGCCTGGTGGAGCCAGCACCACCGTATAGGAACCGGCTACGCCAGGGCATCGGCGAATACCATCGGTGGATCCCCCCTGGCACAGGATTTCGACTGTCAGGCGGCTCAGAGCATCATCGCCAACCCGGGCGCAGAAGGCCACACTGCTGCCGATCCGAGCCAGCGCCAGACCGGTGTTGGCTACTGCGCCGCCCGTCCGCAAGGTAGCCGGACCCACGCCAAGAGAAGCTCCCGGGCGAAAGAGTTGTTCGACGGGAAAGTCGCTGCCACCTTGGAAAGGCGGAATAATGTCCAAGCAGAGGTGGCCAGCTACGACGGCATCGAGATCTTTGATTGTCATGCTCTCGAGACCTGAACTATTTCCTTGTGCGAGACTTGTGAACCGTCTCTCATCTCACCCTTCTCCCCGAAAGAATGGCGCCAGGTGAGAAGGGAGGAGGGCAGTCTTGTTGGACGAGCGAGAAAAGAAGTCATCGGGCAAGCCTTCTCAGCGGACCAGCAAGCCCGGACGCATCAGGATCGAACCGTCGGACAGCTCAATCGCCAGGGAAGGCCAGCTCACGCTAGCGGTCAGGATCTCTGAGCAGTCACCGAGGACGAGGATGGTGTCTTCTGATTTGACGCCGCGGATGGAGGGATTCCAAGCGAAAGCCTGACCGTCTTGAACCACCTCCTGTGAGTTTGGAACGGCCAGGATCTCGCGTCCATTGTAACCGGCGATGCCGCCCTGATGATGCAACTTCCATTCCTCTGGGTAACCAACTGCGGCGTAGGCCGCCATTCCAGCATGGAAAATGTCGCCCAAGCCGGCGCCGACCACTGTGCGGGAAATCATCTCGGCATCGATGGAGGCCACTTTCTCTAGTTTCTCCTGCAACTCGCCGGGAGGGGGGCCGAAATGCACCAGGCGAGTAAGGTTAGCCACTAGGCCGTATTTCCTTCCACACAAGACCAGCATGGCGTAACGCTCCAGCCGTTTTTCAGTATCAATGGGGTGACGGTAGCGGAAGATCCTCTCGTCTGTCGCCACCAAAGTCACCACCGCCTCCACTCCTCGAGACATGGCCCGCTCGCTCATGCGGGCAGCGATGCGATGCTCGCTCCAGTCCGGTTCAATCTCTCGGGCCGTCTCCTCCAGCGCTTTGGTCGTCAGTCGCCCTACTTCGCGGAAGCGCACAACCTCATCGGGGAGGAGCGTGAAGCGCAGGCGGCGCAGCGCTTCGTTTACCTCAAAGGCGCGGGGGAAGAGTCCGTCCGCTCCCAGGCGCCCCGTCCCAACGATGCGGCGGACGGTCTCCTCGCGCCCTTCCCACCAGTCATAGTCAGCCAGGATGTACTCTTGCCCGGCCAACTCTTCTTCCATGGCCCGCGGCGCTTCGATCCGGCTGGCCAGGCAGTACTTCCTGTGGGGAAGGATGAGTAGATCAAAGAATCCATACTCGCTGCTTTTATTGACGTGGTTGTTCTTTCCTCCCGTGGTCCAGGCGAAGGTGTCGCGGCGAGAGAGAAGCAGGGCATCGAGAGAGAGCTGACCCATGAGATCCCGCAAGCGGGCTTCTTTGACCTCCAACTCGTGGGGGGTGGGTTCAAACAAAGTTCTCTCACTCGTGCGCATCACGGGTTTCCCATCTCGCCGGCAGCCAGGCGATCGTCTTGGCGGTCCGAGGGCATTCTGCGAAAGGCGGGGTAGGTCATGGCGGGTAGAGCAAGATCACCAAGGGGAAGAGCGCCAGGGTCAGCAGCGTCGAGAGCGAGAGCGTGTTTACGACATAGGCTTGTGTCTCGTCATCGCCCTTTGGAAGGTATAGCAACGTGATAAAAGAAGGGGGAAGGATCAGCAGTGTCATCAAAGCCGCTTGGAAACCGCGATCTAAGTGCAGCAGACCGTCTAGAAGGAACGTGTTGAGAAGCAGCGCTACTCCTACCCAGAGGAAGACGCGCAGCAGACTGGTCAGGGCTGGAAGAGGGAGCTGTTTCCAGCTCAACTGGATCTCATAGCCGATGACGATCCCGATCAGGGGCAGGGTCAGGCTGCCGACGATCTCCAGCGTTTTGAGCACGCCCACCGATAGAGGCCGGCTATCCAGGGCCGGCATCACGCCGCTGAGGTTGATAGCGATGCCAAATAATATGGCCAGCAGCGGAGGGGAGGAGATAGAAGCCCGCACGGACTCGGCCAAGCTGCGCGAACGGTTGCGCAAGCGTTCAAGGAAAGCCAGCATGAAGCCAAAGAAGAAGATGGCTTGACCTAGATCCATCACTCCCAGCTTATAGAGGTTGCTGCTGCCGTAAGCTGAGCTGTAGATGCCGTACCCGATCATCCCACCCTCGAAACCGGGCAGCAGAGCTTGAAAGTAGGGAGAGCGGATGCGCAGCAGGCGACGCAGCATGCCGCTCAGCCACAAGACGAGAATGCCCAGTGCGGCGATAGTGAGGGTCAAGATGAAAAAACGACCCTCCAGAGTTACACGGGCGAAGGTCAGAAAGAGCAAGGAAGGAAGAGCAAAATTGACCACGATCATTTTCAGGTCCGCCACCGTTCCCGGCTGAATAGCCTTGCGCCGGCGCAGCAAGATCCCCAGCAAGAAAAGAAGGACAATCGGCAGAACCTTGGAAATGGCTTCCAGGAGCATCAGCCGGAACCTTTTCTAGGCTGTGGCGATCCTGGCAAGTGGAAACTTGAAAATCATGAAGGGCGCCGGGGAAGCAGCAAGGGAAACGGGAGATCTTGCTGGGAAGACCTCCCGCAGGAAGCGATGGGAGTGTTGTCTCAAACTAGGCACGTTTCCTCGAAGAAACATCGATGGCGACGGCGAACAACAGCACGAGCCCTTTGACGACGTATTGCCAGGTGACATCCAAATTCATCAAGCTCATGCCATTGTCCAGACTGGCCATGACCAGAGCTCCGATGATGGCGCCGAAGACCGTGCCCTCGCCGCCCAAGGTGCTTGTTCCTCCGATCACGGCAGCGGCGATGACGTCCAACTCCATTGAGGTTCCTGCCCCCAGAGTGGCAGCGTTGAGGCGCGCGGTGAAAACAATCCCGGCCACAGCGGAGAGGAAACCCATGACGATAAAGATGTACATGTTGGTCTTGGCCACGTTGATGCCAGAGAGACGGGCAGCTTCACGGTTTCCGCCAATCGCATAGATATACCGGCCGAAAGAGGTGTTGGTGGAAACGAAGGAAAAGACCAAAACCAGGATCATGATGATCAGGATTGCATAGGGAATGCCCATGTAGAAAACCATAATCCCGAAGATCAGGCCGATGGCGATCGAATACACAAGCTGAATCAGGATTTGACGAGGCCAGGGCGGGACGGAGAAGCCATACTTGATCCGGGAGGCGCGGGAGCTGAGGGCCCAGATGTTGTAGGCAATGATGGCGGTTAGAGCGACGATGGCAGAGAGACCATTGAATCCCGGAGTGCTGCCGAAGAGAGCAGGCAGATAACCTTGCCCGATGGCGGCGAAGGACGGGCTGTTGGGGCTGATCGTCTTGGAGGCGACCCCCAGAACCCCACCGCGGTATATCAACATGCCGGCCAATGTCACAATGAAAGCGGGAACTCCTCGGTAAGCAATCCAGTAGCCTTGCCAAATGCCGATCAAGATCCCGACAGCCAGCGTCGCCAGGATGGCAAAGACTGGGTTCCAATTGAAGTTAGTGATCAGCACGGCAACGATGGCGCCACAAAAGCCCATCAAGGAGCCGACCGAAAGGTCAATGTGGCCGGCGACCATGACCCAAACCATGCCGACTGCGATGATGGCAACTGTGGCACTTTGCAGGAAAAGATTGGACAGGTTTCTGGGCTCGATGAATTTTGCTCCCGTGAAGATCGTGAAAATACCCCATACCAGGAGCAGGGCAATGACCATGGTGTATTGCCGGATGCCGGAGCGGAACCCACCAGTGCCTGGTGTTGGCGTCCGTGCAGGCGAGGTTGGCGTTTCTAGTACGGTGTTCTGCATTTTCACTGACCTCCGGTTGCGAAGAACATGACCCGTTCCTGCGTGGCCGCACTGCGCGGCAGGTCTCCGACCATCCGGCCCTCATGCATGACCAGGATGCGGTCGCTCATGCCCAGGATCTCCGGCAGCTCCGAGGAGATCATAATGATGCAGACTCCTTGATCTACCAGGCGATTCATAATGTTGTAGATCTCGAACTTGGCCCCAACGTCGATTCCACGCGTAGGCTCATCCAGGATTAGAACCTTGGGCTTGGTCAGCAGCCACTTGGAAAGGACCACCTTTTGCTGGTTGCCGCCCGACAGGTTCCCCACTTTCTGCTCCACCGAAGGGGTCTTGATAGCCAGGTCGGAGACATACTGCTCGCTGATCCTGACTTCCTCGTTGTTGTTGATGACCCCGCTCCGCCACAGCTTTTCCAGGCTGGAGAGGGTAATGTTTGCGCGGATATCCATCAGCGGCACGAATCCGTAGCGCTTGCGGTCCTCGGAAAGATAAGTCAATCCTTGCAGGATTGCCTCGTTGGGGTTATGCACCCGCAGCGCCTTCCCTTCCAGAATGGCTTCTCCAGCGGTGCGAATGCCGTAGGCGCCGAAAAGACTCATGGCCAACTCGGTCCGCCCTGCACCCATCAGCCCGGCGATGCCCAAAATTTCCCCGCGGCGGGCAGTGAAACTGACATTATCAATCACTTTGCGGCTTGGAATGTCGGGATCCATGATCGTCCAGTCCTTCACCTCGAAGAAGTTTTCG
>JAPLHV010000203.1 GCA_026389455.1 Coprothermobacterota bacterium
CCGGATTTAAGACAGGGGAAGGCTTCCGGTCGGGCAGGCGATAGCAGGGCATCTCGGCTGATTGCAAGGCCTTATTTACCGATGGGCGGGAAATCCCCAGTTCCCGGGCGATTCGCCGCATACTCCAGCCGCAGAGGAAGTACCTCTTGCGGATCTCCTCGAGGATAACCATCTTGAGCATTCCTTTCCTCCTGTCGTTGAGCTATGAATCAGCTCCAACGTACAGGACAGTGCGCTCAGGTGGTAAACTTTATGATGAGCGAAAGAGGCCGGATTGGTAAACTTTTTCGCGAGCGTTTACATTGGATTAGGGCGCCGAAGCCATTCAGATATTATTTTACCGGAATCAATACTGCTAAATATGTAGAATTCAGAGATGATATTTTGGCTATTGTTGACCCTTGGATTGATTTTAGTCAGCATGATGCCAACCATGATGGCATTTGTGATGGCTTGGTATTTGTCCGAGCTGGAGGGTATATTCAGAATTTTGCAATTTCCGGAAGAACTAATAATCATAGGGATGGTGTGACTATTAGAGATTTTTGTTTTGAAACTGAGTATGAGAAGAATCCTCTAGATAAAAACATTATTCATATTCACTCATGAATATTCCCATTTATTGAGAACATACGATCTATATGACTATGATACTTCGTCTAGAGGCGCCGGCTTATGGTCTTTTATGGGCGCAGGTTATTATTGGCATTTTGACGCCTTTAACAAAGACCTTCTTGGTTGGTTAGAGCCAACAACGGTAATAATTAATCAGGAATGTGTTCTGCCACCTGTTGAATCTACGGGCAAAGCCATTAAGGTTCCTATTCTGGGTCGACCTAACGAGTATTTTCTGTTGGAAAACCGACAGAATATTGGAAGTTTTGAGCGGTTACCTGGGTATGGTTTGTTAATTTGGCATATTGATGAAAGCGTGGATACCAATAATCGTAACGAGTGGTATCCAAGTCACACAAATACGGGTCATTATTTAGCGGCCGTGGAACAGGCAGACGGGTTGTGGGAGTTGGAGACAAATATTAATACTGGCAACGCGGCAGATATTTTTTCTTCCGAATGTTCTTTTACTCCCAGTAGTGTGTCGAACAGCCACGCTTATGACGGCACGGATTCTAATCTATATGTCACTAATATCCATTATGAAGGCCTGAACGTAGTTTTTACTATTAGTTTTGGTCAGCCGCCAATTCCACTTTCGCCCAGCGTTGAAACGACAGTGAGAAAAGGGGACAGATTTATTTATTGATCCGTAGATCGCTCCAACGGGGACAGTTGACTGGCAGCCCGTCCTAAGAGTAGCGAAGGATCGGATCTTGTGGGCGAAATCGAGAAGATCATTGAGAGACGAGTAAAACCTCGAGGACCGGGAAGGCCGAGAAAAGTGGGAAAATAAATCTGTCCCCTTTTTTGTTAGCTTGCGGATCGCCAGGCTTGCATCGCTTGGGCATAGTCGTGACTGACGCCGTGGTGAGCGGTACCGAGCAGCTCGATCCCATCCAATCGCGCCAGCTTCCGAATAGACTGCACTTGGATCTGCGTGTTCATGTTGATGAAACCGATGAAGGGGACAACGCGACTTTTGACCAGACGCACGGTATCTCCCGTAAACAGCCATTTTTCGTTCACACGATAGCTGGTCGAACCAGGGGTGTGCCCGGGTGTGGCAATGGCCTGGACGGTCAAGCCCGCTTCCGTCACAGTCTGGCCGTCAGCCAGAAGTGAATACGGCCGATCCAGCGGTTTGTTGAAGCGGATGAACATGCGGCGAACCTTCCCGGTCACCAAAGGCTCTTCACCTTGCCCCAGGTATAGCCGAGCCTGGGGGAAGAGAGCAAGACCGCCCGTGTGGTCATAGTCGGAATGAGTTAGGAAAACAGCCACCACCTGGGATGGATCGATCCCCAAGGTCTCCAATTGGTCCCGTGCGTCCGGCCTGGAAGGGCCGGTGTCTATCGCGACAACCCCTTCCGGTCCCTGAATCAAATAGAAGTTGACCATCTTGCCGGACACAACAAATACTTCCGAAGTTACTTTCCCGGTCGGCGCAACGGAAAAAATGGGCATCGTCTCTCCTTTTTGACCCTAAGGCCGCGTTTCTCCTTCCTACTCTACTCATCCGGGTAGACTCACACAATAGGATTCAACACTTTAGGTTGTAACTCATAGAGCTAGGCGCGTTTCCAATACTGCTGGAAAGACTATAATCCAAGTCACTCCACCTCGTTTGGAAAGGCCTGAACTTATGAACATGGATAGAGATAGCGAAATGACAGTCGACTGGGCAGCCATCCGGGAAGAGGCTGTCGCCCATTTGCAGGCTTTGCTGCGCATCAACACCACCAATCCCCCGGGAAATGAGCTGGCGGCTGCTGAATACCTGGCTGGGGTCTTGGCGCGGGAGGGGTATCAACCCGTAGTGCTGCAATCGGCTCCTGGGCGTGGAAATATTGTGGCTCGCTACCGCGGCCAAGGAGAAAGCAAGCCCCTGCTGCTCCTTTCTCACTTGGACGTGGTCCCCGCCGAAGCGGAACGCTGGCTTTACGACCCCTTCAGCGGTGTTGTGGCCGAAGGGTGTATTTGGGGACGGGGAGCGCTGGACATGAAAGACGCCGTGGTAATGCAATTGATGACCATGCTCCTTTTGAAACGCCTTGGCCTGCCCCTGGAAAGAGATGTGATCTTCGCGGCCACTGCCGATGAGGAAGCAGGCGGCTTGTTTGGCGCAGGTTTCTTGGTTGATCAGCATTTAGACTTGATCCAGGCAGAGTATGCCCTGACCGAGTTCGGCGGCCTTCCCATCAACCTGGGGAAAGGTCGTGTCTATCTGTGCCAAGTGGCTGAGAAAGGCGTCTGCTGGGTGCGAATGACTGCTCGCGGCTCTCCCGGACACGCATCCCGGCCTCATCAGGACAACGCTGTGGTCAAACTCTCGCAGGCAGTGGCTCGTTTAGGTAAAACGCCCCTTCCTTTCCATCGGACGGCTGCTGCCTCGGATATGATCAACGGGATCGGTTCAGCGCTGGGCGGCCTGGCCCAATTGGGCCTGCGCTTGCTCCTCTACCCTGCCACCAGCGAGTGGGTCCGCCGTCATTTATTGGGTGACCCCAGCCTCGCCGAAACCATCTTCGCCATCCTGCATAACACCGTCTGCCCCACCGTATTTCGGGCCGGGGGAAAAACCAATGTGATCCCCTCTCAGGCTGAGGCAGAATTGGACGGCCGCCTCCTTCCCGGACAAACGGTCGAATCCTTCCTGGCTGAATTGCGGGCTATTGCCGGTCCCGATTTCGAGTTCCAACCGATCCTTGTTTCCCCAGCGCTGGAGACCAGCAGCCAAACCCATCTATTCCAATGTCTAGCTGAAGTGCTGATACGCAACGATCCAGGCGCCAAAGTAGCCCCCATGATGTTGATTGGAGCAACCGACGCCAAGCACCTGGCCAATGCCGGGATCCCATGCTATGGCTTCACTCCGGTACAACTGCCAAAGGAGATAGACTTTGTCAGCCTGGTCCACGGACACGATGAACGCATCCCCATCGAAGCCCTGCTCTTTGGCGTCAAGACACTGTATCAGGCGACCGTAGCCTTCTGCGGACAAGCCCAGCCGGAAAAGATAGCCAGACGAACCTAGAACTCCGATAGACACAGGGAGAATTGCCCGTTGCTCTTTTCTTCAATATCCCACCTGGATTTCACCAGCGCTTTCAGGAAGCGCAGGTCATGGCTCACCAGCAACAATCCGCAAGGGCAGTCCCGCAACGCATCCTCCAGGCATTCGATGGAAGGCAAATCCATGTGGTTGGTTGGTTCGTCCATGATGATCAGGTGTGGCGCCTTGACGATACCCAGCGCCAGGAGTAGCTTGCGCACCTCGCCCGGGCTGGGGTCTTCGCTCTCCAGCAAGCGCGAGGGGCGTGATCCTAGCCGGCTCACGATCGCCAGCAATCTGCCCATTTCTTCGTGGCTCAACTGACGAACGCGTTCCAACAAATCCCTACAGCTTTCCCGATCAAACTCTTGAGGGATGTAAACGAGACGCTCGGCAGGAACGTTCACGGCAGCGACCACTTGGCCGATTAACGTGCTTTTGCCCCCTCCATTCGGGCCGGTCAGAGCGATTCGCTGATCCGGCCGCATCGCCAGATCGGGGTAGACCAATCGCCTTCTCTCGCCCAAGGCCAATTCCCCTGCTTTTAGCGAAAAAAGCCAGTCCCGCCTGGACCGTTCTCCTGGCGCCCAGATACCCAGTTGATTGGTTTTTACCGCCTGAATGCCCTGCAATCGTTCTTCCGCTTGATGCAGTCGGCCATCAAGCTGACGAAGCAACTTGCCTCCCACAGCGTCCTTGCCCGTCACCCGCGCCATGTCAATCTTCTCGCGCGCGTCACTGTCCTTGGGGTTTAGTCCGCGCTTGGAGACCCTGCTGTCCGATTGCTGAGCGATCGCCCTTCTTTTCGTGGCAACCCGGCGCAACCTCATCAGTTCCGTCTTGGCTGCCTCGCGTTCCCGTTGAGCGCTGGCACGTTCGCAAGCCACCTGCTCGGTGGCAGCGGTATACCCCCCGGGACGAATGATAACGCTTGGCGGGTCGAGGAACACGCACTGGCTGCACAAGCTGTCCAGCAGTTCTCGATCGTGGCTGATGAGAAGCCCGATTCCCCGGAAACCTCGCAACGCCCGCTGGAGCATCTCCCGAGCTGCCCGGTCAAGATGGTTGGTCGGTTCGTCAATCGCCAACAGATCGGGCTTCTGCCACAAGGCGGCAGCAATCTGGGCGCGTTTCCGCTCCCCGTGGCTGAGCGGCTCCCAGCGTTCCGGCCAATCCTCCTCGACGCCTAAATTCCCCCGGATCTTCAGCGCTTCGGCATCGTTCTCCCTCAGCAGCCCGTCCAATCCTCCGGGTGGTAGGTCGGTCCGCTGCTGACAATAAACCGCCGGCACGGCGATTTCCACGATCCCCTTCATTGGCGTCAACTCACCCGCTGCCAGTCGCAGCAGTGTCGTCTTTCCCGCTCCATTGGCGCCTATGATACCGGTCCATCCAGTGGCAAAATGGAGCGAAAGTCCCTCAAAAAGCCAGCCTGACATCCTCTCATAGGTAAATGCAACATCTCGAAATACAATCGATTGAATCATCAAAGTCTCCCTGAAAACAAAACAGCCACGTGTTGCCGTGACTGGAGATCTTCAAATTGACTTATGATAGGATGCGGCCCCCGGCCACGGAAACGACAAGAACAAGTCAATCATCTACTGACCAGCAAGGTAAAAACTGCCCTGCCGTCCAACAGATGATCGTGTCTTTCTTGTTATCGTGTCACTTGGCCGCTCCTATGTCTC
>JAPLHV010000249.1 GCA_026389455.1 Coprothermobacterota bacterium
AAGCGATGCGACGGAGTGTAAGAAGAATAGGCAAATCGGCGCGATGATCGGGAAACGGGCCGGAATCTTCCTGGTGATCGGGTCTTTCTCCTCTTGGGAAATGGATGCGCCCCTTCTGCCATGCCCACGGCCGTGGGCGCCAAGGTGGACTGGATCGATGCCAACAAGGAAATCGTCATTGTCTTGGGCGCCAAGGTGGAGAAAATCAACTACGCCCTCCCCGGTCCGGATTGCGCCTATCTGCTGGAGAAAGTGAAGACCTCCACCAGATGGCGAATGGATCTGGCTCAGGCGGAAGTAATCGCCTTCGAGGCCAACCCCACGCCGCGCATCGGCTGGTACATCATCAACGAGCCCGGCAGCGGCGACCAACACAGCAAGGACTTCTCCGACGCGGCCTTCGACGCCTATCAGGCGGACATGGAAGCCGTACTGAGCGAGATCCTGACCTTGCGCAAGGGACAGTCCACCCTGATCCAGGCGCAGAACCTCTATTGTCCGATCTATTCAGACTGGAAGAAGATGGGCATCTATGAGGAATGCCAAGCTGCCTGGACCCGCTTAAATCAGAGCTTGGAGCAGGCCTCGGCCAAGTACGGCGTCCCTACGGCAGACATCTACTCGGCCTTCAACGGCCCAAATCACGATGAGGATCCTGTTGAGGGGGGCCTCATCGGTATTGACGGCGAGCACGTCAGCACCCTCGGTTATGAGGTGATGGCCGACATCTTCCGGCGGCTGGGGTACGAGTTCATCGTGCCGTAGAAGGCTGACCTCCTGGGATATTGCCCACTGCCCCCTCATACCATCCGCGATTTCGCTGATAGCAGTTTCTTGGCAATCGCAGGAAAGAACACAAGACCTAAAGGAGAGAACATGAAAAAGCTGATCGCGGTCTTATGGGGCCATCGGCTTTCCTGGGCCATCGGCTTCCCTGAGACTGAGACCGTCCCTGGGCCATCGGCTTTCCTGGGCCATCGGCTTCCCTGAGACTGAGACCGTCCCTGGGCCATCGGCTTTCCTGGGCCATCGGCTTCCCTGAGGGCCATCGGCTTCCCTGAGACTGAGACCGTCCCTGGGCCATCGGCTTTCCTGGGCCATCGGCTTCCCTGAGACTGAGACCGTCCCTGGGCCATCGGCTTTCCTGGGACCGCCGCACCCCAGTGCGGCATCAGCAGTGAAGTGACAGAAGCCGACCGCTCTGGAGAGCAACCAGCCCAGGGGTGGCACTCCCGCGGCTATCTGCCCCACTTCGACACAGAACACCCTGCCGGGGCTATCTAGCTGCAGGCTGGTAGTTTACCCACTTGAAATGAGAAGGAACCAGAAAAATCATTAGCGATTTCGATAGTTGACCAAATCTTCATCCGTCAAATGTTCGGGTGGAACAAGCTGATAGTGTTTTTCATCACTGATGGAAACGCCATTCTCGCCCTCTTCAAATGTAAAGAGTGCGATCAAATTATTCTCCATAAACTGCGCGGCAATCGGACGACAGATCAGCTGTGGGAACTTCGCGGCACAAAGAGCGAAATCCTGTTCAATCTGGACAATGCCGAGTTGGTCGCCACTGCCCTTCGCCTGAACTGGAAAGACATATTGTGCGCCACGCTTATCAACACCTACATAAATCTCATCGGTTTCAACTTGTCCAATATTCGGAACAGTTGTCCGAAGATGATTCTGAAGTGAATAGCATGCTACCCCAGTAAAAATATCAATAAGCCGGTTGTATCGTAATTTTGCCAAGAGCGCTTGTTCATCGTTGAAAGCATATTTCACAATAATTCCAGGAGTAGCGTCGAGGATCTTTGTTTCAGCCAATATCGGATTGGGGAAAAATCGCGGTATTGTAGACAATGAAAATTTATACCTCGCTTGACCTGTTGGACGAATAACCCACTCCAATCCTTCCGGGGAACGACTTCGAATTGACTCTGGCAAATCAGCTCGATATCTAAAACTATAGACGATGTCACCGAGATTCTTTGGCAATTTAATGCTAAGTTCATCGGCAGTGCTGATCAAGTCCTCTCGTTGAAAAGCCACTTCCCGAGATCCATCGGTGTATTTCTTCTCGAAAATTCTTTCGATAAGTTTTGAATACCGATTTCGTTCCTTTATCACTATAGTTTCTCCTTTGAAGGACCGGGCCATTGTAATACAACAATCTCTTCACGCAGTTGTTTACGCGTTGCAGTTGCAAGGCGGGTTCGGAATAGATCAATACACACAATCCGGTATCCCAGCGATTGTGCTATCGCAGCAAGCAATCGTCCTGTATGAATCATTACCTGCAAATATGATGCCTGGTCCCCGACCACATAACCAAGATAAGCTCCAGGCTTTAAATAGGTTCTTAGATCCGCTAGATGTCGAGCCATGCCGCCAAAGTACAACTTTGTTACTTTAGCATAGAGTCTTTCAAATCCCGAAGTCTTGCCCAAAGCAATTCGGCGCTCCTCAATTTCTGCCGCTATCGAATGAATCTCAGAATGCTCTGGAATCCATTTATCATCATTGTCACCCTTGTAAACGGTACGAGTGTTGGATCGGAGTAACCCTTTTTTCAAGGCTCTCAGTTCTTTTTTATTATGAATGAACCCAAGCACTACGGACTCTAATCGAGTGGTGCGAGTGTAGTCCTTTTCGTTTGGATAGGGCGGTGAGGTAAAAACTGCATCAATGCTGGATGGCCGTAGTAATGTAGCGAGTTCGCGAGAATCCGCATGATAGACTGTTGAGGTTGCTTTAGTCAATTGTGTTTTGCGCAAGTCAGAGGCAATAGACTTTACCGCATCCAACCAGCTTTCGAGAACTGGCGCATCATGTTTCTTCGTTCGCTGAACTCCCACTTCAGGACCGAAATGCAGGTTACTGGCAGAAAACACAAGCACCTTTGCGAGTGCTAGCAATTGGTGCTGTATGAAATCGGAATTCTCATTGGCGCTAAGTTGCTCCAGCAAGACCAACGATTTATGAAGGGGCAATGGGCTGATTGAATCCTTCAGCAACAGCAAATCCGCTTCCGCTGGAAGAACCCTGAGCGTCGGCTCATCGTACGACGCAAGAGCTTGTCGTGTCTGTTCCGCGACTAAAGCTGCATGCTTGACCAGTCCATCGGGGTCAATGCTCCAATCTACTTTGACGGAGCTTGCAAAATGGGCTACGTTATTCGCTTCAATCCCGATGCTTGATATGCCATGGAGCTTAGCTTCGACGAGAGTTGTTCCCGTCCCGCAGAAAGGATCAAGAACCACATTACCGGGTTTCAAAGCAAATCGAGTGAAATATTCCCGTACTAAATGAGGAGGAAAAGACAAGACAAACCGATACCAATCATGAATCCTTCTGTCGTGCGCATCAAGCTTGTTCAAAGCGCCATTTGTTTTTAGTGGCACATCCCCAATTACGCTAGGAAACAGGCTTAGTTGCATTGGATTCTCAACCCTTTTGTTGACCAACTAACAGTATACAGCTTTTCCACAAGACAGCTATGACACGCATCAAGCCATTCTTTCGCGCTGCCCTCAATCCGCCTACTTCCACCCTCAGTTTTTACTCTAGGAAAGTGAATAAATAAATCTGTCCCCTTATTTTCCTTATTTTCCGGCAGCGCGCGCAAGACCAGATCGCCGCCCTTCCCGAGGAGTTCAAACGCCTGCGCGATCCTGAAGTCTACCCAGTTATTTTGTCCGAAAAAATGGGACGGCTGAAGGAAGACTTGCTGTGGAGAATTGGGGGGAATTTGGAGAATTGGGGACAGCCACTGATTTCAGGTTCTTGAAGGTTCCGGCGC
>JAPLHV010000246.1 GCA_026389455.1 Coprothermobacterota bacterium
ACGCTGGCCAACATCATCCTTCAATGCCAAGATCTGTTGAAGGCGCCTGTCCAGCAGATCAAGGAGCGGATCGGACAAGCCCCAGTGGTCCATTTCGACGAGACCGGCTCACGGGTAAAGGGCAAGCGCCAGTGGCTTCATACCGCCTGCACCGAGACCGCCACCTACTACGCCATCCAGCCCAACCACGGCAGGGAGGCCCTCGATGCCATCGGCATCCTGCCCGGTTTCAGGGGACGGGCCATTCATGACTCCTGGGGACCGTACTTCGCCTACGGCTGCGCCCATGGACTGTGCAACGCCCACCACCTGCGCGAGCTGATCTTCCTTCACGATCAATGCCAAGAGGGCTGGGCCGAAGAGATGATTGACTGCCTGCTGGAGATCAAAGAGGCGGTCGATCGAGCCAGGCCAACCGCCGACTGTCTCCTGGAGAGAGACCTGCGGGCATTCGAAGCCCGTTACCAGCGCATTCTGGATCAGGGCTATGCTGCCAACCCCTTGCCCTTGCAGCTGGTTGGCGCTCTAAAGAAACGCGGACGGCGGAAGAAGACCAAGCCCAGGAATCTGCTGGAACGGCTCGATCGCCACCGGGAGAAAGTTCTGGCCTTCATGTACGACTTCCTCGTCCCCTTCGACAACAATCTGGCTGAACGGGCCCTTCGCATGATGAAAGTGCAGCAGAAGATCTCCGGGATGTTCCGCAGCCTAGAAGGGCAGAGGCCTTCTGCCTTATTCGCAGCTACATCGCTACGGCCCGCAAGAATGCCATCGGCATCATGGAGGCCCTTGCCGGCGCTTTTGGCAAGACGCCCTTCGTCCCAAGCTTGACCTAAGAAACCAGCCTGCGGTAAGACAGCCCCCGGCAGGGTGTTCAGTCATACCTGGCTGGTTCTTCCCCTCCAACTCCCCATGGACAGGCGCTATTATATCCACCTAACGATTTTCTTGAGAGAATCCTGTGTGCCTTGGTAATCTTGCTGGAGAAATACCTGAGTAGTTACGTGGCTGCCCTCCCGTGCTGGTCATCTGGAACGCATGGAACGATTCGTGGAAAAGGACTCGCAGGTAGGTTGTTGTGGTAATACTGACCTGTTCAATTCCTAGTGACTGGTCCACGGCATGCTGTAAGGCCTCCCGCTCCGGGATGGCCACACACCAAGTCTCACCAACCTTCCAGGTAGTAGCTGCAGGCACTGGCACGAGGTGTCCGGTCTGGAGATAGACCGGCATTCCCAGAAACGTCAGGCCGGGAATCGGCACAACAGCTGCGGGAGGCGTGGCATTTCCAAGCAGCAGATCCTCACTGCCCACCTGCACCAGGTAAGGGGGCGGCGCTGTGCCGAAGGCGGGCCAAACCTTGTTCCCCAGGGAAGTGAGAACGCTGTGAGCCTGGAGAAAGGGTGAAAGATCCAAAGAAGTCGCAGTCGATGGGGTCACCGCTCCATTGGAGGTGGAAGGGGCTGTCGGGGAAACAGCTGAGGAGTTTGGAAAGGGGTTGGCCGTGCATCCGACGAGCAATAGGATTGCCAGGAGACAAATCCAGCCAGGGGCTCGCTTTGACCGCAGTTTACTTTCAGAAATTCGATTGTAGATGCTCATCGCCGATTCCTAACCATCATAGCACTGCGAATCAGAAACCTCATCTAGTACCACGTAACATCTATAGTATCGGATAAAGACGCTTCAGTTTGATCCGAGCGTCGGCTGTTGTAAATTGCCAGACTGTTTTCTTCGAACTGTTATTCCGGTCTCTTTCCCAGACAGCTACTTCGGTTTGCATGGTGGCCATCTCTGGAATCCGGCGATCAAGACACTGTCCTTTCAGGACGCTCAGTTCGATCTCTGCCATATTCAACCAGCTGCCGTGTTTCGGCGTGTAATGGATGTCCAGCCGTTCCGCCAAACGTCTGGCTTCCTTGGGTTCGAATGCTTCGTAGAAGAACGCGCTGCCGCGGGCTATCATGAGGCAACACTATGGGTGTTTAAGTTATCCATCACCAGGCGCACTTTGGTTGCGCTCGAATAGCGTTCATCGAGCATCTCTTTGATCTGCATCGCCCAATCCTTTCGGGTGCGATGTTCAGTGACCGCTACATGTCTCTTGCCGGCCAGTGGCTCCACTTCCATAAATATCTCCGCCACCCCTAATCTGACGTATTCATCGTCAATGCGCACCGGCTGTCCCGGTATGCACGGTATCGGCTGGCGGACTTCGCCGATCAGTTGTTGGCTGGATTCATCCATGCACACCAACGGGCAGTCAGGATCATACGGCAGGTGGTAGATCTCCAGGATATCCTCCATATGGGCTACAAAGGCGGCACTCCCTTCGGGAGGGATTTTCCAGTACTTGCTGAGGTGAGGCTTAAGTTCGTTTTTTTTAGAACCCGCTGCACGGTCATGTGCGACACGGATGGGGCAAAGTTCAGCTCGACGGCTTTGTCGGCAAGGAGCCTGACCGTCCATCGCCGACGACCATCCGGGGCGTCCGAACAAGCCAGTGCGATCAATCTTGCTTCAAAGGCGCCGTCAAAGATGATTTCCCGTGGAGGCTTATCCCTTTGTTTCCGCTCAAGGGCTGCTTGGAGCCCTTCCTCTACGAAGCGTTTCTTGAGGTGTTCAATGGACCGGCTGGTCACCCCAAGCGCTGTGGCCACATCGGAGACATTCCATGCCGGACCATTTTCACCTGCATCGCAAAGCAGCAAAACACGGGCATGGATAAATCTTCTGGCGTGGGTTTTTCCGCGGCGTGTCATTGACTCAAGCTCTTGGCGCTCCTCCTTGGTTAGTGTTACTCGATATCTTGGCGACATGGCGACCTCCATCTTTGAGTTGTCGCCAGGATAGCATGCTTTCTCTAATTACGAAAGATAAATAGTTACATTGTACTAGGGCCAGAATCAACTGATAGATTTTTTTAGCTTGAAAGAAAACAGGTGAGGAGGAGAAGATTGATATGGATATTGGCGTTTCTCCGGCCTTCGACTGATCGCTGTGGTGTGCAGACCGGTGTGCCGTGTTCTTCCTACTGGCAATATGATGGGAAGCATCTCCACAGCCTCGCTGATCTTGCAGATGGCTCCCAAAGCGGTAAGGAGGTTGGGGTGGCTAAGGGGACTTGAACCCCCAACACCTGGATCCACAGTCCAGCGCTCTAGCCAGTTGAGCTATAGCCACCGTCCTGCCCGGATTCTAACACGGGCTGCAAATGCTGTCACCTTGGGGCTTGAACCCCCGCCTTGCTCAAATGCCGGACGGCGTATTCCGATCAACCTCCACTACTGTCCAGATACCGGTAGGTCCCACCTTCACCAATCGCTTCAAATGAACCATGAAATTGCCCTGGACCAACTCCGCAAAGACGAAAGCCTCTCCCTCGTCCTCTGCTTCAACCACCACCCTCCCATCCATCGCTGAACCTGCATAGGCCGGATCGCTGAGGAAAGAACGAGCGCTCTCCTCGGCGCTGAGGCGCCAGGACTGGTTGCCTTGATCAGCTTCTTCTTGAAATCCCCGTTCTTGCTCCAGATCATAGGATGGGGTTTCCAATTGAATCCGCAGCAGGCGGTCCAGGAGCACGGCAACCTGGGCGCGGGTGGATTGCTGCTCGGCCTGGAGAAGGGGGAGCGGATCAGGCATATCGATGAAGGTGGGATCCGGAACCAGCAGGAAGTGGTGGCGCAAGGCGGTCATAACCGTGCTGTAACCCCAGTGAGAGGACGGTATGTTGGCGAAAAAGGGGATAGAGGGGGTCACCTCCAGCCAACCCTTGGCACGTACAAATACGGTCAGCATCTCCAACACGCTGACTGCCCGCTCGGGAAGATAGGTCCCGTCCGGGTACCCACGAATAAGGTCTTTGCTTTCCGCATACTCTACCCATGGGAAGGCCCAATGGAGTGGAGAGACATCCAGGAAAGTCATCTTGGAAGTCTCTGGCGGTGTCTCTGTGACACCCGAGCATTCCACGACGGTCTTGGCCAGTTGCGCCCGACTCAATAGGCTATCAGGCCGGAAAGTTCCGTCAGGAAAGCCTTCCATCCAGCCTTGGGCCTCCAACCGAAGGATGGCTGGTTCCGCCCAATTCCCCTGGGTGTCAGTGAAAGCAGCCCAGGATGCCGATGTCATCGCCACCAGGCTGAGCAATACGACAGCGAGGTGAGCCCAGATCCGTGTAATCTGCCGGCTGTTCATTGTCCCTCTTCTTTAACTTCCTCAGTGCGCAGGCTCAAATTTCAGAGAAGGAGCGAGTAAAAGGACCAAGATCCTCTCATTCCATCTCATGAGGGCTTCCTGGTTCCCCCTCCGGTTCGCTGACGATTTCGAGGGCTATCTGAAATTGCGAACTCGGCACTAGTAGATCGACGGCAGCAAGCGGGCCGATGGTGAATCCAAAGGCTGCGCTCATCGCTTCTCCCCGTTCCATCACAGAGATCCCTGCATCCTCCAAGCGGCTCTTCACGAGAGCAGCTTCCACCATATTCTCGGCGCGAAAGACTACCTGCCAACTCTCGCTCATGCTCTCTCCTTTCGCTAGCTGCTTTGCAAAGCCCAAACCTCCTCACCGGAACCAGGAACTATCCAACAAGGAGGCTTGCGTACCAATGACCTTCAGAATGTTGGAAGGTTACGTCGTTGTTTTAGCCCCGCAGTTTTGGCAGAACTTGTCACCGGGCAGCAGCTCGGCCCCGCAGTTACTGCAAGGAAATGTGGGTGCGGCGGGTGGCGGCACAATGCCTAGGGTAGGTGCGGCTGGAGGGGGAGAGATTGGAGGCGGCGTATAAACAGAAGGGCTTGGCATGGGGGGAGCCATGTAGGCTGGTGGTGGATAGGCCAGAGGCGCGCGATTGGCGCTTTGGTAGGTGTTGGTTTCGATGGAGATCAGCAAGCGCAGCATCCCGGCAATGGCCATTAAAGCGGCCCAGCCGATCAGGGCACTGACGATCATTCCGACGAAGACACCCCAACGAGCCCAACCAAAGATGTACAAACCCATCTGTAGGTTGTAATCCATGCCATAGTAGTTCAGGCTTTCCCAGGGGATGGGCACAGCAACAATGATAATCCCAGCCACCAACAACAGAATCATCCAGACCCAGGCAAAAAACTGCAGCACGCCTGAGACGACTCGAAACAAAGAGAATCTCATCTTGTTAAAGATACCTCCTTTTTTCTTAATTGTAACAAAGCCTCGGGCTTTTGTGGCAAATTTCGGGAAAAAACAGCCGCTATTTGGAAAAGCATGCATCCGGCTGATGATTCAAGGCCCGCGCTCGTACGGACTTCACTTTCCATGAAAGCGGGGGGTGCGTTTCTGGAAAAAAGCATCGATCCCTTCCTGGTAATCGGCGCTCTCGTAAGCCACCTTGCGCAGGGCTTGGACCCGTTCAAATGTCTCCGGGGAAATCGCATAAGCTCCGGCCAGCACACGGAGCTGCTCCTTGATCACTGAGATGCTGAGCGGCGAGTTGAGGGTGATCTTCCTTGCCAGGTCCAAGGTGAAGCTCTCCAACTCTAGAGGCGCGACCAGGTACTGCAGGATGCCAAGCTGGTACGCACGCTCGGCCGGCAACGGTTGGGCGGTAAAGGCCATCTCACGGGCCGTGGCGGCTCCCAAGGCATTGACCAGATTGGTGATCCCGTTCAGGTTGTAGGGAAGGCCGATTTTTGCAGGCGTGACAGCGAAGCTGGTCTGCGGCGTGCCGATTCGAATGTCGCACGTTAAAGCGAGTTCGCAAGCTCCCCCCCAGACAGTGCCCTCGATCATGGCGATGACCGGCGCTGGGAAGTGTTGGATGGAGCGAATGGTCTTCTCCAGCGGGTCGTCGTAGGCCAAAGGATCGAAGCCAGGCTTGGGAAGCTCGGCGATATCGTGACCTGCGGACCAGACAGCGGCTCCTCGATTGGCCCGCAAGATGACCACGCGTGCGCCATCAGCTTTCATACGCCCCAACCCCTCAATCAGATTGTCCATCATGATCCGATTGAGAGCGTTGCGCTTGGCGTCATGGTTCAAAGTCAAGATCCCAACATGATCGCGGGTTTCTTCCAAAATAAGGGGCATCGGTTCTCCTTTCTGGTTTACCTTGCCTTAGCACGCCGAGGCAGTTGGAAGCCTATCGATTCCAAATAAGATGATGGAAAGCAGCGGATCGCGGTCTGCCTTCCGCTATAATGGAAAAAACCAGATGCCTGTCCCGGCCGGATGCTTATCTCAACATCATGCCAGGAGACGACTGAACGATCAAGCCGAGGATGGGCGAAGAAAGGATCAAACATGCATACCCGCCGATGGAGTTTCCTTCTTGCTCTCCTCTGCTGCCTCTGCTTACTCGCTGCTTGCTCAGGGACCACTGGACCGGCGCCTTCTCCCTCTGCCACCCCTTCCAGTGCGACCCCACCTCCTGCCATGTTAGAAGCAGGAAGCTTTCACTATGAGATTCGCGGCGCTGCAGAGCGGACCGCTGAGGATGGAGAAAGAACGAACAACACAAGTCCTTGGGAGCATATCCTACTATTCGGCGAAAGTGGCTGGAAATCCGATGTGACCCTCTACTTCCCGCTCGATCTGGGGACTGGCCCATATATGATGGATGCCTTTACCGAGCTCGTGACAGAAGGCCGCGTCAGCGCCAGCTCGGCGCTCGACAACGGCCATGTCTTCTATGCAGAGGCCGGCGGCAGCCTGGCCATCGATGCGTTAGAAAATGGAAAGCTGAGCGGCAGCTTCCAGTTCAATGCTGTCGATCGGGCGGACCCAACCAGCCGAGTTAGCGTGAGCGGTTCTTTCCGCGAGATTCCCCTGCCGAAGGCGCCCTAAACTAGTAGATGGACCAGAACTGCCTGCGGCAGCATGTCTTGCAGAACAGCCCGCGGCAGGTAGACAGCCTGCGGCAGCGCGTTCTGCTAGACTAATTGTCGGATTCTCTGTCCAGGAGGTTGAAACTGATGGCAAACGAAACGAAGTTCTGTGCGAAATGTGGATCTCTTCTTGTTCCGGGGAAACGGTTTTGCGGCCAATGTGGGGCGGCTCTCCCGGAACAGCCTGAAGTAACGCAACCTGCTGCTCGAGCAGATTGGCAAGCCGAGCGGGAGGCAGCGCGCGCTGTCGCCTCCGTTGGCGCAAATGCGGCGAAACCGATTCGTCGAACGGGCATCATCGTCCTGGTGATCGTCCTAGCCATTGTCCTGGTCGGTGGCGGGATCGCTGCCTATATCCTCTGGCCCCGCGCAGTGCCTCCCACTGTTTCGCCTACCCCTGCGTCACCCACGCCGCCTTTGCCGACCGCGCCCAGCCCAACCAGCAGCCCCACCATCCCGATTCCCTCCAGCTCCTTCTCGCCAACCCCTTCTCCTACCCTATCCTCTAGTACACCACCTTCCCCCACCAGCACTCCCTCCCCCACCCCCACGAAAACGCCGACCCACATCCTCTTCCCGACGCCCAGTCCCACCAAGACACCCTCTGCGATCCCCACCACGCCACGGCCCAGTGACACATCCCCTACCCCGACCGCATCCCCCAGTTCGACCGTCAGCGGTGAGGTGTTGTTGCTGGAAGATTTCTCTAATGAAAGCAGCGGCTGGTCGTTGAGCGCCGTGGGTGAAGCCACCAAGGCTTATCGGGACGGAAAGTATGAGATCATCGTCACGCCCACCAACTGGATGGCATGGGGGCGGCCGGATAAGAGCTTCTCCAATTTCCGAGCCGATGTTGAGGCGAATTTAGCATCTGGCCCCGATCTGGCTGAATACGGGTTTCTATTGCGCTATCTGGATGCAGGCAATTACTACGAGTTCACTGTGGCCACCGACGGCACCTACCGTTTCGGCAAATCCATCGACGGTCAGTGGGAGACGTTGGTGGACTGGACCGATTCGGCAGCAATCCGTCAAGGACCAGGCAGCAACAAGATCACTGCCATTTGCATGGGAGATTTGATCGCCTTGGCGGTCAATGATCAACCCTTGCGCGAGATCAGCGACAGCAGCCTAACTTCCGGCGATCTCTGCCTGTACGCGGGAACCTTTACGGAAGGAGAAGCAACTGTCCTTTTCGACAATGTCCGAGTGACAAGCGCGCCGGCTCCTGGCAAGATCATCTCCGAAATCTTCAGCGATCCGAATAGCGGATGGCCGAAGCAAGACCAGGCCGACCGAAAACTCTTTTACGCTGATGGCCTCTACCAAATCCAGGTATTGCAGAAAGATTGGATGGCTTGGGCAACTGTCAAACCTCCACTGCAAGACTTCTACGCAGAGGTGGTAGCTCGCCCCTTGGATGTCGTGGGGACTGCCGAGTATGGCCTGCTTTTCCATACGGTGGATGACACCACTTTCTACGAATTCCGGCTTTCCACCACTGGAGAATACAGCCTGGCTCGGCAGATGGACGGCGCGTGGGAGATTCTCATCGATTGGACCGCTTCAACAGCCATCCGCAGTGGGTTGAATGAGAATCGTTTGCGCTTGGTTTGCTTAGGCGATTCCATTTCCCTCAGCGTGAACGGAACATTCCTGGAGATCATCCGGGACGATGCCTTGCCTGAAGGAAAAATAGGGTTGTTCGCAGGAACTATAGGCGCCGGCCAGACTACGATCGGCTTCGACAACTTGAACGTCTGGGAATTGCGCTAACGGACGCCCCATCTTGACGCTTTGCGACTCGCCGGCTCGAGCCAAAAGCGTCGATGCGGCTCTAGTTCGGTGCGAGCGAGTAATCTTGACTGAGGGAAAATAGAGGAGGCTTTGCTGTCCCCTTTGAGGTTTGTCAATTGTTCGTATCTTTAACGAGGAGAATGCCATGTCCAGAGCTTTAGAGAAACGTTATGAGGTCTTGAGCCCTTTCGAGCTTAAGAACCAGTTGATCAGGCTGGCCAAATCTCATGCCGAGCGGATCATGCTGAACGCCGGTCGAGGCAACCCCAACTGGGTGGCACTGGAACCCCGAAAGGCGTTTGTCCAGCTCCTGCGCTTCGCGCTTGAGCAGTCGGAGCGCGTCGCCCTCAGGTCCGGTTTCGGCGGCGCCCCGGACAAGGACGGGATCGCCAAACGCTTTGTTGATTTCCTTGGTGAAAGCGCAAAGCAACCGGGCATCGACTTTCTGACCAATGCACTCGCATGCACGAGGGATGTCATCAAGCTCGATCCCGATGCCTTTGTCGGGGAAATGGCGGATGCCATCATCGGCGATCATTATCCGGAACCAGACCGCATCCTTGACTGCACCGCCGAGATCGTGCGGGCCTACCTGGTGCAGGAGATGTTCGCTGGGACGCCCCCTCCCGGAAAGCTGGACTTATTCGCGACGGAGGGCGGCACCGCGGCAATGTCATATGTCTTCAACAGTCTCATGGAGAATGGGCTCCTGAACAAGGGAGATAAAATTGCCATTGGCGCTCCCATTTTTACCCCATACCTGGAGATCCCGCCGCTCGCCGATTACCAGCTTGTCGAGGTCGAACTGCATCAGGATGAAGACAACGACTGGCAGTACCCTGACTCGGAGATCGAAAAGCTCGCCGACCCGTCAGTGAAGGCCTTTTTTCTCGTCAACCCCTCAAATCCTCCGTCAGTGGCTCTGCACCCTGACTCTCTGGAGAAGATCGCTGCGCTTATCCGCACCCGGCGTCCGGACCTCATCCTCCTCACCGACGACGTATATGGCACCTTCGTCAACGGCTTCAAGTCGCTGGCGGCTGCGGCAACCGCCAACACCATCCTGGTCTATTCCTATTCCAAATACTTTGGAGCTACCGGATGGCGACTGGGTGTCATCGCCATACATCAGGACAACGTCCTTGACAAGATGATCGCAGCGCTTCCGGAGAAGGAACAGGCGGCGCTCAACCAACGATACAGCCACGTAGCGCTCGAACCAGAGAAGATGAAGCTGATCGAGCGGATGGTCGCCGACAGCCGTGCGGTCGCTCTTCACCACACGGCCGGCCTCTCCACACCCCAGCAAGTGCAGATGGCCCTCTTTTCGCTGGCGAGCCTTATGGACAAAAAGGGCGATTACAAGATGGCGACGCAGGACATCGTTGGCAAGCGCTACAAGGCGTTGTACGACGGGCTCGGCATCCCCTGTCCAAACACCCCCTTTGACGCCCACTACTACACCACGATCGATATAGTCGCACTGGCTAGAAAGCGCTATGGCGACGACTTCGCCGGCTGGCTGATCGGAGAGCGCGAGCCGATCGACTTTGTCTGGCGGCTGGCGAATGAAAAGTCGATCATTCTCATGGACGGTGGCGGATTCGACGCACCAAACATGTCGGTGCGTGTGTCGCTGGCAAACCTCGATGACGAGGCCTACACGAAGATCGGCCAGAGTACGAGCGATCTCCTGGCCGATTACCACAACGAGTGGAAAGGTCTGAAATAGATGCAAGCAAACATCATCAATGACATCGTAGTCATCTGCCGCAACTATCCACAGATTGTGATCTTCCTCTCCCTTGGTCTCGGCTACCTTATCGGCAAGATCAAGATCAAGGGATTCTCCCTAGGATCAACCACAAGCGTGCTTCTGGTTGCGATCGCTTTGGGGCAGATGGATATTCCCGTGTCGGAGCTGATCATGTCCGTGAGCTTCGGGCTCTTCATCTTCGGCATTGGCTACAAGGTGGGGCCTCAGTTTTTCGGGGCGATGAAAAGCGGCGGGCTAAACTACCTGTGGATTGCCCTGATTGTCGCCGTGGGGAGCGTGGCCATCGCCATCGTCCTGGGAAAGATCTTTGGCCTTGACATCGGCACGGTAGCAGGGATGTTTGCAGGATCAACGACCACCTCGGCCGCGCTTGGGACGGCAGAAGGAGCGATCAGACAGCTCTCCCTGACCCCGGCTCAGCAGACGCTATACCTCGGCAACGTCGCCGTGGCTTACGCAATCACCTACATCTTCGGCACGGCCGGAACGCTCCTGTTCTTAAAGCTCTACCCCAGTATCATGAGAATTAACCTCAGGAAAGAGGCGCAGGCTCTTCAGGCCTCCCTGAATGGAGGAGTGAGCGACGATGAAGGACCGGGGCTATTCTTCTGGAACAACCGGATCGGTCTGCGCAGCTTCAAGGTCACCAGCCAGAACATCTCCGGCAAAACCGTCAGCGCCATTGAAGCCCTACTTCCGAAAAATATGTCGGTGGAAAAGATCAAACAAGGAGAGGATGTCATCACCCCCAAACCAGACACTGTCGTTAACTTGAACGACGAAATCAGCATCGCCGGAAAGGAAAGTGTGCTGGTAGGGATCACCGGGATTCTAGGGCCCGAAACATACGATCCCTCCACGGATAACGTCGACGGGGAGATCCTGGAGGTTTGTGTCCTGAACGCTTCGATTGTGGGTAAAACCCTTGCTGATTTTGCCAAACGCAAGGAGGTCCACGGCGTGTTCCTCCACAAGGTCACCAGGCAAGGGCGAGAACTCCCTATAGCGGCCAATCTGCAAGTGCATAAATGTGATGTCCTTGAGCTGGTCGGCGCAAAGAGCGATGTGGAAAGGGTGGTCAAACTCCTCGGGTATCCCGAGCGCCCAACCGTTGCCACCGACCTGGTGCTGGTGGGGATCGGATGCGTCATCGGGGTACTGATTGGTCTTTTATCGGTCACGCTGGGAGGGATCCCGATTACCCTTGGCGTCGGTGGAGGGATACTGGTGGCAGGTCTCGTACTCGGCTGGCTTCGCTCCAGACACCCGACCTTCGGACAAATACCCAGTGCCGGGCTGTGGATACTGACCGACCTTGGGCTGAACCTGTTCATCGCCTGTGTCGGCGTGGGGGCCGGGGCAAAGGCAATCTCCGCGCTTGAGACCACAGGCTTCTCGGTATTCCTGTGCGGCATCGTTGTATCGATCCTTCCTTTGTTCCTGGCGCTTTTGTTTGGACAGTTCGTGTTGAAGATGAACCCGGTTCTTCTCCTGGGCTCCGGCGCCGGCGCAAGGGACACCACCGCTGCCCTCATCAGCATCCAGGACGATGCTGGGAACTCAACGCCGTCGCTGGGATTTGCCGCCCCATACGCGTTCGCCAATGTGCTCCTGGCCGTTGGCGGGTCATTGATTGTGAACATCATGGCAAAGATTTGACCAGACCCTGACGATATCGCCCGGAGCAACTGCATAGCCCGCGGCAGCGCGTCCAGGCAACTTCAAGAACCCTCAGATCATCATCACCAAGAGGAAATGTAGGGGCGGGTTTCAAACCCGCCCTCTGGACATGCTGCCGTAGACTGGAAGGATACTAGCCCGCGGCAACTGCATAGCCCGCGGCAACTGCATAGCCCGCGGCAGCGTGTTTTGTTGAAATGAGAAGGAACCAAGATTACGATAGAAAAGCAGTGAGCAAGGAACAGGTATAAAAGAAGGCAACTCTAAGGCACAGGCGAGGATTCCAAGAAGCCACACGGGACAGCAACCGTTGACGCAGGAGAGCCAGTGACCAGAGCGGTTCTCTAGGATTTATAGCGGATTTTGGATCAATGAGCGCAGGGTGCATCAAGGAAAAGGAGGATGAGTGCAGATGAAAGCCTGGTTGAAGCGGGTTCTGACCTGTTTGTTGGCTGTATTGCTTTCCCTTCCACCGTTCGGTTTGCTGGGTATGCTGCCATCTGCCCATGCCGAACCGATCATCCTTGATAGCTCCGCCAGCGATTGGGCTGCAGCGGAGCTTCAGTTGGCCTACAATTATGGCCTGACCTACCCCGATATCCTGACAGACTTTGCCCGCCCGATCACCCGCGAAGAATTCTGCGTGATCGTGCTGCTACTTTACCAGAAGCTGACCGGTCAAGCCGTGGAAGCGACAAGTTCGCCGTTTTCCGACACCAGCAACCCGGAGATTATCAAAGCTTATCAACTGGGGATCGTCAAGGGCACGGGAGAAGGGAAGTTCTCTCCTGCGCTGTCCATTACCCGTCAGGAAATCGCCACCATGATCTTCCGAGCTCTGCAGAAGGCCTTTCCCAGCTTGATTTCCAGTACGGAGCGAAGCTTGCCCTTCAGCGACCAGGATCAAATCGCGGGATCATGAAAGGCATTGGGGGGAATCGAATCGACCCGCTGAGCAACACCACCCGAGAACAGGGCATTGTTTTGATCAAGCGCACCTACGAGTCATTCCGCTCTTCGGAACAGGTGAAGGCTACGGTCCGCTTGCAAGATCCGCCGTTGCTGCTTGCCGAAGATGACAAGTTTCTAGCACTGGATTTCAACAACCGCCTTATTCAGCCAGCCTTCGACAGCCGTTTGGAGCTGTTTGCAGCCACCGGAGCGGATAAGCCGAGCTCGATGCAGATGTTGAGCCTGGATCTGGTGCTGGAGCGGACGCTGCCGCTCGATCATCTGATTCCAGCCAGTGCCTCCTCGGTCTATTCCCGAGCTGACGGAGCGGCATTGGTGGAAGCCAGTGGTGAAAAGAAGCGCTGGTTTTCCTTCACCTTACTTGACCCCCAAGCTGCCACAGTGGTTTGGCAGGTCTCCGGCGCGCCATTTCTCGGTTTCTCCGACAACTGGAAGAATCCACCCGGTTTGTTAGCTTCTGGCGATGTGGATCCAGCCGCAGGCGAATTCGCCATAGACTTTGCCACGTTTACGGGCGCACAAAGATTGGCAGTCCGGACCAGTCAATACCCATTGGGAACGGCCAATACCTACCAGGAGACCGCTAAAACCCAA
>JAPLHV010000132.1 GCA_026389455.1 Coprothermobacterota bacterium
GCTTGGTGCCGGCGGTTGGGCTGGTACCCTTCGGGGAGCGGGACAACGCGCTCTTGAAAATACTTGAAGGTGTTCACCTTGTTAAAGGTGACACAGGGGGAGAGCACATCGACGAAAGAGAAGCCGCGATGCTTGATGGCTTCCACCAGCAAGTCAGTCAACTGGTCCAGCTTGCCGGAAAAGCCGCGGGCGACGAAGGTGGCGCCCACCGAGAGGGCAAAGTCGATGGGCGAGATGGGGGTTTCCAGGTTGCCGTAGGGAGAGCTGACCGTACGAAAGTTAAGGTCGGAAGTAGGGGCGACTTGTCCTTTGGTGAGGCCGTAGATGCGGTTATCCATCACCATATAGGTCAGGTCGATGTTACGGCGGCAAGCATGGGGGAAATGTCCGCCGCCGATAGCGAAGGCATCGCCATCGCCGCCGACGACGAGAACCTCCAGTTTGGGGTTGGCCAGCTTGATTCCCTGAGCGATCGGAAGCGCACGCCCGTGCAGGCTGTGTACGCCGTAGGAAGAGACGAATCCGGGCAAGCGGCTGGAGCATCCAATGCCGGAGACCACCACCATCCGATCAGGGTCCAGGTCGAGACGGGCAAATGCCTGGTAGAGCGCGTTCAGCAAACCGAAGTCGCCGCACCCCGGACACCAGGTCGGTTTCAATTTTCCCTTGAAAACTTGAACATCGCGGGCCATTAGCGCACCTCTTTCGCTTTCTCGAGGATTTCCGCGGCGGAGAAGGGACGGCCGCCGGCGATTTTGAGTGGTATCGGTTCAAACAGGAAGGCCGATCGAAGGAGCCAGGAGAGCTGTCCAGTGAAATTGATCTCAGGCGCCAGCACTTTCCTCTTGTTGGCCAGAAAGCGGACAATCTCCTCCCGTGGCAATGGGTTGAGCAGTTTTAGATAGAGCACGTCCGGCTCTGCGCCCTGCGCTTTCAGGGCAAGGGCGGCCTCTCGCGTGGCGCCCAGCGTAGAACCCCATCCAATGATGCCGAATTCACTGCTCGGGTCTCCCCATCGCTCGGAGTTGAGGCGCTCATCTCGTAAGGCCAGGTCCAGCTTGCGGGCTCGCTTCTCGCTCATCGCCTGGTGATTCTTCTGGTCGTAATTGGGGATGTCATTCTCGTTATGCTCCAGACCGCGGGCAATGTAAGCTCCAGGACGGCCGGGGATCCCGATCGGGGAAAGGCCGTCGGGGGTCAAGCGGTAGCGCTGGTACCCCTTGGCGACCTCCTCGGGGGTTACCGCCAAACGATCCTCCAGGGAAAGGGCGGAGAAATCCGGGATCGCGATTGTCTCGAAGCGTTGGGCCAAAGCTTGGTCGGTAAGGATGATCACCGGCATCTGGGTGCGCTCGGCCAAGTTAAATGCGTAGATGGTCTGATAAAAGCACTCTTCAACCGTCGTTGGAGCGAGGACGATGCGGGGACAGTCGCCGTGGGCGCCGAAGAGCGCGATGAAGAGGTCGCCTTGCTCGGTCTTGGTGGGGATCCCGGTAGCCGGCCCAGCCCGCTGCACGTCGACCAGCACCAGGGGAAGCTCGACAATGGTCGCCAAGCCAAGCATCTCCACCATCAAAGAAAGCCCTGGGCCGGAAGTGGCGGTCATCGCCTTCTTTCCGGCAAACGAAGCTCCCACTGCCATAGAGAGGGCCGAAATCTCATCCTCTACCTGGATTGCCACCCCGTTCACTTTCGGCATCTCGACCATTAAGGTCTCCAGGATGTCCGATGCCGGGGTGATCGGATAACCGGCGAAAAAACGGCAGCCGGCGCAGAGCGCGCCCAAGGCGATGGCCACATTGCCGGAGAGAACCATCTTTCCTCCCCCTTCAGCTTGTCCAAGTTGGAAGGAGTCACACTTGCGGATGTTCTCGCGCGCGTACTGCGCGCCGAGGTTCAAGGCTTGTAAGTCCTTTTCCAGGATGCTTTGCCCCTTGCGGCCGAACTTCTCGCGCACGATCTCTTCCAGCTTGTCCAAAGGCATCGCGAAGAGCTGGGCGATCACTCCCATCATGACGATGTTCTTCACCTGCAAAGCCTGCAGGGTGCGCACCGCCATCTCTTTGAAAGGCGCCGCATAAAGCAGGAGATCGCCCCGCGACTGAGGGTTGGTCTCAGATGGGTCATAGACGAGAATCCCCCCATTCCGAAGAGAGGCGATATGACGATCGTAGGCCTCTTGGTTGAGGGCCACCAGAATGTCGACATCGTCTCCGGCTGAATAGATAGGGCCGTTTGAAGCGCGCATCTGGAACATCGATTGGCCGCCACGCACCTCCGCCGGATAGGAGCGGTAGGTGTTCACATTGAACGATGCGCGCGCACAAGCCATGGTGAGGATCTCCCCAGCGCTGATAATCCCTTCACCGGATTCCCCGGCGATCCGTACTACCAGGTCTACTTTCTCCATTTCCAGCTAGATCACTCCTTCATCGAATTTATGCCTCAGCGAGCTGACGTAAAAGACCTTTCCTAACTGACGGGAGGCATTCCCATAAACCGAATGGATTCTTATCGCCGACCTTTTTAGAATAGCCTGCGGCGGCTTGACAGCCCGTGGCAGCGTGTTCCGGCGGATCAGAATAGCCAAGGGAACAACGCAAGCCCAACCAGAATAGGAGACGTATCTTTCATCCGGCCCGCTAAGACAGGCAATCCCTTCGACCCTCCACATATCGAAGTTATGATAAGCAAAAAAAGAAGAAAAGGCCAGAAAGCACCTGCTGCAACGATACAGCCTGCGGCAGCATGTCTAGTAGATTCAGTGGTTAAGTGGCTGAGTGGTTAAGTGGCTGAGTAAGATCAAAACAGACCCTGACTCTTCGAACTGACTAGATCACCAAAACTACTTGACTACTGAAGTAATCTGCCTGCGGCAGCATGTCTAGTAGATTCAGTGGTTAAGTGGCTGAGTGGTTAAGTGGCTGAGTAAGATCAAAACGGTTCCTTCTCATTTCAAGTGGGTAACTTACCAGACTGCAGCTCGATAGCCCCCGGCAGCTCGATAGCCCCCGGCAGCTCGATAGCCCCCGGCAGCTCGATAGCCCCCGGCAGCTCGATAGCCCCCGGCAGCTCGATAGCCCCCGGCAGGGTGTTCTGTGTTGAAGTGGGGCAGATAGCCGCGAGAGAACCACCCCTAGTTGGTTGCTCACTAGAGCGGTTGGCTTCCGTCTGATCACTGCTGATGCCGCACTGGGGTGCGGCGGTCCCAGGAAAGGCGATGTTCCCAGAGAACTTGTTGACCTTTAGACTACCTTACCCACTCGGGATGAGAAAGAGCCATAAAACAGACCCTGACTAGACAGCCTGCGGCAGCATGTTAACTGACTAGATCACTAAACTACTTGACTACTAAACTACTTGATTACTGAAGTAATCTGCCTGCGGCAGCATGTTAATAGCCTGCGGCAGCAAGTTCTCCATGTTACAATACGGCCTGCGGCAGAATGTCTACAAGCGAACCAACAAAAGGAGAGAGATGCGAATAGAGCTGAACCACTCCAACCTGATGGAATTGAACGTTGACACTCTCGTACTAATCCTCCCGGCAGACCGATTTCCAGAAAACATGGAGTCCCTCGATCAGGCCCTGGGAGGCCAACTTTCCTGCCTCTGGCGCAGCGTCAAGCCGGCTGCCAAGGAAATCCCCGTCATCTACCCATGCGGCCGGGCAACCCCGGTTCGCATCCTCTTGGCCAAACAACAAGGCGGCTGTGAGGCGCGTGAGCTTCGCAATCTGTATATAGCCCTGGGAAAAAAAGCTCGCCAATTGGAGACGGAGACCATGGCCGTGAACCTCCCCGGCTTCTTTCCTGCTGCGTTTGAATCCCAGCTGGCAGTGGAAGGGCTCAACCAAGGCGCCTATCTGCCGGACCTCTACAAGCGCGAGAGGCGGCCTTCCATCCAGAATCTACTTATCTGGAGCGAATCGCCGGAAACTGCGGAGGGAAGCCGGCTTGGGGAGGTCATCTCAACAGCGCAGAGGATGACCCGCGACTTGGTCAATGAACCGGCCGCGAAGGCAACTCCTGCCTACCTCTTGGAGGAAGCGCGACGACTATCTGAGGTGTGTGGCTCGGAAATCGAAGCGCTGGACGCGGATGCCGCCCAGAAGAAGGGGATGGGCGCTTTCTGCGCAGTGGCGCAAGGGTCTTCCCAACCTGCTTTCATGGTTCGCCTCCATCATCCCGGCGCCCGCAGCGCTGGACGCCTTGCCTTGGTGGGAAAAGGGCTCACCTTCGATTCCGGCGGCCTCTCCTTGAAGCAGTGGGAATCGATGATCACCATGAAATCAGACATGGCTGGGGCGGCTACTGTGCTGGCTGCCTTCCAAGCGATCTGCATGCTTCGCCCAGAGCTGGACTTCAGCGCCTTCATTCCTCTCACCGAAAACCTCCTCTCCGGCCATTCCTTCAAACCGGGCGATGTCTTAAAGGCGATGAACGGCAAGACCATCGAGGTTCGCTCCACTGACGCGGAAGGAAGATTGATCCTGGCCGATGCTCTCTGCTGGGCTCAAGAATGCGGCGCTACCCACCTGGTGGATGTAGCCACACTCACCGGCGCTTGCGTCATCGCCCTTGGCTACGAGACGACCGGCCTCTTCACCAATCAAGCCGAGTGGGGGGAAAAGTTGCTCCAAGCGGCGGAAAAAGCTGGCGAACGCCTTTGGCAGATGCCGATGTTCCCGGAATACAAGGAATTGAATACCAGCGAGATCGCCGATCTGGCCAACTCCGCAGGGCGGGGTGGAGCGCCGGCCGGCGCTATCGCTGCAGCCTGCTTCCTCCAGGAGTTCGTTGGCGAGGGAGTGGCCTGGGCCCATTTGGATATTGCCGGACCGGCTTTCCTGTCTAAAGAGAACCGCGCCCAGGCAGGAGCTGCCACGGGCGCGATGGTGAGGACACTGGTCGAGCTGGGCTTGACCTTCTAGTTGACCGCCTGCACTTCGAACCCCTTCTTTGGAAGTTCCTCCAGCAAGGATCCCAGTTGGGTTGCAGCCAAGCGCACCATGATCTGGGCTCTCTGATCGGGCATATCCAAGGCCGCCAGCCCGATCACATTCATCTTGTGATCGCGGATGATGGCCAGAAGGTCAGCCAAGACGCCCATCCGATTATCGGCCACAACCACCAGCCGGGTGCCGGGACGACGGAAGCCAAAAACCTTAATGAAGGCATCAAAGAGATCGGATTCCGTGATGATGCCCACCATTTTGCCTTCATCGATGACCAAGAGCGACCCGAACTTGTGTTCCCGCATGATTACCGCTGCTTCTTCGAGGGTGGCCTCAGGCTTGATCATCGCCGGGCTCTTGATCATCGCCTCGCGTACGGTCATCTTTGAGAGCAAATAGTTCACCTCATAGATACTGAGGGTGGTGGCAGGAGAGGGCGAGACCATCAGCAGATCTCGCTCGGTGACCAGCCCTACTAAGGTTCCGTCCGGCAGAACCACCGGCAATTGACGAATCTTGTTTCGTTTCATGATGTTGAGTGCGTCGAAGATCGGGGTCTCCGGCGCGATCGTGACCGGCGCTGCGGTCATGTGGTTCCGTACGAACATCTCCATGCCTCCGTGAATTATTTACTTCATTGTATCAGGTCACAGGCGGCGGAATAATCCCGCACGCCATAACTCCCCCCCTGGTGGCGAGGCCTGCCCCGGCGATGCCGTGGCGGAGCCGCATTGCTGCGGGTCAAGGCCCGGCAGGAGCGGCGCGGTCCAGCAGAACGGCCACTTGCGCCCGCGTGGTTGGATCGTTGAAGGGGACTATCGCGCCCCCCTGGATGGGTTCCGTCAAATGAGGGTCTTCGTTGCGCAGGATCCCTTGCGCAAAAACTGCTCCTGCATAGAGGAAATACCAGTCTGCCGAGGACAGCGGTCGAATCGCGCCTCGCTCGCGCAGGTACAGGTTCTGTGGGGCAACCAGGGCGAATCGCCGGGCTCGTACGATCATCGTCAACCCCTCAGCCATGGTCACTTTCCCTTCCGGCTTGAAGGCGCCGTCCGGGTAGCCTTCAATCAAACCGTAGACCACCGCACTCTCGATAAAACCGTACGCCCAGTGCTCGGGGGGAACATCAGGAAAAGAGACATGAGATCCTTCTGCGGGTTTCATACCGAAGGAGAGGACAAACATCTTGGCGAATTCGGCGCGGGTCACCAGACCAGCAGGCCGGAAGCTGCCATCCGGGTAGCCGCGCAGCGCTTGCCTTTGCATCAGGGAAGCGATGGAGGGGTATGCCCAATAGTCCGTACTTAGGTCTGGGAAGGTTAATCCCGGAACGCGGATCTCCACCGATACCGCCTGCCGAACCTCCCCTACCACAGCTCGAATCTCTAGGTAGTAGGTTCCTGGCGTGAAGCCTTCAGGTACGACGAGCTCTGCCGTGAACGTTTGGACGGAGTCACTCAAGGTAAAGGTAGGAGGTAAAAAGGAGCAGAGAAAGCCGGGCGGAGCGGAGAACTCCAAGGTTCCGGCCTGACCGCTTCCGGCTGTAGTGGCTAGGGAAAGCGAAAGAACGACTTTCTCCCCAGGGCTTGCTTCCAACCCGGTGGGCGTTGAAACCAATTGAAAGGCCGCACTGGGCGTGATCGCCACTGTTGGAGTGGTCGAGGGGCTCGGCGGGGGACCGGCCGGCGGATCCCCGGTGATGCAGTAAAGACGAGAGTCCAAGCATCCCACATAGATCTGGCAGTCGGGTGCGATGACAGCGGAGGAGCGGGAGAAGCCATTCGGGAAAGCCAGCTTCCACAACAGCGAACCATCCTTCTTCAAGGCGTAGAAGTACTTCTCTTTGGCGCCGAAATAGATCCTCCCTTGACTGTCCAAGGAAGGGGAGGCGTCCACCGCTGAGCCGCTGTCGAACGACCAAAGCTTGGCGCCGTCGCTGGTGCGAAGGGCATAGAGGAAGTAGTCATTGCAACCGAAATAGAGCGCTCCTTCTCCTGAGAGCGCTGGAGAGGAGAGGATCGGCCCATCGGCTCGAAAAGACCAGCGCAGGATGCCGGATGAATCCAAGGCATAAAAGAAAAAATCCTTGGAGCCGAAATAGACGTTGCCGGACGAGTCGACCGCTGGGGAAGCCTCTATTCCGCTTCCTGTCGGGAACTTCCATCGCAACTGTCCGCTGGGAGTCAATGAGTAGAGGTACCCGTCTTCAGCGCCGAAATAGAAGTTGCCGGCGGCATCTCGAGCAGGAGAAGAGAGGATCTCCGCGTCAATTTGGTAAGACCAGAGCAGTTTTCTACCGTCGGCCGGCATGGCGTTGAAGGTTCCGTCGCCGCCCGCGAAGTAAACCGTCCCGTCCGAGGCCAAGATGGGAGAAGAGGCGTTTGGATATTTGGTCAGGTATTTCCAGACCTCCTTCCCCTTGGCATCGACGGCGTAGAAGAGAGAGTCTCCCGCACCGAAAAATATGGTCCCAGTGTCTGATACCGCGGGTGAGGAATCAATCATCCCCCAGACGACGAAGTTCCAGCGCTCTCCTCCGGTTGGCGTCACCGCCCAAAGACGGCGATCTCCCCCTCCGAAGTAAATAGATCCGTCCGGCCCCACCGCCGGCGTACTGAGGATTCGGTGGTAGGTAGGGAATGACCATTTCACTCGGCCAGTGACCGGTCCCGGGTAGGCGGACTGACCGCTGTGAGCGGGGTTGTAACGGTACATCGGAGAGGCGCCGGCGGCCAATTGTCCTGCCGCAGGCGTGGGTAGGATGAGCAGTTGGCTAATCATTAGGCAAATCAGGATCCCTACGATCCATCTGTTTCTCATCATGTCCTCCGGCCATTCGAGGCCCTAGAAATCATTCTCACTATAGCGCGTCGGCTGAGTGTCGCCAAGGAAGGGGTCAGAAAAAAAAAGAATGAGGAAAGCGAAAAAAGGTCTTCTTTTTCCTTATAATGAAGAGGAAGGAGTCTCACCCGAAACGACATGCAGTATTTGAGACGCCTTTACCGGGGCTTGAAACTTACCCAAGGGCGAATCCTAGCTTTCTTGCCTGATCGTCTGATCGAGATAAGCGATTGATCGAGTATGAATCAGCCCGGCTCGAGGAGATGAATCTATCGAATGCTTGATGTATTGAAGATTAAAGAACTAGCTCGCACGTCCGCACAGAGCACCCTCTTCCTGGAGCGAGAGTACGCTCGGCTGGGGATCCTCTTGGCTTTGGGAGCAGTGCCCAACGCCTCCAAGCGGATCGTAGTAAAGGGCTCGACCGCCTTGCGCCGTATCTACTTCCGCGATTGGCGCTTCTCTGAAGATCTCCGCTTCGCCATACCTGAGAAGATCGAATCCAAGGAATTCCTCTCTCTGGTAACCAGCATGCTGGAGAAGGCCAGCAGTGAATTCGGATTCCGATTTCGCCTTTCCGAGCGCTATATGGAAAGGCGGCAAGCCCAAGCTCGCGTTCTCTACTCCGGTCCGCTCCGCCAGAACAGCCTGCTGACGATGAAGTTCTCCCTTCACGATTCTCTCATTCTAGAGCCTCAGGAAGAAGAGATCTTAGTCGACCCGTTCCCCCTGAAGACCCGCAAGGTTCGCACTGTACGCCTGGAAGAGCTGTTGGCGGAGACCTTGCGCAATGTCCTGGTCTCGGGTGAGCCGGCTGATTTCTACGATGCCTGGCGCGTGGTCAGCCAACATAGCGCACTGCTCAACCGGGAGGATTTCCGCAAAGCATTGATCAACAAGTGTGAACAAGCCGGCTTCGACCTAGAGAGCCCTCAGGATTTTCTTGATAAGGAACTCCTCACTCCAACCCGTGCCTATTGGCAGCTAAGATTGGGAAATGAAGTCCTCGATCTTCCCCCTTTCGAAGAAGCCTTCGATGATCTCCAGAAAGAACTGCCGATCCTCTTCGAACCCTGAGCGCGGATAAAAAAGGGACTTTCGGCTTTCCTGGGACCGCGGCGCCCCAGTGCGGCAAATGTGTTGACAAGACGGAAGCCAACTAGGCATGACTATCCCTTGGACCGTCCCTAGTGTCTCGTCAACCTTGTAATGTCGTAAATAACGCGGTAAGCTTTCTTCATAATCAGCTTAGGAGGATTGGATATGAAGAAATATATCGTGACACTTACCGAAGAGGAACGCAGGATTCTTAGCGAGCTCGCTTACGGGCTGTCTAGCTGCCGGGGGCTATCGAGCTGCCGGGGGCTATCGAGCTGCCGGGGGCTATCGAGCTGCCGGGGGCTGTCTAGCCGGGGGATTGGTTGGCTGCCCACTTGAAAAGAGGTGGAACCTAAAAAAAGCAGCGGCCGAAGCCGCTGCTAAATCGCTAACTGGTGGAGGCGGCGGGAGTCGAACCCGCGTCCAAGAAGCTTACCTCAAAGGTATCTACGAGCCTAGCCTGTGTTTTCTCTCGCTTACCGGCCTCCCCAGGCAGGATGCCGACAAGCATGCTTGAGTTTGCTTCTCCTGGCTACCCCCAAGTACGGATCACCAGAGAGGCCCTGCTTCGTGACGCCCGTCCCGCCCCGCAGGGTGAGAGCAAGAACGAACGGCTAACGCTTACGCGTAAGCGACTTGGGTGTTATTGGCACCTAAAGGTTGCCGCAGGGATTTAAGAGGTCCGCGACACCCTCTGCTCGCCATCTTTGCCTTCAGCATCTGTCGAAACCGTTGCGCCCCCTTTCCGCTGCTATTCTAGCACAGAAAACGACTGGCGCCATCTGAGAGAGAATTCGATCTGTGTTATTATTCTGTCATGACCTTTCGACACGTGTTGTGGCTGGTGCTCACCATGATTCTTTGCTTCCTTTTGTTGGCGCCATCGGCAGGCGTCTCTGCCGCTGAGGGTTGGCAGAGTTTTAATTTGCCTCATCAAGCGCTCTATTACCGGGATCCGGCCATCAAGGAAAAAGTAGAAGCATTTGCCCAGGAAAACGAACAGTTTTTTGCCCTGCTTCGGTCCACATTTCCCAACAGCAAAGAGGCGGAGCCTGTAGAGTCCTACGTCTTCACTGACTGGAACAGCGCCTTGGAAGGGAACCTGCAACTGCCGGAGAGCACCATTTGGAACGTCTTCGAGGAAGGAGTTTTCGAGCGCTACACGGAACAGTCGCTGCTGTTTCGTCGTGCTGTCGCCAACTCGGTCGATTTCCTCCACAACGCTGTCCTGAACCTTCTGCGAATGCGGCAGAGAGGCCAGAACCCACACGACCCAGCCCTTCTCTTGCTCCAAGTGAAACAGCTCGACTCGCCCGAGGTGATGATGTACCGGCCCACTTCGCAAATGGCCCTGGCCACCTTCACCTCTTTCCTGACCTACTTGCTGGACAAGGAGGGGCCTGACAAGCTGCAGACGCTATTGACCAGTTTGAACGATGCCAACTATTTCTTCATTGACCGTGGAGGCGGCGAGGGTCGCAATACCCATCTCTTCCTAGAGACCATTGCTGCCCTTTACGGCCGCCCTTTGGAGGATCTCTCCACGGAGTGGCGCCAGGCTCTCGAGGGGATGGGTTCTCCGAGCGTCCCCCTGGATCCGGTCCGATACAGCGAGGCGCTGCAGTATGTCAACGTGGTGGGATTGCGTTTCTACAATTGGCAGGATCTCTATAACTTCCCCGCCTTAATGCGGGACATGGCCCAGCTTTTCTACTATTTCGACCGTCTTGACTTGGCGCGCAGCGAACCATTGATCCAGCGCATCGAGATGGAACAAGCCGAGGGACAGTGGGAAGCAGGGCGCGCCACTCGCGCCCTCGTCTGGGGAACGGCAGGCGTTGGATTGTTGTTGCTGGGCGTGATCGTTTGGCTGATTTACCGCGATTATCAACGTCAGCAACGAATCCGCCAGTTTCTAGCCACTCATCCGACCGACCAAAAAGGTTTCGACCGCTTCCTCCACGAGCAGCTTGGCAAGTCTCGGGGGAAACCAAACGAACCGGACCCTAGAGACTAGCGGTCGATCCGCCGTAACTTGATCTTCATTGCTTCAGCCATTTGACGGCGCGCTTCTTTCTTACGAGTCACTTCTCGTTTATCGTACTCCTTGCGCCCGCGGGCGACGGCGATCTCCATTTTTACGATCGATCCCTTGAAGTACATCCGCACTGGCACAATGGTCAAGCCCTTCTCCAGGGCCTTCCCCAACAGACGGCGAATCTCCGCTTTGTGCAGGAGCAACTTTCGCCGGCGAGTCGCCTCGTGGGCGAAAAAAGAAGCAGGCTGGTAGCTGCCGATGTGCAAGTTCTGCACATAGGCTTCCCCCCCGTCGATACGGATGAAAGAATCGAGAAAATTGACCCGACCCTCGCGGATGGCTTTCACCTCCGAGCCCACCAGGGCCAGACCTGCCTCCATCTTCTCCAACAGCTCGTAGTTATGAGTGGCGCGCCGGTTCACGGCAATCGGTTTGAATCCTTCGTTGTTGACCATCGCTGTCAGGTGTGAGTCCTTTCTTTCCGGATAGCATAACGGAAGAAGAGGAGGGAAGGAAGCGAGTAGGTCAGCCCTCTCTGCTACAATACGCAAAAGAGGGTTGACCCCACAAAGAAATGAAAGGAGCACGACCAATGCCTTTGATCAAGTTTGTGCGCAATTACCGAGATCTCTCTACTGACCGTGGATTTCAGTTCGAGTTCTCTTGCGATGTGTGTGGAAACGGCTACCAAAGCAGTTTTGAGACCTCCAAGAGCGGTGTCTTGTCCGATGCCCTGGACGTAGCTGGGGGGTTGTTCGGGGGAGTCTTCCACACTGCTTCCGATGTCGGCAGCCGGGTTCATTCAGCAGCCTGGGAAAAAGCCCACGACCAGGCATTCAGCAAGGCTATTGCCGAAGTCAAGGAGAGTTTTCACCAGTGTCCGCGCTGTGGCAAGTGGATCTGCCTGGAGATCTGTTGGAACGAGGAGCATCGACTGTGCGTGGAGTGTGCTCCAAAGATCGGCGGGGAAATTGCTGCCTCCCAGAGTCAGGCCACCATCGAGCAGATTCGGGAGAAAATTCGCGGCAAAGATCTGACCGTCGTTTTTGACTTGGACACCCCTTCTCTGGCAACCTGCCCCAGTTGTGGCGCAGAAACGCAAGGCGGGAAGTTTTGCCCGGAGTGCGGGGCGCC
>JAPLHV010000222.1 GCA_026389455.1 Coprothermobacterota bacterium
GGACGCGGCCAGTGGCTTTCTCGCCCACCAGATGTGCAGGGTGGAGATGTGCCCGTGGCGGATGCTCTTCTCCCGCGTGGACTCTGCACTGACCTCCTTGACCGGGAAATCCACCTCGATTAAACGCTTTTCGTCAGTCATCGAGCAAAGCCTCCTAAAAAGATTTTTTCGAGATTATCTACAATTCCGCTAAATCTTTTCTATAATGAACTTAGCTCATCTGCCATGCGTAGAAGGAGTAACGATGCCGTCATCTTGGCGGCATCAGCCTTTTGTAGGCTTCCCATTCCGCTCTTAACTTCCTCTTTCGGTGTTCTTCCAGGGTAGGGTATGCAGTCCAAGGCAACAGGGTGTTTTTCCGCCGTGCAAGCACAACGAGATATTCTTGATCCTCAAACCAGAGGCAAATTCGTGTTTCACCCTTTCGCTCGTTCTCCCAAACTTTGATTGCGGATTCTTCGGAATTCTCGATAATGAGTCTGGGCCAACGAATACGCTCACAACGGCGAAGATCAGGGGTTCTGTCTGTTTCAACCAATCCTTCCTGAATCATATGCCAGAAAGTGGCTTCCATGCCCTTCCACATCGGATGCCGTTTTAAACCAAGAGGAACCCCTCTAGAGAATGGACGGCTCTGCACAAAATCCTGGTGGAAGAAGCGATAGATGGCTTCCAAATAACGGAACCAATTACCTCCATAAGAGGTGAAGAACACCAATTGAGGCAGCCAAGCGGGGATAGTATCAGCGTTCATTGCTTATTCTGGGGTTCCACATGAGCAAGTTGAGTTTGCTCTCTCTCATAAGCGTCGTGCGATTTAAGACATAGCCCGATCGTTTGCGCATCCTTTCGATGAAGGCGACCTTAGCTGTGTTGCTGGTCAATCCTCGATTGGCATAGGCCAATCCCCCAAGAAGTAAGTCGCAGAGTTGGATGAGTTCTACCTCGTGGGATCTGACAGTCTGCACTCTTTCAATAATGTCACGCGAGTATTCATACATGTTGTTACAGAGGACTTCGTAGAGCTTTGCTACTTTGTTGGCGCTCCTGGAATCCTTCATGTCCAGATAGATGCGATAGCGCTCTTTGGGGCTTAGGATCGCTTTCAGCATCTCGAAATACATCTTGTAGCACCATTCGTCGTGGGTCTGGCCAAAGACCTCATGGTGCAAGATCGATTTATCCGAAACAACCAATCCGCGGAAGTGCAGATTCGCATCATCGAGGAAGTAATCCAACAAATCCAGATAAAACCGACTCTTTGCTGGTGAAACTTTTGTCCATTTAATCTCAAAGAAGGAACTCAGGTTGTAACGCTTTTTAATCTCCCGAATCCGCTCCGCTATGTTCCGAACCATGGCCGTCGGACACCAGATTGCGCCTAAGAGAAACACGGAACAACGGTCGTGTTCGAGATGGCAACTTTCATCGCAGTAGATGTTAAAAGCCTGGCTCAAATGTTTGTCTCCTTATTGAGTGCCTACTCGTTCTGATCTATCATATTACTAACATCGCCTGCGCGAGTAACGCAGGCCCGACGGTCTCCGCAAGGGGGCCGTTTCTTTTTTTCATGCCCTCTCCGCCTTCAGCCTATTCATCCTGTAGTCGACGGGATCAAGACACTGATCATAGGTTTTCTGGTCGAAGGGAATCCAGTTCGTGTGATTAATGCCTCGTGGATTGTTCGCTTTCGGACTTGTCGGGAAGGCACAAGCCACCTTGATCCATCGATCCTGTTCCTCACCGATTGCCCGTACTTCTTTGGCAACCTCTGAAAGATCTTGATCCTGGCTAAAAATGAGAGCGATTTCGTATTCATTGCGATGAGCCATGCGAATGATATCAACAGCGATGCGAACGTCGATTCCTTTTTCTTCACCCGCTAAAAAGCGGACTTCAAATCGATCCGTAACCTTTACGTTTTTTTCGGTATCGGAGAGCGCAAGTCAAGGACTTAATGCCCAGCCGTCCCATTTCGGTTTTCTTTAAAGCCCAGAAATCGTGCCAAACCGGATTGTTAAGCTTGTCCGGCACTCCCGTATAGAAGCGGACTTGAGTCAAAGACCATCCTTGCAATTCACAGATTCTCAGTGAGAGGGCTCTTGCGTCGGTATTGGGGTATGTGTATCCAAAACACTCTCGGACAGCGTAGAAAAGGTTTTGGCCATCTATGAAAGTGACCACGCGCTTCATTGCTGGTTCGTTGATCATGATCCCCCCTGAAATAAAAAACCCTGCCCAAGGCCTTGCGGCAAGTCGGGCAGGGAGCAGATTCATGGTCAAACTTAACCGAATTCAATCCGTCTGTCAAGATTCCACTTAGAAAGTACATCATGCTCTTTTCGCCTTCTCCTTCCAATCACGAACGATGAAGCGGACGATGGAGACTTCCTGCTCCGGTTTCAGAACAGCGGCCGGATCCTGCAGTAGGTAAGGCGCAGGTTCGGTGGCTGCTTCCTCCACTACATAGAGCCAGTAATCGGTGCTCATGCGGTGAGCCATCAGCCACTCGTTGGGTGTGAGGGCGATCGCCCCGGTCCGAGCCCGGGCTTTGACCTCGATGTAGCGGAAGGAGTCGGCCGGATCCCGGGAGCGGACATCATAGCCCAGAGCCTGCGTATGTGTTATCCAGGGACGTTGTTCAATTGTCAACTTAACCTCCATGACTCCCGGCTCGCTGCCTGGGAAAATGAGCTGAGAGGCTCTCCCGCTCCTCACCACCGCGCACGATCCATTGCCAAAGATGCCCGGAAACACCCCGCAGCGTTGATTCAGATAACCCGGAGGATGGGGGACGGATCCGCCCCTGACCGCCCAATAAAGAAACTTAAGATTTGACGTATTTATGATGATTGGTATACTTCAAGGTATGCTAATTAGGACATTCTTGAGGTGATGCCAATGTTTCAACGCACAATTGCTCAACAGATAAGTGAGGGTCTGGGAAAACCAAATACCGCCCTGATTCTCTATGGACCCAGACAGGCCGGCAAAACCACGATAGTGAAGCAGCTCCTGCAGGATATTCCAGATACCATTGTCTTTATCGGCGATGATCTTTACACGCAGTCTCTCCTTGCCCGGCACGAGCTGGAAAACCTGAAGCGGATCGTGGGGAGCGCCACGACCATCTTTATCGACGAAGCCCAGCGGATCGAGAATACCGGCTTGACTATCAAACTGCTGGTGGATAACTTGCCGGTAACTGTCATTGCCTCCGGCTCGTCATCGTTTGAACTGGCTAACCGGTTGAGTGAACCTCTAACCGGCTGGGCGCGCACCTTTCACCTGCACCCCCTCTCCTGGGAGGAGACGGCTGCGAAATACCGGATGATAGACCCGGAATCAGCGCTGGAAGAGATGCTTCGCTTCGGCATGTATCCCCGCGTGCATACCCTGGAAAGCAACCAGGAAAAGGAAGAGTATCTTTACAGCTACATCAACTCCTATCTGTACCGGGATCTGCTGGAATTCGAACAGATCAAGAAGCCCAGGAAGGTGGTCGACCTGCTGACACTGCTGGCTCATCAGATCGGCAAAGAGGTGGCCGTATCCGAACTGTCCAACGCTCTGGGTCTCAGCCAGAAAACAGTGGAGAATTACCTGGACATTCTGGAAAAGATGTTCATCCTCGTCAACATCCGCGGATTCAGCCGCAACTTGCGCAAGGAGGTCACCAAAACTTCCCGCTATTTCTTTGTCGATGTGGGAGTGCGCAATGCGCTCATCCGTTCCTTCGTCCCGCTCTCGGTGCGCAACGACGCCGGCGAGCTGTTCGAAAACTGGTTCGTCATGGAGCGGATCAAGCGAGCCGGAAACCAGCGCCGCTTCACGGGCTTCTACTTCTGGCGAACCTATGATCAACAAGAGATTAACCTCGTGGAGGAACTGGATGGGCGGCTCATCGGTTTTGAGTGCAAATGGTCGCCTATATCCATTGCAAAAACCCCCAAGGATTGGCTGCAAAGCTACCCCGACGCCGGCTTTGAGGCGGTGTCGCGGGGGAATTGGAGGGGATACCTGGAAGAGCCTTGAAAGCACGGTCTCAATGAACGCCGGGCTCTCCTTTTGCTTGCTCAACCAGGGCGACTGGCTTATATTCTGGTCCTAAGCCAAGATTGGCACGGATCCGCTGGACGAGCGGCGGACTCGAGCCGGCGAATGGTTGGATGCGGATTCACCCGATCATGGTTCGGTGGAGAAGGCAGACAAATTCATCAAAGCGATGAGACGGAGGAAAGTCGATGGAAGAAATGGTAAACCGTTGCTATGTGTTTGAACCGGTGGATCTCGATGTCAAGGATTTTGCCTCGGAGGGGCTGATCCTCGATATCGGCGGAGGCGGCGAAGGCGTCATCGGAAGACTGAAGGGCAAGGAAGTGGTGGCCATCGATCTGCTAAGGGAGGAACTGGAAGAAGCCGCGGAAGGTCCTTTGAAGATGGTCATGGATGCACGGGACCTTAAGTTTCTTGACAACAGCTTCACGACCGCGACTGCTTTCTTCTCGATGATGTACCTAGACGAGCGAGAAGATCAACGAAAGGTGTTGGCCGAGGCCTGGCGGGTTCTGAAGGCCGGAGGGCGTTTGCATTTGTGGGATATCGATCTGGCTGGGCGCCCGGAAACGGAAAAAGAGATGTACCTTGTGCATTTGCGATACCACATCGGTGGAGAGATGAAGGAGACAGGCTACGGCAGGAGATGGCCTCAAGAGCCTCGCGGTGCAGAGGACTACATCCGCTTGGCCGAAGAAGCCGGCTTCCAGCATATTGCCACGGAGAGAACAAAACACGTTTTCTATCTCGTCTTCGCCAAACCAGTTCAGGGACGTTGTTAAGTTGTCAACTTAACCGTCATAACGCGTTATGTGGGTAGATGGGCTGAGAGGTCCAATCCCGCATGTTACTGATCCTTCGGTGCATAAAAAGTATCCTCAACACGAAAACTAGACTCCCGTTGCCGGCTTCCAACCCCAAACGGGACCATTCCGGAAATGCCTCGCGATGTTGATTCAGCGAATCCGGAGGATGGGGAACAGATCCGCTGCCTTATTTTCGTCAACAATTCGACAACGTCCCTGACGATACCTTGCCTCGCCCTCTGCAGTACCCGTAGAATAAGGCCGATGGATAGAAAACTCCCAAATTCTGTGTCGACGGGTTCTCCCCTGCCTGAAACCACCACTCCGGAGGCCGGCGGTCCTGCCAAATCCAGCCCCCCGTATGTTTACCGTCCCCGCACGCACCCTTTAGTCCTCTTGGTGGTGATGGTCTTCTACATGATCACCACCCTTGCCTGGGGATTGCAGGGGTTGCCCGCGCGGCTGGTGTGGGCCTCGCTGGGGACGCTGATCCCGCTGGTCTCAGTGGGCGGCTTGCGCGGAGAAAAGACACGCCTGTTGCGCGTTTTAGGCGTGCTCGGCGCCCTCCAGATCGCCGTTCTCTGGATAAATTGCATCATTCCTACGCCTTCCACTGCCCTCATCGAGTCGATTGTCTCTACTGTATTCTACGGCTACTTAACCGTACTGCTGGTGTCTTACCTGGCCCGCAGCCGGCAGGTAGACGCCAATACAATCTATGCCGCCGCCACCGTCTTCCTGCTGCTGGGAGTCGCTTGGGCCAACGTCCATCACCTGATCGCGCTGATCTTCCCAGGCTCTTATTCCGCTGGGATGACCGCCACCGATTACCTCTACTTCTCCTTCACCACTCTCACTACCACCGGTTTCGGCGACATCCTGGCGCTAACCTCGCTAGCTCGTTTGGCGACTATGCTGGAGGAGGTCATGGGTACCCTCTATGTAGCTATCCTGATCGGCCGAATCGTCGGCATCACTGTCTCTAATGCTCCCCGTCACGAGGATCCGCC
>JAPLHV010000180.1:0-57573 GCA_026389455.1 Coprothermobacterota bacterium
AAGATCTCAGATAGAGTTCGCCACTGCGCATGATTGTTGTTCGTCCCTGGGAGCCTTTGGTTTGGGCTCCCAGGTCTTTTTTTGTGAAGGGAGCCCACTTCCCAATAAGAGAAAGAAGTTGGCGCAATTGAAACCGCTGCCTGCACGGCAGTCTCTGAAGTCAGGCTAATCCCACCACTTGGGTTAAGGTGGAGAAAGAAACTAAAGTGAACAGTTGTATTGTCTGTGGAATTGAAGTTGTTGCAAGTGATTTACGCGCATCCTTTCCCCACCTGTTCAGTCAGGTTGACCGCTTCGGCGAAGAATCTCTCACCGAAGCAGAGCAGTTGATCTATGCGGAGAAGGTTTGTGCTGCTTGCAGCGCAACGCTACCCCCTTGGGGGTTGCCGAATGAATCCAAAGCTAAGGACGAAGAAGCGTGGTGGGCAGAAGAGGATGAGCGGGAACGACGGCATTACGCCGAGGTCATGGCAGATGTACTCGAAATGGAACTCACCGCAAAGGCCAAACCTCAATGGGTCTTACTGAATAGATAATCCGGCAAAGGGCGCAACGTGGCTCTGGGAGCCTTTGGAATTGGGTCTCCTTATAGAAACAAAGGAACCCAATTATTAACAAAGAAAGGAGGTTGGCTCAGTTGAGGCCATTGCTGTAGGGCCGTCACTTCGTACTACAAATAGGAAAGGAGAATGCCTGATGAAATGTGATCAGGACAAGGATGGCATTGACCACATCAACGTCTACTCCCAAGGAAAGACGGAGTTGGGAAAGATGTTGAGCAACTTCTACCGCCTCCCCGTCGATATTGATGGGATTACGTTTCAGTCCCTAGAGGGCTACTGGTACTGGCTCTCAACCGGAAAGGTTTATGGGGAATTGCTTAACCTCTATGGATATAGAGCCAAAGAGAGAGGCAAGCAATTGCCAAAGGTCTTGATGAGCGAAGGTGAGTTTCACTGCGCGATTCTTCGCGCCATGCTGGCCAAGGTCGAGCAACACGAAAACCTGGCAAAGATGCTGAAAGAATCTGCTCTTCCGCTGACACATTACTACGTGTTCAATGGAAAAGAAGTGGACGCTGGTTGTTCCTGGGTTCTTTCCGGGTGGGAAACCATCCGTAAGAACCTCAATAACGGAGTCAATCTAAAACCTCCAGTCGGAGTGCAGGAGAACTTCGACGGTCACCTCCCGACTGATCTTGTAAAGTTGGGGGGAATATCCCTATCTACCCCAAACATCAGCAATTTGGAGAATGGCATTTATACGTCCTCCAAATTGTGTACTTGTGGTCCAGACTCCATGGATATTACTAGAGGCGGAGCGAACTCAGTGTTCGCACCTTCTTGGAATATCCTCAAGAACTTCAAAGCGAAGGCTATCTCAGCTAACCAGTACAAGAAACTGTACTGGGAGGAAATGGCGTCCTCTTGGAGCGTTGATAAGTCACCCTTCAAAACTCTCGTTGCCAAGGCCGCACAACATCCAGTGGTGCTGGTCTGCTACTGCTCTACGGGGCAGTTCTGCCACCGGATCCTTTTGGCCAAGGAGATCTTGGCCAGGAGATTGGGCTGCAAATATTTAGGGGAGATCGGAATCGTTCAGTGGGTCATCTGCCCCCACTGTGCATTTCATCTCCCTACCGTCCTTCTGCAGAAGTTGCGGAAAGAACACCAAATCCAGCGGTGTCCTTCCTGTGGGGGCATGCTGGCAGCCAAACCTTAAGGCTTGGGTGGTGGCCTCAACCACCACCCAGAACCCCAATACCGCCGACAACAAATGTCGGCACACTCAAATCTCTCCTGATCGAGAAGAAAGAGGTAAATGAAGTGTATCAGAAGAAGTGGTTATTCGGCTCTATGCGAGCTGACCACCCGCTCGTTGTTTCAGCGAATGTTGAGGTGGCGTACCGACTGCGCGATATGTTCGTGCAGAATGCCCTCATCGACGGCGGTGACCCGAAGCGTGCTGCTGTGGTACTTAATCTGAACAACCCCGAGACAATCTTCGTCTCGACTATCGCTGAGATGCAGGAAATGTTTAAGGCTGTCAGCCAACCCCGTGGAGAACTGGAAGTATTCGCCGCAGCCTTCCGCTATGTGCAGAAGGTCGTTGCTTCCCTCAACGAAATCGAGGAGAAGACAACGATTGAGACAAGAGAGTTTATTCCGGAGTTCCAGCACTTCTACGAAAAGGAAGAAGTGCGCAAGACCCAGACGATATTCCCCAACATGCGCCACTTGAACCGATTGCGCGTTTTCCCACGCGTCATCATCGCTGACAAAGCGGTGAAACGTTTTTCCTACCGCCAGGTCGCAGCGCCCCTCATTGCCGGCCTGTTGACTGGCAGATATGTGGGAGAAGCAGTTGGGTTCGCTTATCCGGGACCAAACCACGGTCCACTGCAAATGACCCTGATCGACAAAAAGATCACCTCAGAGGCCAGCTACATCGCTGCTTTTACGTCTCAACCGTGGCGGGTTGTAAACAGCCGGGTCAAGAAAGGCGACGGTTTTGCGCCGTCACAACAAGACTTCCTTGATCTTCGAGAGTTCTTTCTCGACCGTCTGGCCGATGGCACGCCCGTCTGGCCAGGACGAATTGACACTGATCTAAGCGAACGCGAAATCACCCAGCACGCTAACGGCTATGCCACTAACGGCTGGGACGAAGACGGAGACGATGGGCTAGACCACAAGCGCCGATATACCCGCCTTACCGATCGCAACGAACTCGGGCGAGAGCCAGGAATTCGCTTGAGCAGTTCTGGAAACACGATCGGGCGCGAGAAGTCGGAGTTCAATGATCCCGCCGTGCGGCTGGAGATGAACACAGAGAAACCACTTACCTTCAGCGCTCCGGAACGGCAGGTACAACGCCGTGAAGCTTATCACCGCTGGGTTAGCAAGCAACGTCGCTAGTTAGCAGCCACGCATTTGCCCGGGAGTCTCAGCAATGGGGCTCCCGGGAATCTCAAAAAGGAGAAGAAATGAGAGTGATCATTGCAGGCAGCCGCAGTTGCACTGACATACAACAAATAGAGGTTGCCGTTGCAGCCTCCGGCTTTAAGCCAAGCCTCATTATCAGCGGGTGCGCCAGGGGAGTTGACCGACTTGGCGAAACTTGGGCTTCCAACCATGGGATTCCCATAGAGAAATATCCAGCAAATTGGGACGCCTATGGCAAGTCAGCAGGGTACCGCAGAAACGCAGTTATGGCATCTAACGCCGATGTCCTCATTGCTGTCTGGGATGGGCACAGTCCCGGGACAAGACACATGATCGACACTGCCATTGGGATGGGATTAAGTGTCTACATTCATCAGATCTCTTAGCTCAAACCAAGTGTTCGTTTTTGGATCAAACTCCACTGGATTTCATGGCGCTGGCGCTGCGGGATTTGCCTTCCGTGGCACTGCTGAAAACTCCTGGAGAAGTGATCCGTTCTTTCTGGCTGCCATGAAATCGCCGACCGGCAGCATGCTTCGCCTCGGCCGATGGGCTGTGTACGGAATAGCGCGTGGTTACCAGGTGGGTCGTGAGGGCAGATCGTATGCTGTCTGCACCATCGCTCGCCCGGGGCTGCTCAGGTCCGTCTCCTTGGATGACATCAAGCAGCAGCTTACCGAGATGGCGAAGTTCGCCAAGCTCAACAGAGAGTTGCAGTTTCTATGCAGCAAAGTCGGATGTGGCCGCTCCGGCTATGCGGAGAGCGAAATCATGGGCATTTGGCCAGAAATGCCAAGCAACGTGATCAATCCAAAGTGGTCAGAAAGGTAAAACAAAGATGTCATACTGTTTGATTTGCAATACGGAAATGGATGACTATGGCGGCGGTTGCGATTGCAACCGTTTGTTCGTAGAGCACCTTATCTATCGAGATGGGGGCTTTCGCATGATAGCTGTCCTCATGCGCATGAGTGGGGTGAGCTTCCCCCTCATTTTCGATCTATTCCAAAGCCAAAGCATCAAAGTCCCACGCGACCTTGATATCCATAGAGCGATTGGAATATTGTGGCGTAGACTTAAGAAGAACTTCCCGCCAGCTTACAAAAACAATCGTTTAATCCGCCCAAACACCAGCGTCATCTCCGATTGGCCAGAATTCCCTGGTTAAACCAAGCTGAAACGAAGGAGTAGGACAGCACTCCCACTACTTCAGATGCAGACAACTGTAATTTCCCCGGAGTTCAGAAAGGTAGAAGAGATGAATCGTATTTGTGTTTTTTGCGGAGATAAGTATGACCCGAATGACCTTCACCTGCAGGATGATCGCGAAACAGTGCTGTTCTGCGCACATTTTGGGAAGACTCTCACCGAAACGGAGCAGGCAATTGTTGAGGGTACGATCTGCACCCTTTGTGCCCTCAACGGGCAAATAGCCGGTAGGTAGTAAAGCCGAAATCTGGGGTGGTGACAGCGCCCCAGAATCTGAAACAAGAGATGAGGCAAAAAAAGTGAACGAGAAGTTTGTCCCAACAAAAGAGCAGATTCAGGAATATCGGGAAGAAGAGTTATACGCAATGAGCGCTGAGCGCTCCTTGGAGAGCGCTACTGACAGGTACATGATGGGTTGTGATGAAGCCATCGAGGAAGTTGCCAGGTTGGCCTCCGCACTATACAAGGCCTGTGACAATCTATATGAGAAAGATGTAGACGCAGCCAGCGAGGGCATGGACAACAACGACTTCGCCCAGGTTTTTCTCGCGGTTACAACGCCAGAGAGAAGAATCGTAAAAAGGGCCATGGAACTGGTTCTCTCGCAAAGGAATTGCTTAGTGTTTGATGTGCGTCTGCCAGAGAGTTTCCTGTTCGGCAAATTCGACGATTTTCCTGGATAGCCGAAATCTGGGGTGGGACAGCGCCCCCACATCAACAATCCCGAGAAAGGAAAATCTAATGAATTTAGCATCAGATGGAATAGGTGAAGTTATAGGCGTTTATTCTACGCACGGTCATAAGTTCAACCGTGTGGAGTACAACATCAAGTATAGGGGTAATGACACGCTGTACACCCACATACGGTGGGAGTCAGCATGGATGGTAATGATCGGTGATGAGGTTTTGCTCCAAGCTGGGCAGATTATCAACGATACTTATCTCAACGCGATACTCTACCGTTTGCAAAGAAGGCCTGAGTGGTGGATGAACCGCACAGAAACCATGGTTAAGATTTAAGCCGAAATCTGGGGTGGTGACAGCGCCCCAGGATCTGCGCGTACAAAGGTTATCGCGCACTGATGAGGCAATACCTTGTTAGGGAAGCTTCGAGCGGGCCTCCCCACCTCCTAAAGCCCGTACTATGGTCGGCCCTCTCCCCACCCGCCCACCCTGATCTCTTCCTCACCGTGTGTATTGGTCGTAAGCCTTTGCCTCGTGGCGCTCCGCTCCGCTCCGCGCCCCTCGGCCAAAACTTCAGAAGAATAAACCGCACTCCCTCCCTTGCTTTCTGCTCAAACCTACTTCCCGCCCGATTAAGCCTCTGTTCGCCGCTCCCCATCACCAGGTCCAACCCTTGGTCGCAACAGCTCCCAGCCTCAGCTCGCTTCGCTCGCTTCGGCCTAACAACGACAGAAGAAACCTGCTTTACCCGCCCACCCATTTCACCGCCCATCCCCCACAGTCCACCCCTTTCCCACCCCTTCCTTACCCCACTTCCCACTCGTTTCAAACCAAACAAATTCAAGACCTCCCCAAAACCAAGCAAGGTCAAGAGCAGTGCGCCCCCGCTCTTTTGAGGGGGACGGAATGAGGTAGAAAAAAACCTCTCTTCCTTTCCCTTCCATGGTCCTCGCATCCATGGATGGAGAAAGTCAAAGGCTAGTCAAAGGCTAGTCAAAGGCTAGTCAAAGGCTAGTCAAAAGCTCTTCCCCCCGTTTTTTTGAGGGGGGAGGGGAGGGTAGAAAAAGGTTTCCCAAAGGTGCAGCGCGGTTCGCACCAAAACGGGCATGCCTAGTTCTACTTCACTTCAACCCCTCAAAAATCAACTTCCGTAGCGTTAGCCAGCGTTCCGGACAAAGGAGATGAAATGGCCAAGACAGTGAAAGCAGTACCACCCTCTCCAGTAGCCGTGGAGCCCCCCATCGACAGCCTCGCGTTTTCAGAGGTTGTCCAGATTCTGCCGTCGCCTAAGACGGTTGTCTTTTCTGGAGCTCGCCCCCAGATGACCCCAGGCGGCTGGGACAAGACCAACGCCTTTGTCGTAGCGGCCAAGTGCTACCTCTTCAGCTACGTGGAGTTCCTCACAAAGCGTGGCTACTGCCGTTTCGTGACCGGTGGGAATCTCGGCAGCGATGAGTGGTTTGCCGATGCTGTTCTTTTCGCCAAGACGAGCAATCCCGACATTGCTTTCGAGCTAGTTCTTCCCTTTCATGGCTACGAGAAGGCATGGAAAGACGACACTAAACAGGCCTTCTCAGCGCTCTGTGAGAAGGCCGATAAAGTCTCCTACGCCGATGAGATCAACCCACCGCCGAAAAGCCTCGATGCAGCGCGCAAGACTATCGCCAACCTGATGAATCGCAACTCCATTGCTGCCAAGATGGCCGACTTGATCGTTCTCTTCGGAGAAGACAAGCCTGTCACAGCGATGAAGATTGCCGCAAACGGGAAGCGGACAGTTAGCGTCAGCTTCGCCGGCGACAACAAGTTTCTGGCCCGCGAGGGCTAGATGCATCTGAGCCAAGAAGCTTCCCGGCTCGTACAAGCCATTTACGGTCGGGAAGCTTGCCTGGTCGCGCTCCCTCTTTGGCAGCGTCAACTTGAACCCCTCAGCAGCCCGCGTGAAGCCCGCCGCCTTGCCGAGGAACTCGATGGCGTACCCGACAGCGTCCGCAACGCACTGTTTGGATACATAAACCAGGCTCTGCGCCTGGAAAGGAGAGAAAATTGGTAATTGAGAAATCAGCAGTAAATGAAAAGTCAGCAAGCACCTCCAAGTGGCTCACCATCATTGCCATCATCGCCGTTCTGGCTATTCTCAGCACGATCGTCCTGACTGTTTTAGTGGTCAACCAAGCTCCTATCACAGCCGCTATCCCGGTTGTCACATCCGCCACCTACACGACAGCGACGGCCACGAAGCCCATCACCGCCAAGCAAGTCAGCTACATCAACGGCCTGGCCGTAAAAGCCAACCGTAACGCTAATTCATTCATCAGCGCCATGTTCAATGGAACAACCATAGGATCTCTAACCACGGTCCAAGCTTCCAAGGTAATCGAAGCCCTTCAGGCTATCGTCTACGCGACCCAGAAGGCAACCCCATAAGAATCTGGATATTCTTCCTCGTTTTTCTGATCGCCCTCATTCTCCAGCTTGCCAACACTCTCACGCCTGAACCCGAATTAAGCAAAACGGAGAAATGGGAGTTGATGCTCTATTACCACGCTGACGAGGCCGGTTATTAGCCAACAATTCATCGGGGGTCCATGGTCACGTGGGCCCCCTTCCTATTCTGAGAAAGGGAGATGCCATGACAGCCATTCTGATTCGCTCAGATCAGAGAGCCTTCACGACAAACAACGAGATGATGATCACCAAGGCACTTTGCGATGATGCCCACTACAAGGAAGTCATCACCTCGTCGAAGGAGCTCCTCAGCTATATCTCGTCACTTCCAGCAGCAAGCCCGCTGGCCAAATCGCTGATGAAAGTTGCAGCCAGAATCGATTGGAAACAGGAGGAAGGCAATGCCTGAGATTGAAAAGCTTCATTTGCTTTTCCGGGCTTCAGCAGCAATCAAGGCCTTGCTCAAAGAAGCCATCACACTCGAGAAACCGTTCAAAGAGCTGGGCGTTTCCTACGCTATTCCCGACCTTGAAAAGGGTACTGTGATCGCCATCCTGGCAACTCTTGGACTAGCCTGATGCCCTCTCTTCCTGGTTCTGACCATTCTCATCGTCGCCTTCTGCTGCTAGCGCCACCCGACCGAAAGAAACGCCTAGATGCCACTAAAGGCGCAACCAAGAATGCCTTCATCACCAAGCAAGATCTCCTCATCACGCTCTTCATCACTCTAACTGCCATCTTCATGTTCATCATCGGCTATTTAGTTGGCGCGGCTACGTTTACGCAGCAGGTCAGCGCCGCTACCGAGACGGTTCTATCTGCATCCGCTCCTCAAGCAATTACCCCGGACCGCGACCAGTTCATCGTCTCAGCGCGAGTTGTGGGTTCCACGAGGGTAGAGTACGGAGACAAAGCAATCCCAGCTTTTGAGGGAGCGGTCATCACTTCGGACAGATTTCTAGAGGAGGGAACCATTATTTTCTGGGAAGAGATGGCTCGCCTTGGTGGATCACTTGGCATCGTCGTGGATCATAATGGCGAAGCCACGCTCAGCGAGAAGCCATCTCGAAACGGCTATGTTGGTGACGACTACACCCGATTCCGCTTTGACTACTACAAAACCGAGTGGGGCGACAACCCCGAAACCCTGGTTTTCCTGAAGGAACACACTTGGCAAAATGGGATGCTTACCATCGCCCAAGTGGTACGATATGGATATGAAGGGGAATTAACGGAGTTCGGGCAAAGCCTGGTGGAGAAATGGCAAGACGAAATCAACGCTCTCGACTGCAACGCCGATGACTATTGGAACCAACGCGAGGCGACTTCGGAAGGAGCTGGGTAAGAGATGGACTTTTTCGGGATCCTCTTTGTCTTTCTGTTCATCTTTATGCTGGGACTGGCTAAGTTGATAGCGTGGTATTTGACCAGGCGCTGAGTCTTGGTCCGAAAAAAGATGAATAAACCAGATCAAAGATGACTGTGCATAATACGCAATTGAATAAAACTGGTTCAGATATAAAAAGTGGGGTAGTACAGCAGCAATATTTTTAGAGATTAGTTAAGCTCCTGCAGTCCAGTCAATGAGTTATCTGTATCGGAGGCCTTACAATCAGTGCTTCTTCCTTAGCAGAGGTCTTTGAAAATCCCCCCTCCAGCCAAATCGCCGCAAAAAAGAAGAGAAAAAAAGACAAGGAGATTAGAGATATCCGGTCTGGATCTGGAAATGATGATGGTAGTGTTGAAGGAGCCAAGGAAAATGAAAACTAGCTTTTCTGAATTCAATAGGGAGAGCCAGGTGCTTCCGAAGCGCTCAATAAAGCTAGGAACGTGGGAATGACGAGAAATATGAATTCACTTCCCTCCCAACTCCGCTTATTCGTTGTATCATTCCATTATGGGATCCATGGTTTTCTTTCTTTATTAGGCTTGGTTTCATCACATCGCTCTGTTCGCCACGACGCAAAGACTCCCTGGAAGCCATGATCGGATTCGGAACGACTGATTTGATCTAAAGGGAGGGTTCAAAATGAACGCGTTGATGAAATGGTTCAGCATCATGCTTTGCCTGACATGGCATTGATGATATTAGTTCCCACCGTCATCTCAGCGCAATCGCCGAGTAGGGCGGGGCGAACAATTGAAAGAAGGAGAGCCGGCGCAGATTATGACAGAACCTCCCATGGCGAATGGTTCCATTTCGCCTTTGCCAGTGACTGTAGAGCTTCACTATGTAGGGAAATATTTATTAAAGTAGCATTGCTCACTTGAAAATGGGAAGTAATCGGTATCAGAATTTACCAGTGGCGGCGACTCAGGAGGAGTGGCGAGCTTTGCTTCAATATCTGCGAGCTGGATTGTCAGAGACTACCCCGACCCTTGACTTCCTAGAACTATCAAAAACCATAGAGCAAGCAACAAACTTAGAGCAAACAATGGCCTTAGAGATAGCAAGTGCTCTTGAGGAAGCAAGGAGGCTAGAGGTTGCAAGGGCATTTGAAGAAGCACGAGCCTTTGAGGAAGAAAGGAACGTAGAAGAAGCAAAGTCCTTAAAGCAGGCAAGAAACCTAGAGCGAGCAAAGATCCAAGAGGACGCAAGGGAAATAGAAGAAGCAAAGGCCTTAGAACAATCAGTTACTACAGAAAAAACGAAGACCATTGAAGAAGCAAAAGCTTTAGAGCGCACAAAGGCCTTAGAGCGCACAAAGGCCTTAGAGTTGCAAAGAAGGACTGTAGAGTTAGAAAGTGCCCTAGCGCAAGCAAAAACCCTTGAGTTAGCAAAATCCTTAGAGCGAGCAAGAAACCTAGAGCGAGAAATGGCCGCAATAAAGCGCAGTCATAACGAGTCTGTAGACGAAATGGTCAAGGGTTTCAAGCAACAGATCCAAAGCGGGCAGAACGATCCAGAAACTAGACGGCCAAAGTATTACGTGTCTCCCTCGGTTTTGCGCCGGAAGATGGCAGCCGACCAGCGTAGGAAAGCAGACTCCCAGCGCGATGAACCAGCTGCTGAGGTAAGAAAAACATCCAAAGTAGTTGAAGTTCTTTTTAAGATTATAGGAATTATTGCTTGTACTATTTTCGTCGGCTTTTTCTACAATCTGATTTTTGATCTTGCGGAATGGGGTTTTTTTGCTTACCTATTCTGGGGAGGGCTAATACTAGTCGTAATTTGTGTGGTGGTTGGAGCTATTTTTAGTTTTATAACGGGTCATAGCAATCCTTTTGTAACAGATGGTACACCCTATGAAAAAAACGACATATCATATGAAAGCTACGATAATGGCAATGATATAAATAATATTGTTGACCAAAGACAAGATGATATTGATGATATGAATGATGATAATATAAATATGGAAACTTCCTATGATTATTACGACCCTGATGAAGATAAGAATCGTTAGTATTTAAAAATAGCAGTCATATCAGCCATATCTTCACAATTACTACCTAACTATATCCATATTTACCTTGTATTCATCAGCATTTGCCGACATTGTAAGCTGAATCTCCGCATTAATCCTTGTTATTTCTCATGCTATTCCTTCTAACCATGCCCCAGTCTGCATTCTAGCAATGTGTGTACTTATTTATAACTACTATTTAATTAGTATTAGATACTATTTGTCAGGGCTGTAGGACTGTTGCCTATCCACAATTAGCTGCAATTATCGCCCTAATTATTACTGAAATAGATGAGAAATCATGTAAATGGATGGATAGAGGGGTAGATATTTAGATGGAAAACTGATTTCGCTGCTTCGTGTCTTCTTCCCCCTTTTGCCCATATCGCTCTCTTGGCTGCTGGAGATGATCCAGCTCAACATAATTGGCGTTGCCCTGACGGGGCCGCTGTCTTTCTCTTTCATGCCGGCGCTCAGCCCAAAAATGAGCTGCTGCGCACATTCCGTTTGAAACCTACTGAGGAGGATAAATGATGGTTAAGAGAAACATTGCCAGTTTGGAACAGATCAAATCAGCCTTGCCCGAATCCTTGCGCGAGTTGTGCGGCAAGAAATTGTCTGCGGCGTACTCGCTTGAATTGGAATGCTTGGAAGAGTACAGCGCAAGCTTGAAGGAAGGCCAGATCTACCTGGGTATGCCTGAATCAAGCGGCTCTCAGTGGACTTGTTTCTTTGAGGTTGTTGACCGCTCTCTACCCCGAACCGATTCCTTCAACTGGCATCTGCAAAACACGAGCCAGTGGCGTTACGCCGGTTGCATCGCCATCGACAAGCGGTCCGGCGATGTATCCAGGCATCACTAGGGAGAGAGCCAAATGAAAATTGCCAAGTGGTACAACACGCGCTTCTGGGCTGTCTACGATTCCAAGTACAAGCTGATTTGCCTCTGCGTCTACAAGTGTGGGGCCCTTGCCTTGGTTAAAAGGCTTAGCAAGAAACCAGCCCTTGTCGTGAGCCAAAGTATGATCCATGAAAAGTCGCCAAAAATTCCCTTCGTGGCCTGGAAAGCGAAATGCTAATCAATGAGACCAAGCGTCTTCTGAAGCACAAGATGCTCTCCAGCCATCCAACCTCCCTCATGATTTGGGGACCGCCGGGCGTGGGAAAGTCTCAGGCTGTTAAGGAAGTGGCTGAAGAACTAGGATGGAACCTGATTGACCTCCGTCTTCTGCTGTTGAACCCGGTTGATTTGCGCGGCATCCCGGTCCCAAACCGCGAGCTGGGAGTTGCTGAGTGGTTTCCCGCCTCATTTTTACCGAATACAGACCGGCACGGCGCGAAAGGAATCCTCTTCATCGACGAGATAAACGCCGCTCCAAGCTCGCTGCAGGCATCATCTTACCAGCTCGTTCTGGATCGGCGCTGTGGCGAATACGTACTGCCGGATGGCTGGCGCATCATCGCCGCCGGGAACAACGCCACAGACAAATCCATCGTCAGTAGGATGCCCTCGGCTTTGGCCAACCGGATGACCCACCTGGAGGTTGATTGCGATCTGACTGATTGGAAATCATGGGCGCTCACTCACGACGTAGACCCCATGGTGGTCTCCTTCCTGAACTATAGGCAGGAGCTGCTCTTCAAGATGCCGGACGGAATTGACCAGATCAAGGGATTCCCGTCCCCGCGCACCTGGGAGTTCGTCTCCAATGACATCAAGGATTACCACGGCGACATCGAGGCAGCCTATCCGTTTATCGTAGGCAACATCGGCAGCGGCCCTGCCACCGAATTCCTGGCTTATTCTCGCGTCTATGGCAAGCTTCCAGATATCGAGCGAATCCTTGATAGGGGAGAGGGCGAAACCGTAACTGGCATCGATTTGCTGTATGCTGTCTGCGGCGCTCTTGTAAGCTCCCTGGTGCGGAAGCAAGACAAGAAACGCTTTGCCAATTTCCTTGGATATATCTCCAGGATCCCCCGCGAATTTCAAGTGCTGGCCGTAAAAGATTGCTTCAGCGCCAAGCTTGAGACCCTGCTCGTGTCTATTCCGGCTTTCTCGAAATGGGCAGAAGCCAATTCCGATGTCATTCTGTAGGGATCTAGGCCGCAGAGAAGACATCCTCCTTATGAAAACGCTGGTCATCACCCAATGCTCAATAAAAAACCATCCACCAGGGGAAAAGGTCATCATCGATCTCATCATCGAGACCGACACTGAAACCTCTTCCCTGGTGGAGCCATATCTTTTCCGCAATCAACTCGACGCAGCCGTAGCCATCGCCAAAATGAGAGAAGGTTCTTAAGGTTGATTAGATGACGAGAATTGAGCGCCTTGGAAGATTGCTAGAACTGGTGATACCGGGCGGCAAAGAGCCAGCGCCAGGAGGATTGGCGCATCCATGCGAACCGTGCGATCAGAGAACGCCAAGCGGCTACACATGCCCCAGACGTTATTCCGATTTGGGTGGGTGCAGCGACTACAAGGAATACAGTGGCAAAATTGATGAAATAGATAAACAGTGGAAATATGTTCACTATGAATACATGCGATCAGCTGTGCAACGATTTCACATTCGGCATCACCTAAAACAAATGCGATCCATTTACATCCCCTACAATGAAGAGGTAGAGACAATTCTTACCTTATTCAGGCGCTACAACAGATGGAGAAAACTAACCGATCCCATCGTTCCCATGCTCTATAAGGGGTCAGGCGCTACCTGGAACGCAATTAAGGTAGCATTAGCTATGTCCGGAATAGGCAGGAACAAGATGTAATGACTAGGATCAGGCGCTTTGGCAGGCTGTTGGAGCTGGTGATTCCTGGAAAGGAAGAGCCTTTGCCGGAATCACCCCAAAAACCGTGCCTCAGTTGTGCCAAAGAAAGCGCCTGTTATCAGCCGGGAACACAGAACGCCGCAACATTCTATGAATGCGGAAAATATCAGGAATACCATTCATCGTATCTGGGATTATTCGACAGCTATTATCATCTAGATGAAAACTGGATGATACTGGCTATCCGCCGTTTCCATGTTTTGCATTATCGATCTCCAGACTATCCAGGCATCTACATTCCTAAGAATCCAGACACATCTATCATCATCAATCTCTTCCGAATTGATTCTCAAGATAAAGATAGATGGAAAGTGCAGACTGACCCCATCGTCCCCATGCTCGATAAGGGGTCATGCGCCAGCTGGAGCGCCATTAAGGTAACTCTGCGTCTCTTAGAGAGTGTAAAAATAGATCTAGGCGTTTAGGAGGGAAGCTTCTGAGCCTGTCGCATCAATCCCGTTCCCTCGGTCCCGATCGTTCCAAGGTATTCCCTCTTCAATCTACTTCTCGCCTCTCCCGGATTCCCCCCTGATTAACAAAGGCAGTTTGGGTCAACCCCTCGCCTTATTGAAATGAAAAAAGGATATAGATGAACAAAGATATAGAAACAGCAATCACGCGAGCCAGGATCCACCTGGTCATGAACAATCCTTTCTATGGCACGCTTGCCTTGTATCTGAACCTCCGAGAAGGCAGTGTGCCAACTATGGGCACCGATGGCAAGAACCTCTTCTATGATCCAACTTTCGTCGCCTCTATCTATCGAAACGGCCAGGGATTGAATGAATTAATCGGCGCTGTCGCCCATGAGATTCTCCACAATGCGCTTTTGCACCTCTGGCGGGGACAGGCGCGCCACCCAACAATCTGGAATATGGCGGCCGACTTTGCTAATAACGCCATTCTCCTTGAGTCCGGCTTCAAGCTACCGCAGGGACATCTCTATGAGAAAGACTACGACGGGATGACTGCGGAAGAGATCTATACCAAAATCATTCAGAACCTCCAATCCAACCAATTGTCCGCTCAAGGGAATAGCGAGGAAAGCAGCAACCAAAGCGATGGCGATCCGAGCGATAACGATCACCAAAACCAAGATGGTCAGACCAATAAGAGCCAAGACGCCCGCGAACAAACCTGGGGAGAGCACAGCCCCTGGAAAGATGCAGGGAAAAGAGAGACCGATAAATTAAGCAATGAGTGGCGAGATCGCGTGGTTCAAGCTGCAGAGTCAGCCAAGAAGCGCGGCAAATGCCCAGGAGCCATCGAGAGATTAATCAGCAACCTGCTTTACCCCAAGCTTGACTGGCGCAAAGCGCTGGCCAGCTTCATTCGTCCAAGCAAGTGCGACTTTACTTGGAGCCCGCCAGACAGGCGCTACCTGAACGACCTCTATGATTACCTCGTATTGCCGGACTTCAATGATGAGAGCGTAGAAAATATCGTCATAGCCGTGGACACCTCAGGCTCCATCGCTCAAGAGGAACTTGATCAATTCATGTCTGAAGTCAACGCCATAATGAGCAGTTATAGCCAATTCCGGGGCCATCTCGTGTTTTGTGATGCAGACATTCAATCGTGGACAGAGATAGAAAGAGACACTGTCCTGCCGATCCCCAAAGGCGGCGGCGGAACTGACTTCCGTTCTGTCTTTCTCGAGGTTGAAAAACGAGGATTGGAACCCAGCGCGCTGGTGTTCATTTCGGACGGCTACGGCGATTATCCAGACAAACCGCCCAGCTATCCAGTGCTTTGGGTGCTGACCACCAAGAATTGCGCAGTGCCTTGGGGAGCGAGCGTAGAGATCACCATCTGAAGGCGTCACCTCCGCATTGCAGCAGTCAATTCCCCGAGCATTGTCTGATTTAAACAAAAGAACATCGTCAAGCCTGCCCGCATAAGGCTGCGGCTCGCTTCCTTTCAATTCCTTATTGCGGAAGCCTAAATGGATTTGTCGGTAAAAATAGGAGGAAAAAATGGTTGTCGAAGTTTGCCTGGAAACAAAAGATGCAATCTTTGATCTGATTTTCCGGTGCGCTACCAAGCACAGGGCTCTTAAGGAGAAACTCACGTCCCTTCAACCGCCGGTGAAGCCGCCGAGGCCTCTTGCCATCTCCAACCAATTTGAGCTCAACAATTATCTCAACGCCCTTGCCGACTACTACAGCGACAATGAAACATTCTTCATAAAAAATAGACAAATAACACTTGAAGTCGCCAAATTAGAAATACTGCTCATCCAAACAATTCCTGTAACAGATGTCTGGCTGTGGTTTGATACTTTTTCGGTCGTTCGGCACAGCGTCGAGAATGACTTCCATGGACCGATTATCGAATATGCAGGCAGTTCAACCTCCAAGCAAGCATTTATCCACAGCGCCCCAACAGAACAACTTCGCCAACTTTCAGAATTCTAGACAAAAAGGCAAACAAGTGAGAAAAACCGACATCGCTCTGGTTCTGCTGAAGAGAATCGTTCTTGCTAGACCAGATCAGAATTATTACACGTGTGGTCCAAGCTACATTCGCAGAGGACAACTGCGCACCAGCAGTAAATACAATCTCCTCTATCTCTCCGATCCCAGTTCAATGGCTGCCGCGAGAATGCACGACCTTGATTGCTCCTACCTGCGCTCTCGCTCAGGACCTAGAAAGATAAAAGCCATCGCCTTGGTAAAGACTGAAGATTCTTTGGCAGCCTGCGTCATCCTGACCAATCCTAAGATTTATCGCCGCTGCAAGCGCTTCTTCGATGCGAACCAAGTAGAGGTCGCCCTCGTCACAGCGAAGCTATGCATGAATCGGTGAAAGAAGTTATTCCGTCCAATGCTGAATCAGCTTTCAGACTATCCCATTCAAAAGACATATCTTTCAACAAAAAGACAATATTGGAAAGGACTCAATGTCAGAACTGATCAAAGGTGCCGAAATTCAACCGTTGTTGCCAGACGCCTGGATAAAAACTGCCAGAAGCTCTGGGTGCAATGAGTACGATGAATTGGTGAGGGATATCTTTGACTGGAAGGGTGGCTCAATCCTCTCTGTGCTAGCAGACGCACTTCACTGGGCAGATGAATTGAAACATCAACGTGACAGTCGCTGCGTTATCGAAACTATCGGCAAGACCCTGCTTGATGGACAGATTTCACCGCACGATGTCGCGACCCTTCTTTTTCTCAGCACCGCCAATGCCTTCCGTAAGAAACTATCTGCTCAGATTATCGGCCAAGCTTAGCCTGTAGAGAGAACGCGAGGATAAGAAGAGGAACTCCTCTTGAGGAGTTCCTTTTTTATTCCGATGTTCAAATTGGAATGGGCGGCCGACCGCATCTTCGTTTGCCGTGAAGACACCTTGCTCGGAAGTTTTGCCATTGGGAATCTCAAGCTGCACCGAATTATGACCTTTAGCTTACCCACCATTGAGACCTGTCCTGGAGCGCTGGAATGCGTTGACTATTGTTACGCAGGAAGGCCGGAGATCCGCTTTCTAAGGACCAAGATCTCTCGACATCGCAATTTAGCCATGACGAAAATGCCGGAGTTCCCAGAAATCCTGGACAATGTCATCTCTATCGCGAAAAAACACGGAGTAACCATCGTTCGCCCCCATGAAGCCGGAGATTTCTATGATATCCAGTACGTCACCGCTTGGTTGAATGTAATGGCTGCGCATCCAGACGTAGCTTTTTACACCTACACCCGCTCGGCCCACTTTGATCTCAGCCATTTGCCGAGAAACTTCAACCTCCTCTACTCGTTGGGCGGAAAGTACGATCATCTGATCCCTGAAAGCGCCAGAAGATGCATCGTCTACAAAGAAAATCCGCCAAAGGGGTACGACCTCTGTCCGTGCAGCCCTGGCCAGAACAAAGACATCTGTGGCAGCGGATGCTTCCTATGCCCCAGCGGTACATCAAACGTGGCCATCAAGAGACACTAGGCAGCAAACTATCGAAAACGAAAAAAACTTGATCATCTTGAAAGAGAAGGCAACAGTTTTTTAGAAACATTAGCAAAAGGGGGTCACGTAATCGGCATCTGATTTATTCTGGAGAGGTTATTTCTATTTCTCTTTCTTCTGAAAAGATTGATTCTATCTGTCGGGTATCCGACAATAACTTCATGAAATATGTTTTCCAAGGGAGAGGAAAAGATGCGTAGAATAATTGTAGGAAAAGTAACCTGTCTCGTTCTGATTATCTTCATGATCTCCTCTGCTTTCGTCCCTGGTTTTGCGTCCGGACATGAAAACAACTCCGGGTTTGTTCCGGAATATTCCTCCATTCAATCCACAGTTCAAAATAACTCCCTGGCTGCCGGCGCTGGTCAGACCCTCGGCCTGAAGGGGGACGGCACGGTCTGGGTTTGGGGAGACAACGGCAATGGTCAACTGGGTTTGGGGGACACCACCGACCGATCCACCCCAGTGCAGGTCACTGCCCTGGGCAACGATATAACAATCTTAGAAGCAGGTTCATACCATTCCCTTGCCCTGAAGGGGGACGGCACGGTCTGGGCCTGGGGATATAACGGCAACGGCCAGTTAGGGTTAGGAGACAATACTAATCGCTATACCCCGGTGCAAGTCACTGCCCTAGGAGACAACGTGGTGGCTCTGACAGCCAATGGAGGCCACACTTTAGCCCTGAAGGGGGACGGTACAGTCTGGGCTTGTGGATACAACGGCAATGGTCAACTAGGGTTGGGGGACACTGCTGACCGCTCCAGCCCAGTTCAAGTACTCGCCCTAGGCAACAACGTAAAAGCCTTGACTACTGGTGAGTACCATTCCTTAGCTCAAAAGGAGGACAGCACGGTTTGGGCTTGGGGAAAAAATGACCACGGTCAGCTGGGGCTGGGGGACACCATCAGCCGCTTAACCCCGGTACAGGTCACTTCCCTGGGTAGCAACGTGGCGGCAATGGCTGCCGGTGGGATGCATACCCTATCTCTAAAGGATGATGGTACAGTCTGGGCTTGGGGATGGAACAACAATGGTCAGCTGGGGCTGGGGGACACAACCGACCGTCTCAGTCCTGTTCAGGTCACCGCCCTGGGAAGCAACGAAGTAGCTGTAGCTGTCGGCTGGATGCATACCATAACTCTAAAGGATGATGGTACAGTCTGGGCTTGGGGATACAACGGCAATGGTCAGCTGGGGCTGGGGGATAACACTAACCGATCCAGCCCAGTTCAGGTGCTCGCTCTAGGTAACAACGTAACGTCCTTAACCACTGGCGAGTACCATTCCCTGGCCTCGAAGGATGACGGTACGGTCTGGGCTTGGGGAATGAACAACCATGGTCAGCTGGGGTTGGCAGACACCACAGACCGCCTCAGCCCGGTGCAGGTGCCTACCTGGCAGAGTCCACTGAACCCTCCCTCTGGCCTCACCGCAACGGCCGTTTCCTCAGGCCAGATCAACCTCTTTTGGATGGATAACTCCGGCAACGAGGAGAGCTTCAATCTCGAGCGCAAGACCGGCAGCGGGGGAAGCTGGTCGCAGATCGCCACTGTCGGTGTCAACGTCACCAGCTACTCCGACACTGGACTTGCTTCTAACACCCCCTATTATTACCGCGTCTGTGCCTTCAGGGCCGCCGGCAACTCAGTCTATTCCAATGAGGCTTTTGCCACCACTTCGAACAATACCCAATATAATCAAACCTTATTCAGTGGCTGGAACATGGTTACAGTTGGATTGCAGACACCACTTGCTCCCGCCCAATTGTTCGGCTCTAGTTTCCAAGCAATCTACCGTTGGGAACCGATTGGAGGAACATATTTTACGCCACAAGCGTTGGAACCTGGACTAGGCTACTGGGTGAAAATGGCAGCGGCTACGACGATAACTGTCCAAGGCACTCCCCTCGTTTCCCGAACCCTCCCGCTTTCTACTGGATGGAATCAGGTTGGCAGTCCCTTCGGCTCCATTACCCCCTGGTCCACGGTGAAAGTGGCAAAAGAAGGAACTGAGTACTCAATAATGGAGGCTAAGCTGGCCGGCTGGATCATTCCTGCCTACTCTTGGAACGGAACCTCCTATGATGTAATAGACTACGAATCCTCAGCGATGGGCGTGGGTCAAGGATTCTGGATCAAGGCCAATACCGCGGGGATGTCCTTTTTGTTTGGTAACCTTATTCCTTCAAAGGCTTCGATCGCAGCTGGAGCATTCCATACCCTTGCCCTGAAGGGGGACGGCACAGTGTGGGCATGGGGATCAAACAGTGATGGCCAACTTGGGCTGGGAGACGGAGCCACCCGCTACTATCCAGTGCAAATCACTAGCCTGGCTGATAATGTATCATCCCTGGCTGCTGGTGGGTACCATACTGTTGCCTTGATGAAAGATACCACGGTCTGGGCTTGGGGAAGCAATTTTTCTGGCCAGCTGGGAGTGGGGGACTCCACTTCCAGCAATAGCCCGGTACAGGTCACTTCCCTAGGTAGCAATGTAGTAGCTCTTGTCGCGGGATGGGGGTATACCCTAGCCCTAAAAAGTGACGGCACAGTCTGGGCTTGGGGAGAGAACAGCAATGGTCAACTGGGTTTGGGGGACACCACTCATCGCTCCATCCCGGTACAGGTCACTTCCCTAGGAAGCAACGTGACAGCCTTGACCGCCGGTGGGTGGCATACCCTTGTGATGAAGGAGGATGGTACAGTCTGGGCTTGGGGAAACAATGGCTCTGGCCAGCTAGGACTGGGAGACACCACCGACCGTCTCAGTCCTGTTCAGGTCACCGCCCTGGGAAGCAACGTGACAGCTCTCGCCGCTGGCGGGGACCATACTTTGGCTCTGAAAAGCGACGGCACGGTCTGGGCTTGGGGATGGAATAGCAATGGTCAGCTGGGTTTAGGGGACAAAACTAATCGCTCCATCCCGGTACAGGTCACTTCCCTGGGAAGCAACGTGACAGCCTTGACCGCTGGTGGGTGGCATACCCTTGCGATGAAGGAGGATGGAACAGTCTGGACTTGGGGATGGAACAATCTTGGTCAGCTGGGGTTGGGGGACACCACCGACCGATCCACCCCAACAAAAATAACTTCCCTAAATGGCAATATGACAGGCTTGACCGCTGGTGGGTGGCAGACTTTTTCCGTGAAGGGGGATGGCACGGTCTGGGCTTGGGGCTGCAACGGCAACGGCCGACTGGGGCTGGGAGACACCACCAACCGTATCAGCCCTGTGCAGGTACCTATCAATCTCAACCCGTAGCTCCGATCCGATGGGCATCAATCCGTGGGTGATGGAGAAAAAAGGAAAACTAATAAATTGAAACGATTAGATGGAGCAGTTAAGATGCTCCAATCTCATCTCTTGTAATAAGATCCGATACTGAATACAGCAGCAGTTAATTGTGCCAAAGACCCAAAAGGAGGACTGAGTATAACCTCTGCCCTCCTCTTCCCACTCACCTTCTACCAATCCTACTCATTCTTTTATTAGCGATTTAATCCATTTAAAACTTTACATCGAAAGTCTCAATAAGAAACAACATTAATAATTGGAATTAAATATATTAGAATAAAATAGTATGATCAAAGATGGCAATGCGTAATAGCATAAATGATATTAATGGTAAGAAGGTAAATGGTAAAGTAAGTTTATTGCAGAAAGCTAATCTTGTTTGGAAGTTGCCTGATATGTTTCTAGTGCGCGAATAAGAATCTTTACCACGCTGCGCTCCAACTGCAAGTCAGATTCCGCTTGTACCGGGCTGCTGGGTCCGCCAAGCTGGTTTATTCTTAATTCCTCATCTGACTCCCCAGGAGTTTGGTGGCTATAAAATTGGTAGATCGATCTGATCTTGCGCAGTTCAGAATCATCCACCTTAACCAAACCGTAAAACTCACAGATCTTAAGAATGAAATCTATTCTCGGCTGGCTTTTCCCATGCATCCAATCATATATCGTTGACCGCTGAACTTGCAGGTATTCAGCAAGCTGCGGAACACTTCCGCCCGTAGTTAATTCCCAATTGCGAATCGCGAGCCCCAAAAGAGAGTAGGGTTTGCGTCCTTCCCTTTCCGTTGTCTCCGCTGTGTTATTTACCATTTTGTCGTTATCTAAACATTAATTATCGGATAATTCCATTAAAGATAGCAAACAATAAAAAGTGGAGACAAGTTAAACTAGGCAGCCCTTTCGGTAGCGCAAATAGTTCAGCCAAAAAATAGAGAGTCGTTGCAATTCTCTACGCATTGCCCCACCTGCAAGATCTCTCATATTTGGCAGTAAACCCCTAAACCAAGATTCCTTGGACACAAGACTCAGAACTCCAAACAGCTGGAAGCGTTTCTGTTGAATGCTTCCAGCTGTTTGCTTGTCAATGAACTGACGAAGCCGGATTTAGGATGGCTTGTTAGTGCAAGAACTTGGTTGGCGTGAATTTCGCATGTGTCTTTTTCAAGTCTTTTAAATTCAGATGCACATATTTCACCGCAGCCGCTTGGGTTTTATCACCTAACAATTCTTGGATTTCTAGTACCGTCGCTCCCGCCCTCGCTGCTGCTGTCGCGAAGGAATGACGAAAGAGATGCAAATACAGGCGGATGCCTGTTGCCTTTTCCAACCGACGGATTATACCGCGTAACCCTCCATAATAAAGCCGGCTCCCGTCGCTATTTTGAAATAACCATGGTGATGAGGGAGAAGGCCGATGGCGAAGATACAACTCAATAGATTTTTTTGTTGGTTTATCCAGGCAAACTGGTCGCAGTCCCGTTTTTCCATTCACCACGAAGGTGTTATCTACAAGATTAATATTCCCAATCTGCATAGAGATCAACTCACCAGCGCGGATGCCGGTTGAAATAAGAATCCATACAATGGCAGTGTCACGTTGCCATTGCCGGGTTTTCCGAGCTGCGTCTATTACTTTTTGGTTTTGCTCGTCCTCAAGGATAGGGAAATTTCTTTCTTGAGTTTTCAGAAACGAAATCCCATCAAAGAAATTCTTGCCGTATTTCCTTGACGCAACAAATTTGTAAAGTGCCCGAAGTGCGCGCAGATAAGTATTGATTGATTCTGCACTCATTCTCGCATTGCCTCTATATCCTGGGCATTTTCGCAGGTGGTCAATAAAGTCTTCGATATCCTCTCGCGACTTTGGCTCTCTACCTCCTAGAAATGACCCAAATCGACGAAAAGCATCCTCATAATCTTTGATTGTGCGCATACTTCTGTCTAATCGCTCGCGGCTGTCCAAGAAGCGTTTCATCGTTTCTTTAAATAGGAATTTGGTAGTGTTGCTCTTGCGAGCAGTTTGGTTAGTCCTTTCGGATTCTGTAGTTATCAACATGTTCAAATAGTAACAAAAACTACATAACAATGTCAAGAACACCAAATAGAACCATCTGACTCTTAATCAGAGGGTTACAGGTTCGAGTCCTGTGCGATCCACCAAGTCAAAGCGCGACTGCCTTGGTCATGGGGAAACCCATAACTTATAGTTATATCTCAGTCGAACCTCCCGGCAGCGCTCAAGTGCCAAAAAAGAACTTACTGCCGAAAAAGCCGAGTTGATGGGCATGGTTGGTCACAGCTTCAGGAGTGGCAAGGCGTTCTGCATTTCCTGATAGACGCAGTCGATCTTCCAATCGGCCAGTTCCTCCACGCAGTATTGCTCCGCTAATCGTTGCACCAGAATGAAGCCCAGGTAGTAGCCGCAGGCCGGCGGGATGCCCAGATCATTCTCCTCCACGCCCAAGAAGGCCCGTTTCATGGACGGGTCGGTGGAGCTCATCTCCTCTGCCAGCCGTCCACAGAGTTCGCTGAAATGGTCTGCGATCTCATTCATTTGGTTCGCCGAAAAGCCCAGGCACTGGCTGAGACGATAGCCGGGGACAACCAAGGCGGAGGCGTAAGCGGCCAGGACATTGCGGCCTTGGACATCCACAACCTTGCCGTTGAAAGAAAAGGACACAGTTAGATAGTAGTCGGCTTGAGGGTCGAAACGCGGGAACTGCTGCTTGAAGGCGGACCGGCCATCTTGGATCAACTGGGGGGCTTCTCACGACTTCAATCCAGAACTGCTCGATCAGGGACTGGCGGAAGCGGTCACGCTCAACCCCCTCTTGCTTGCGGTAGAGGACTTCGCTGAAAAAGAACGGGTCGAGGGGTTCCAGACGGGTCAGCCACAAACCGGCCCGTTCTTCTTCGGATCGGTCCCGGCCTTCTTGGGCATAGGAGAGGAACGCCTCCGCCAGATTGATCAGGCGATGCCCGTCGGTAAGGAGCCCAGAAGACAGAGCCAAAGGCCCGAGGTCGGAGATAGAGGGCTGCTGAATCCTGCCACTTCCTCAGGAACCGCGACGGAAGATGGGACATAGGAGGCATTGGGAGACATGCTGCCGCAGGCTGTTCTGCGCCGCCTTTCGAGATGATTCATCGATTTGTCGGCGGTTCCAACCACACGGCAGTTTGAGCGGTTGCCTGCTTAAAAAACCTTGCTATGACGCCCTGCCGGGAGCTGACAACTTGATGCCTTTGACGTACAATAAGCGGGAGGTGATAACGAGATGATGAGAGAGATCGATATTGAGATGGGTAATCGTATCCAATTCCTCATGAAACGACGAGCTTTGGCCTCACGAGAGTTGGCCCGGGATTTGGAGGTCAGTCCATCCAAGTTCTTTCACATCATCAACGGGAGAGCCGCCCTCAAGCCGGACTTGGCCGTAGCTCTGGCCAAGTATTTCAACATCACGCTGGACGAACTCTTCGGCCGGGCGCCGATGCCGAACGAGATCACTGTACGAACGAAGTTGCCGCGCGGCTACACCCGGGAAACTTGGCAAGCCCACCTGCAGAAACTAGTCGACAGGATAGGCCAGCAACTCTTGGATCGACAAAAAGCCGAGAGAGCGAACAAGCTCTGAAGAAGACATGCTGCCGCAGGCTGTCAACTGGCGCCGAATCAGCCGTTTGATTATCATGAATAAACCACCGGCGCTGGTTGCGTCGCCTTGCCCCTGACGAGATATAGCGGGCAGTCGACGAGGCCTCCAGATGAGGAGAGTGCGATGAAACGAATCGCAGTTCTGACCAGCGGGGGGGATGCTCCCGGGATGAACGCGGCCATCCGTGCTGTGGTGCGAACCGGTATCGACCGAGGGTGGGAAGTCTTTGGCATTCGCCATGGTTACAAGGGATTGATTGAAAGTGAATGCGTACCCCTTGGCTTGCGCGATGTCGGTGGCATCATTCAACAGGGGGGGACCATCCTTGGGAGCGCCCGTTGTCCCGAGTTCAAAGAGGAGGCCAGCCGGCGCAAAGCGCTGGAGAATCTCGCCTCCATCGGCATCGAAGGATTGGTGGTGATCGGGGGAAACGGCTCTCAAGCCGGTTCTCTGGAACTCTCTCGGATGGGTTTTCCCGTGGTCGGAGTAGCTTCAACCATTGACAATGACCTGTATGGCTCGGATTTGACGATCGGAGTGGATACTGCCCTCAACATCGCCCTGGAGGCTATCGATCGTCTCAAGGTAACGGCCTCCTCGCACCATCGCGCTTTCCTGGTGGAGGTAATGGGGCGGGAATTCGGCTACCTGGCTCTTGTGGCTGGGATCATCGGCGGAGCGGAGGCGATCGTGCTGCCGGAAGTGGAGATCGACCCGGAGGATCTCGCCGACGAGATTCGCCGATCCTACCAGCGCGGCAAGCCCCATGCGCTAGTGGTGGTGGCAGAGGGAGCTGCCTATAACGCTGGGTTGCTGGCCCAGTACTTCCAGAGGCACCGCGACCGCCTTGGCTACGACCTGCGGGTGACGATCATCGGCCATGTTCAACGGGGGGGCTCGCCTGGGGCTCTCGACCGTTTGTTGGCGACGCGACTGGCGGCCGGCGCCACCGCTGCCTTAGAACGGGGTGAATTCGGAGTGTTGCTGGGTTTGCGGGGCAGCGAAGTGAAGGCTACTCCTTTGGAAGAGGTCGCTTCTAGGCGAAAGGAATTGGATCCCGCCTTGCTTGCCTTAGCCAAGGTTCTAGCCGCTTAATCCCAAGAGACCACGACGGACAATGCCGACAAGGGCGATAAGGATGTAGAATAGAGCTGTGTTTAGGCGTATTCGATGTTTGGATTGGGGATTGGCGCTATTGGTAAGCGCTCTCTTGGTGGGTTGCACACCGCCCTTCGCCTCTCCTTTGCCGAGCGGCAATGGATCTCCGGTAGCGCCGACAAACCCGACGATGACGCTTTCACCCGCCCAAACCCTACCCAGCCAGACGGTTACTCCCAGCAAGGCGCTTCGTTTTATCAGCAGTGCGGCGGCCAACCTGCGAGAAGGGCCGGGAGAGCAATACGAGGTGATCGGTCGCTTCCCACGCGGCGCCGAAGTGGAACTCCTCTGGCAGGAGGGAGAGTGGGCTAGTGTCCGGGTGGAGGGGAAGACGGGTTTCCTCTATCTTGGTTTCCTCACCCCGATACGGCCGACTCCTTGAGCATTCTTGCGTCAAGCGAAGAGGCATGCGAATCAATCATGAAGGTGAAAAAGGAGGCATGATGAATTGCACACATTGTGGCAGTCCCTTGCATGAGGGGGACAGATTCTGTTGGAAATGCGGGCAAAACACTCCCGACTCACAGGGAGAGAAAGAGGAAACACCGCTGACTTCCGAGGGCCGGCAGCCGACAGATGTGGCCCAGCCGGCAGCCCCAGCAATCGCTGTAGGGGGGGTCGCGGTTAATCAGCCGCAGCCGTCATCGCCGGCCGCCAAGGAGTTAGGTTTAGGGAAGGAACCCAACTTCTTCGATCGCAAGGAAAAGGAGGTTCCCCAAAGCGAGTTAGTCCCGCCCTCTGCTGAGCGCTCCAAGCAGATGCTGAGCTCGCGGCCCAGCGGGATCGTCGAAGAGAAGGAAGAGTTCGTCTGGCATGGACGCCGTTCGCTATTGGAGTTCATCGCCCAATGGTGCTTGGCCGCTCTCTTCTGTGTCCTTGGCATGGTCGTCCTCATCTGGCGGGTACCCCTTGCCGACAGCCTAGCCGCCTTCTTCAAGGTCAACCAGCCGATCTGGTACACCATCTGGGGGTGGGTCGCCCTGGCTCTCTTCGCGGTGGGCGTTTTCCTCGTGCTGATGATTTTCTACTACGTCTTGGGCAGCTATTACCGTCTTACCACCCAACGCTTCATCCGCCAACGCGGCTTCATTGCCCGGAAGATCGACTATGTGGAGCTGATGCGCGTCCGTGACATGGGGGTGGACCAGTCTTTCCTTGACCGCATCTTCGATGTCGGCGATCTGCAGATCCTCTCCAGCGAGCGCCTGGTTCCCGATGTCAAGGTCAACGGGATCCGTCGTCCCTACGTCATGCTGGAGGAGATCCGCCGCCGGGTGATACACGCCCGGGCAGTCCGTGGAGTGGGCATCCTGGAAGTGGACAAGTAGCCGGGTTTGGCCTATCGTTCCGCTGATGCGCGAAGGTGGCGGAATTGGCAGACGCGCTGGACTTAGGATCCAGTGGTTCATACCATACGGGTTCGACTCCCGTCCTTCGCACCACCTTATTAGCCCCCGGCAGGGTGTTCTGTGCCCCACGCCGCGCACTTTCCCGGCGAGGGAAAGCCGCCCTAGATAGAGAGGTGAAATTTTGCCGAAGCAGATGATCGCCGAACTTAACCCCGACATCCCAGTGAATAGCTGTTTCGTAGTCCACGAAGTTGAACTGCGCCTGCTCTCCGGGAAACCCGGAAAATACCTGCACCTGATCTTGGGGGATGCCAGCGGCCAAGTCACCGCTCGTCTCTGGGACGCCACCGTGGAATCATTGCAAGCTTGTCCGGTGGGGACGCCACTGTTGGTGCGAGGAACTACTCAACGTTATCAGGAGGAACTGCAGGTGAAGATCCAAACCCTGCGTCCGGCAAAGTCCGGGGAATACAAGGAAGACGAGCTGCTGCCTATGCGTGGGAAGAACCCGGAAGCCCAACGCATGGCCCTCGCGGGTTGGGTAGAAGCGGTTCGGCAGCCGCACCTGGCTGCCCTGTTGGAAGCGTTTTTCGGGGATCCCGCCTTCCTTGGCCCTTTCCTTCGAGCCCCCGCCGCTCTCCGCATTCATCACGCCTACAACGGAGGCTTGCTTGACCACACCCTCGCCGTATTGCGCCTGTTGGAGACGACCATGGTCGATCATCCCGGGATGGACCGCGACTTGCTGATCGCCGGGGCTTTGCTGCACGACGTGGGAAAGGTGGAAACCTATGTACCGCAAGGGCTGGTCTTCCGCATCAGTGACGCTGGGCGTTTGCTGGATCACATTATCCTGGGGGAGCGGCTGGTGATGACCCAAGTGGAAGCGATCTCAGGCTTCCCTCCCGAACTGGCTTTGCATTTGGACCACCTCATTATCAGCCATCACGGTACGCGGGAGAACGGGTCTCCGGTCCTGCCGATGACCCCTGAGGCGATTGCTTTGCACCATGCCGATAATCTCGACGCCCAAGTGCAGCGCTTTCAGGAGTTGACCGGCCAATCTCCTCCAGGGGAGCGCTGGACAGCTTACCAGGCGACCTTGGGACGATCTCTCTTCTGCCCGTCCAGGTCTCCCAGTGACGAGTATCACTGATGGAAGCTGTTGAGCGGATTTTCTTTCCTGACCCCTTGACAGGGGTGAACCGGTTTGTTATAGTAGTGCTGTAAACGATAACTTGCCTGTCTTCCCACCTCCCCCATGGCAGGGGTTGCCGCCCGGCAGCCCCTGTTTTTTTTGATGGTGCAAAGCCCTCCCGTCATCATCCAGCCAAACCGAACCGTGTTGGACGATTCCCCCCTGATCTGAGAAAATAGCCGGACTATTAAAGCGATGCCGAGCGAGGCGTATTCGGCCGCTGGGAACTGAAGGAGTCTGAATTGGAGATCGTAACGAGTAGGCAGGACAACCAGATCGAAGCTAAACTGGAAATACCTTTCGAGAGAGTAGCTGCCACGATGCAGCAGATCGCTCAGTCATACGCGAACAGAGTAATGATCCCCGGATTCCGCCGTGGAAAAGCTCCACTAAACTTGGTCAAGGCACACATCGGCGAGGAGCGGATTCGCGAGGACGCGGTGGACCGCTTGCTGGAGGAGGCCATCGAGGAGTTCTATCGTCGCGAGAAGGTGACGCCCCTCTTCACGCCCCAAGCCGAAATCGAGCCCCTTGAAGAGGGCCAACCGCTTCGCATCACGCTGCTTGTCGACCCCTGGCCCGAGGTGGAACTACCGCCTGTCGCAGGCATTCATCTCCACTTGCCGCCGGTGCTGGTGGGGGAAGTGGAGGCGGAGGAAGCCATCCACCGCCTGCGCTCCAGCTATGCTGATTACCGCACCAAAGAGGGGCAGGCGGCGTTCGACGATTCAGTATTCCTGAAATGGCGCCTAGAAGGGGATGGGGACTGGCGTACCGACTTTTTCGAGCTAGGTTCGGAGCAAGTTCTCTCCGGCTTCGATGAGCAGCTTGTCGGTTTGTCCGCCGGCGAGGAGAAAACCTTCCAACTGATTGCCCGCGAGCAGCCTGTATCCTTCCAGGTAGAGGTAGTGGAGGTCAAAGAGAAACTATTGCCGGCAGAGGACGAAGTATTCGCCGGCCATTTCGGCTTGCAGACAATGGAAGAAGTTCGGGTCAAGGTGGAGGGTGAGTTAAGAGAACAGGCTGAGCGCCGTTACCATAAGGCTTTGCGCGAAGAACTGGTGCAACGCTACCTGGAGAAGATCCCTCTCGACTTCTCCGCCCACGCCCAAGAGGAGGCGCTGGAGAAATATCGGGCTTCCTATTCCGAGATGCTCAAACGGAAAGGACGTACTTTTGAACAAATGCTGTCCGAGTTGGGGATCAGCGATGCGGAGTGGACGGAAGCCATCGGACGAAAGACGGCCGTGGAGCTCTTGAAAGAGCAGATCGTCCTGGCCGAGATTGCCCGCCAACGTCAGATAGAGGTCAGCAAAGAGGAAATCGAAGCTGAGCAAGCTGTACATCACCACACCGACGAGGAAGGCGCTTATGGGGCGTTGCGCCGCATCAAATCCATCGACCTGTTGGTTGCCGAGTGGAAAGCTTCCTCTTCTCGACTGGAGCAGGAGGATCCGGAGAGTTCCGGAGATGAACCATAAAGAAGGAGGCTTCCCGTGGTGATCCCTTGGGTGGAAGTGCAGACACCGCGCGGTGAGCGATCGTACGATATCTATTCGCGCCTGTTGCGGGACCGCATCGTTTTTCTGGGCGGGCCGATCATGGACGAAGTGGCCAACAATATCATCGCTCAGCTTCTTTTGTTGGAAGCGGAGGATAGCAGCAAGAACATTTTTCTCTACATCAACAGTCCGGGTGGCGTGGTCTCGGCCGGTTTGGCCATCTATGACACTATGCAGTACTTGCGCTCGCCCATCAATACCATCTGCATAGGCCTAGGAGCGAGCATGGGAGCTTTGCTGCTGGCTGCCGGGACACCCGGCAAGCGAATGGCTTTACCCAACTCGAGGATCCTCATCCACCAGCCCTTATTGGGCGGTCAGGGTATTTCCGGCGCCGCCAAAGACATTGAAATCGAGGCTCGGGAGATTCTCGAGACCAAGCGAATCCTCAACCAGATTCTGGCTGCCCACACCGGCCAGCCCTTGGAGAAGATCGAGAAGGACACCGAGCGCAATTACTATATGTCCGCCGATGACGCCAAGAACTATGGTCTGCTGGACTTGGTCATTCGCAAGCTTCCCTAAGGGATGGACTGTCTCGCTGATCCAAGCAGGCGAATGAGCTGGCTTTCCTACCGATTGGCACTCGTGACCAATGAGTGCTAATATCCTGGAAAGAATGGAGGCAAGACAATCGTGTCACACCAAGATGCCATAAATACATGGGAATCGCTTAGCGAAGCGCCGCTCCTCCCGCTGCGCAATGTCGTAGTCTTCCCATCCATGGTTATTCCCCTGGTGGTGGGGAGGGAGAAATCCACCAAGTCTCTGGAAGAGGCGGTGCAGCGAGACCGTTTGGTTGTGCTGGCCACACAGAGAGATGAATCGACGGATGATCCGGCGCCGGAGGAGATTTACGATATGGGTGTCGGGGCCGAGATCCTTCGCTTGTTGAAATTGCCGGACGGTACGTTCTCGGTCGTAGTGGAGGGTGTCTGTCGGGTTAAGATCGAGCGATACCTGCAGAACACCCCTTCCTACCGGGCGCAAATCCATGTCCAGCATGAGACGATGGAGCCCAGCCGCGATCTGGACGCTCTCAAGCGGATGGTGACTGAGCAATTCGAGAGTTATGCCCAGTTGTCGCGCCGTGTTTCCTCGGATACCGTCGTTACGGTGATGAATATGGAAGACCCGCGCACCCTTACCGACACGGTGGCGGCCAATCTGGTGTTGCCCATCCCGGTCAAGCAGGAGCTGTTGGAGATTACCGACATTACCCGGCGCATGCAGCGCTTAGCTGAGCTCCTCTCCAAGGAGTTGGAGGTGCTGGAGCTGGCCAAGAAGTTGGAGGACCGCGTCAAGGAGTCGGTTGAGAAGAACCAGAAAGAGTACTTCCTGCGCGAACAGATGAAGGCCATTCAACAAGAACTGGGCGAGAAAGACGAGAAGCTGCAAGAGATCGAGGTCTACCGAGCCAAGATGGAGAAAGCCAACCTGCCGGAGGCGGCGAAAGCAAAGGTTGAGGAAGAGCTGGCCCGATTAGAGAAGATGCCGCCGATGGTAGCTGAATCCACTGTCGTGAGAACTTACCTGGACTGGGTGTTGGACCTTCCCTGGAGCGCGGAGACAGCCGATATATTAGACTTGAAGGAAGCCGATGCGATCCTGGAGGCGGACCATTATGGTCTGAAAGATCCCAAGCAGCGCATCCTGGAGTTCCTCGCCGTACGCCATCTGACGACGAAGATGAAAAGCCCGATCATCTGCTTCGTCGGCCCGCCAGGCGTGGGGAAGACCTCCTTGGGCAAGTCCATCGCCCGCTCTATGGGGCGCAATTTCGTCCGCATCTCCCTGGGCGGGGTGCGCGATGAGGCTGAGATCCGCGGTCACCGCCGCACCTACGTCGGAGCTCTGCCTGGCCGCATCATCCAGGGGATGAAGACGGCTGCCAGCAAGAACCCGGTATTTCTCCTCGACGAGATTGATAAGTTAGGCACCGATTTCCGCGGCGACCCTTCCGCCGCCTTGTTGGAAGCCCTTGATCCAGAGCAGAACCACGCCTTCTCGGACCATTATATCGAGGTTCCCTTCGATCTTTCCAAGGTGCTTTTCATCACTACCGCCAATATGTTGCATACCATTCCCCCAGCCCTCCTCGACCGCATGGAAGTACTGCAGTTGCCCGGTTACACCGAGGACGAGAAGGCCAAGATTGCCGAAAAGTTCCTGGTTCCGAAACAATTGATCGCTCACGGCTTAACCAAGGGCGACTTGCGCATCACCGAAGGCGCTCTGCTGCGCATGATCCGCGAGTATACGCGAGAGGCCGGGGTGCGCAACCTGGAGCGGGAGATCGCCAACATCTTTCGCAAAGTAGCCCGCGAGAAAGTGGAAAAACCTGACTTCAGCATGGTCCGGATCACTCCTTTGAATATCACTCGTTACCTAGATATGCCCCGCTTTCACCACGGCGAGAAGGAGAAGAAGGACGAGGTCGGTGTCACAACCGGCATCTCCGTCTCGGAGTACGGCGGCGACATCATGCACATCGAAGTGGCGATCGTCCCCGGAAAGGGAGAACTCAGTCTTACCGGTCAACTTGGCGATGTCATGAAAGAGTCGGCCCGGGCAGGAATCACTTACGTGCGCGGCCGCAGCAAAGACTTAGGATTGGAAGACGGGTGGTTCTCCAAATATGATGTGCATATCCACGTCCCCGAAGGCGCTGTGCCAAAGGAAGGTCCCTCGGCTGGGATCGCCATGGCCACCGCCTTGGTGTCCGCCCTCTCTGGAAAGCCGGTGCGGCGAGAGGTGGCGATGACCGGGGAGATTACCCTGCGTGGTCGGGTGTTGCCCATCGGTGGAGTTAAAGAGAAAGCCTTGGCTGCTCACCGAGCCGGCATCAAGACCATGCTTCTGCCCAAAGAAAACGAGAAAGACCTGGAGAAAATCCCGCCCCAGATCAAGAAAGAGCTGCGCTTCATCTTAGTGGAGCATATGGACCAGGTGTTGGAGGAAGCGTTCGCCCGCCAACCCTAAGGAGCTTGTATCCCGCGTAGGGGCGACGCATGCGTCGCCCCTACATTGAACTGAGATCAAACCAAGTCTTCTGTGAGGCAAAGACGTCTTTGTTCCGGTAAGATAGGCGGCATCATGGAGACCGCCTATCCCGATTTAAAGAAAGCATATCTGTTGGCAGCGTTCGCCGGCGCTGTGGCTGGCGCGCTGAGCTCGCCCCTGGTCCCGCTGCTGGAGTCGATCCCTGCTGGGATTCTGTTCTTCCTCCTCTTTCTTGGCCTCCCTTGGTTGCTGAAAAAAGGCTTCACCGCCCCCCGGGCGATGCGGGCAGGGATGCTCCTGGGCTTCTGCTTCGGACTCGGTCAAACTCTTCTACTCTTCCTAATCAATCGAGAGATCAAAGTCTTTACCGGCTTCTTCATCTTCGACCGCGGTTTCGTTCTCGCCACCTATACCACTCTTGGTGGGATACTGGCCGTTTTTCTGCATTGCTTGATTCAGCGGCAAGCCCTCTTCGCGACCCTCTTCTTTTTGGAGGCCGTGGTTTTAGAGCTGATCACCCTTCACTATTTCTGGTTGCGCCACTGGGTCTTGTTGCCGGCTCGGCCATACGCCCTCCCCTTCGCTGCGGCGGTTGGATTGATCCTCTTCTTTTTGCTTTACCGCCTCTATTACTTTAGAATGCTTGGCATTCATTACCCCATCCGAAGGAGGAATCAGGCATGAGCCCAGAAGAGGCCATTCAGCAACCCCCACCTCAAGCTATCGCTGCCTTGATTGCAGACCGGCTTGTCGACGTAGATCAAGCGCTGGGGAAAAGCAACATCACTTGGGTGACTGCGGACACCCCGGCGGGGTTGGAAGTCCTCCGCCACTCCACCTCCCATCTGATGGCGCAGGCTGTTCTTGATTTGTACCCGAAGGCCAAGCTGGCCATCGGACCGGCCATCGCCGATGGATTCTACTACGATTTTGATCTGCCGCGGCCGCTCTCCGCTGAAGACCTCCCGCGGATCGAAGAGCGCATGCGCCAGTTGGCCGAGGAGAACAGCCCTTTCGAACGTCGGGAGCTCTCGCGTGAGGATGCCCTGGTCTGGTTTGCCGACCACAATCAGGACTACAAGGTGGAGTTGATCAACAATCTGTCGTTGGACGAATTGATCAGCCTCTACCAGAACGGCTCTTTCGTCGATCTCTGCCGGGGGCCTCATGCTCCCTCCACCGGTTCCTTGAAGCATTTCAAGTTGCTTTCCGTGGCCGGCGCCTATTGGCGGGGAGACGAGCATAAGGCGATGTTGCAACGCATCTATGGCACGGCCTTCGCCAGCGAGGAAGCCCTCAAGGAGCATCTTTGGAAACTGGAGGAGGCGGCCAAGCGCGACCATCGTCGGCTGGGCAAAGAGATGGACATCTTCTCTACCCACCCGGCCATCGGAGCCGGCCTGATCCTCTGGCACCCGGCCGGCTCGATCGTCCGCCACGAGATCGAGAACTTCTGGACCGAACAGCACCTCAAGCGTGGCTATCAGTTGGTTTATACTCCGCACATCGCTTCTGAAGAGATATATAAGGTCTCTGGTCACCTGGAGGCCTACGGCGAGATGATGTACGCCCCGATGGACATTGACAGCCAGCCTTACCGGGTAAAGCCGATGAACTGCCCCGCGCACATCTGCATCTTCCAGAGCGCTACGCGCAGCTACCGCGATTTGCCGATCCGCTATGCCGAGCTGGGGACAGTCTACCGTTACGAGCGCTCCGGCGTCCTGCATGGGCTGTTGCGGGTGCGCGGCTTCACTCAGGACGATGCTCATGTCTTTTGCCGCCCGGAGCAGTTGAAGGATGAGGTCCATCAGGTTCTTGACCTCACCGAGTTCATGATGAAGACCTTTGGTTACCGCTATCAGGCTTTCCTCGCCACTCGCCCGGCGAGGTCCATCGGTTCGCAAGAGGAGTGGACCTTCGCCACCGATACTCTGCGGCAAGCCTTGCAGGAACGGGGAATGGACTACCAGCTAGACGAGGGTGGCGGCGCTTTCTATGCGCCGAAGATCGACATCAAGTTGTGGGACGCCCTAGGCCGCAGTTGGCAAGGCCCCACCTGCCAGGTCGACTTGAACCTGCCGGTTCGTTTCTCTATCGCCTACATGGGCGAGGACGGTCGCGAGCATCGCTGCGTGATGATCCACCGTACCGTGCTGGGAAGCATGGAGCGTTTCATCGGCGGCTTGCTGGAGCACTATGGCGGCAATTTCCCCCTTTGGCTGGCTCCCCGTCAGGCGGTGGTAATCCCCATCACCAGCCGCCACCAGCCCTACGCTCAACATGTAGCCGACGCCTTGCGCGAGGTCGGGATGCGGGTGGAGGTCGACGCCCGTTCCGAGAAGATGAACGCCAAGATCCGCGACGCAGAGATGCAACGGATTCCCTTCGCCTTGATCGTGGGCGACCGGGAAGCTGAAGCGGAAGCGGTCTCGGTGCGCCGCAAGGGGAAAGGCGACCTGGGTTCCCAACCGCTCGCCAGCTTGGTTGCGGCGATGCGCGAGGAAGTTGCCGGCCGCAGCCTGGGCTAAAAGAGCAGTGGTTTAGTGGTTAAGTGGGTCAGTAGGTCAGTGGATAAGTAAATAAGCTGATCAATGAGAATTACTCGACCACTTAACCACTGAATTACTCAACTACTTAATTACATCTGTACATTGGTGGGATCGGTTGGTTGACGGGATCGAGGCTTTCTGCTTATGATTAAGGAGCGCTGGTGGGTTGCACCACGAGCTGAAGAAGAGGCCGCCGGCTTCTCACCCTGTAGCGCCTGAGGGCTGCTCTCCGGGTTCAAGCAACATAATGTGCGTGATGGCATGAGGCGGCGCCGAAATAGGTGGCCGCCTTTTCTGCTGGAAAGGAGTGTAAAGCTGACATTGAGAATAGATCAGGAGGTAACGTCCCATCAGTAAGGACTTGCGCGTAAATGAGCAGATCAGGGCCCGGGAGGTACGATTGATCGGTGCTGACGGGGCACAGCTAGGGATTTTGTCGATCTACGAGGCACTTCGCAAAGCGGAAGAGCTGAACCTGGATCTGGTGGAGGTGTCCTCTGCCTCCCGACCACCGGTCTGCCGGCTGATGAACTTCGGAAAGTTCAAGTTCGAAAAAGCCAAGAAAGATCGTGAGGCGCGTAAGAACCAGAAAGGGGATATCAAGGAGATCAAGATCTCTCGTGCCGGCATCAGCGAGCACGACCTGCAGACAAAGATCAACCACTTGATCGACTTCCTTGAACACGGGGACAAGGCTAAGGTAATCGTGGAGTTTCGCGGGCGGGAACAACTTCATCGCAACAAGGGATTCGATATCCTGAACAATATGACCGAGCGACTGGCCGATATAGCCGTCGTCGAACGCAAGCCCCTCTTGGAGGGACGGAGGATCATTATGATCCTGGCCTCCAAGAAAGTGGACAAACCGGCAGAACGGAGAGAAGCAAGTGGCAAGAAAGGCGAAGACCTGCAAGACAGCAGCCAAGCGGTTTAGAGTAACCGGAACAGGCAAGATCATGCGTGGCCATGTCGGGCACTCGCACTTATTATCCAAGAAATCCAGCGCCCGAAAGCGGCGCTTGACCACGCAAGTCTGCGTCGATAAGGTCGATTTTCCGCGCATCCGCGCGCTACTGTCTAAATCGGGCAGGTGAGGAGTTATTTGAGATGAGCCGTATCAAAGGCGGGGTGGTATCCCATCGCCGCCATAAAAAGATCCTGAAGCAAGCCAAGGGAACTTGGGGTTCCAGCCACGTGCGTATCCGCGTGGCCAAGCAGACTGTCATGAAAGGCCTGCAACATGCCTACGAGGGCCGCCGCCTGCGCAAGCGGGACTTTCGCAGCCTCTGGATCCAGCGTATCAACGCTGCCGCCCGGATTCAGGGCCTTCCCTACAACAAACTGATCGCCGGCCTGAAAGTGGCGGGCGTGGTGATCGACCGGAAGATGCTGGCCGAGATCGCCGTCAACGATCCAGCCGTCTTCGGGCAGCTAGCCGAGATCGCCAAGGCCACTATCAGCAAGCCCAGCTAACCTTGTCTAAACACCCTGCCGGGGGCTATCTTGCTGCCGGGGGCTATCTTGCTGCCGGGGGCTATCTTGCTGCCGGGGGCTATCACCCTGCCGGCCAAAAAGAGCTCCACTCGGATTGGGCTATTATCGCCCAGGATCAGCTTGCGGAGGAATGCCGGAAGACCGAAAGCCTTAGCCAGTTGGAGGAGCTTCGTGTGCGCACCCTGGGCAAGAAAGGACAGCTCACGGCTCTCCTGCGCAGATTGGGAGATTTACCTTCCGAGCAGCGCAGGGACGCCGGCGCCCGCTTGAACCATCTCAAGCAATCGCTGGAGGCGATCCTGGCAGCGCGGGCCGAAGTTCTTGAGGAAGCAGCCATCAGTCGCCGCCTCCTGGCGGAGCGGGTAGACGTCACCCTTCCCGGCTTCCAGGTGCGCGTCGGACACCGCCATCCGTTGTGCCGCACCCTGGAAGGGATCGAGGATATCTTCCTCTCCCTCGGTTTCGACATCGTCGAAGGCCCGGAGGTGGAGTGGGACAGCAACAATTTCGAGGCATTGAACATGCCTGCTGAACACCCCGCCCGCGATATGTGGGACACCTACTACATCACCGAGCGGATGCTCTTGCGCACCCACACTTCCCCGGTCCAGATCCGCACGATGAAAACGAGAAAGCCGCCAATCCGGGTCATTGCTCCCGGTATCACCTACCGCCACGAGGCCATTGACGCCACCCACATGGATATCTTCTACCAAGTTGAGGGGCTGGTGGTGGACAGGGGGATCTCCTTCGCCAATCTCAAGGGAGTCCTCAGCCTTTTCGTGGCCGAGGCCTTCGGGCCGGAGCGGATCACCAAGTTCGTCCCCAGTTATTTCCCTTTCACCGAGCCCTCAGCCGAGATGATGGTCTCCTGCGGACTGTGCGGCGGGGAGGGTTGTTCCGGCTGCGGCCATTCCGGTTGGTTGGAGATCATGGGCTGTGGCCAAGTGCATCCCCAAGTGCTGCGCAACTGCGGCATCGACCCGGAAGACTTCACCGGTTTTGCTTTCGGCATGGGGGTGGAACGGATTGCCATGTTACGCTTCAACATCCCCGAGATCCGCCTCTTCCTGGAGAACGATAGCCAGTTCCTGAAGCAATTTCCATGAAGATCCCCTATTCCTGGTTGGAAGAGATCAACGGGCGCCTGCCGTCGCCCGGCGAGCTGGCCGACCTCCTGCTGAGCGCCGGACTGGAGGTGGAAGAGACGCTACCGTTGGCTTGTCCCTTCAGCAAGGTAGTGACAGCTCGCATCATTGCCATGGAGACCATCCCTGGTGATCTGCATAATCTTCTCGTGCGCGTCGAGGCAGGTTCCCTGGGCAACTTTCAAGTCGTTAGCGGGGCGCCCAATCTGGCTGTCGGCCTGGTGGCGCCGTTGGCTCTACCCGGATCGATTCTACCGGGCTTGGTTATTGAGCGCCGAACCTTCAACGGTCTGGAATCCGAGGGGATGCTCTGCTCGCGAGCCGAGTTGGGGCTCGAGAAGGAGCTTCTCCCCCTGGGCGAGGAAGGGGTCGCTGTTCTGCCCGAGGAGAGCCCGCTCGGCGCTGACCTGGGTGGGCTGCTGACACTCCCCGATACCCTCTTCACCATTAAAGTCACCGCTAACCGCCCGGACTGGAACTCAGTCCTTGGCATCGCCCGGGAGATCGCCGTCTTCACCGGTGAGCCTCTACGACCCCTGCTTGAGTTCCACGGGCGCGAGGATCCCACACCTGCTTCCACCCTAGTGGCAGTCGAAGTGGAGGATCCACTCCTCTGCCTTCGCTACTTGGCCACCGTGATCTGCGATACTCGGATTCAGCCTTCTCCCTTATGGATGGCCGGCCGTCTGTGGAAGAGCGGGATGCGCCCCATCTCCAATGTCGTCGATGCCACCAACTACGTCATGCTGGAGGTCGGCCAACCGCTTCACGCTTTTGACCTGGACCAGGTAACCGAGCGGCGCATCGTTGTCCGCCGAGCCCGGCCAGAGGAGACTCTGGTGACCTTGGACGGAGCCAACCGAACCCTGGCCGGCAGCGTTCTCTTGATCGCCGATCCGCAGAAACCTCTAGGCATCGCCGGGGTGATGGGCGGATTGAACAGCGAGATGACCTCGGCCACGCGGAATCTGGTCCTGGAATCCGCCTTTTTTCAAAATGCCTCCATTCGTCGCACCAGCCGCTTGTTGGGCCTTAAGACAGAGGCCTCTGAGCGTTTTGTGCGGGGCGTTAGCCATCATAGTGTGGAGGAAGGCTCTCGCCGGGCCACTGCCATGCTCTCCACCCTAGCCGGCGGCCGAGTTCCGGCCGGCCGCGTGGACTGCGGCCAACCGCCGCCGCCCAAGCGCCTGCGACTTCGTCCTGAGCGGACCAACCAGGTCTTGGCCACCGACCTCTCCCGCGAGGAGATCTACACCAGTCTGGACCGTTTAGGTTTTTCCCCGACTGGTGCGACCGTCTTTGAAGTCGAGTCGCCCCCTTGGCGGCAAGATCTCCATGAGGAAGTCGATCTGATCGAGGACATCGCTCGCCTCATCGGCTATGACCGGGTGCCTCGTCGTATGCCGGCCGGTCCGCTGCGGCGCGGTCAAGAGCCCCCCTGGCGACGCAAATGGCCGGAATGGCGTTCCTTTCTACTGGGGCAGGGGCTGACTGAAGTGGTCACCGCTCCCTTGGTTCCACCAGAGTGGAATACCTTCACCTTCCTCAAGGTTGATCAGCCCTTGGCTTCAACGATTGATGCTCGCGGGCAGGCACTCGCGGACAGGCCCTCAATGGTCTTGCGCAACCCCATTTCTCCTGAGCGATCTGCCCTGCGGCTAAGTCTCCTGCCCTCTCTTCTGCAGGTAGTGGCCACCAACCAACATCGTGGCCACCCTCTCTTCGGTTGCGTGGAGTTGGGGAAAGCCTACCGATGGCGAGGGGAGGAGGAACTGCCCGATGAGCCGCGCTTGCTTGCCCTGGCTGTAGCCGTGCGGACAGAGGCGGATTGGCAGGGGGGAATTCGGGAGATGAGCTTTTTCCGATTGAAGGGTTGGTTGGAGACGCTCTTTAACGAGGAGCTGCGTTTTCAAACGATACCGTACGAACATGCCTTACACCCCGGCCGCAGCGCTGCCCTCTTTCACAAAGACCGTCTAGTAGGCGTTTTTGGCGAGGTTGGTCCCGCCCTGGGCAAGCGCTTCGCGTTGAAGGAGGGAGTCTTGCTGGCTGAGATCGCCATTGAATCATTCCTCGCTCAAGCTATGCCTCTTTTCCAATCTTTTTCACGCTTTCCCGCCGCCGATCGTGACATAGCCCTGGTGGTCTCTACCGATACTCCCTACAGCCAATGGGAACAGGTCATACGGGAGGCAGGGGGGCCGCTTCTCGAAGAGGTTGCCTTCTTCGACCGCTACCAGGGCGAGAACATTCCTCCTGGCACGATAAGCCTGGCTTTCTCTTTACGATTCCGGAACAGCGAGCGGACCCTCGCCGAGGCGGAAATCAACCGGGCGATGGTCTCCATTGAATGCTCCCTGGCGGATCTGGGAGCGGTCCTGCGCAGCCGTTGAGGGAGGTTCCCGAGACCTTCTTAAATGGCGACACGCTGACCGTGGCACTAGAAGACATGCTGCCGCAGGCTGGGTACATGCTGCCGCAGGCTGGGTACATGCTGCCGCAGGCTGGGTACAACGGCGCACTGCTCTTTCATCAAAGCGCAGAACTCCCTGCCGGGGGCTATCGAGCTGCCGGGGGCTATCGAGCTGCCGGGGGCTATCGAGCTGCCGGGGGCTATCGAGCTGCCGGGGGCTATCGAGCTGCCGGGGGCTGTCTAGCTGCCGGGGGGTTCATCGTCGAGACAGAAGCCTACCTTGGATCTGACGACCGAGCCAGCCACGCCTCGCACGGACGTACCCGCCGTAATGAGACAGCCCCCGGCAGGGAGTTCTCAATGTTTGGGCCGCCCGGATTTGCCTATATCTATCCACCCTGCCGGGGGCTGTCTAGTTGATCTATGGGATGTACAATTGCCTTAACGTGGTCACTGAACCGGAAGGCTATCCCGCAGCGGTGCTGATTAGAGCTCTGGAGCCCTGTATAGGCCAGAACTCCCTGCCGAGGGCTGACAAGCTGCCAGGGGCTACTGTGATGCGCCGTCGAAGGCCACGGGCAAGGCGGGAGGTTGAAGTAGCCAACGGTCCCGGCAAAATCTGCCAGGCGTTGGGGGTGGAACGAGGGATGAACGGATGGAACTTGCGCACAAGCGCTTTGCGCCTTGCCCCAGGGCGCGAAGCAGGGGAGATCGGGGCCGGACCACGGATCGGCGTCGACTATGCCGGGCCGTGGACTGGACACCCTGCCGGGGGCTATCATGCCTGGCGCTTCTATGAACTTGGTAACAGAACAGCCCCCGGCAGGGTGTGACTTTCAAGGTGAGATCATGGATGCCCACGCGCTGAGAGTGCTGGACTTTCACGAGATCGTGGAGAAGCTCCTGGAGTTGACCCTAACCCCTTACGGGCGGGAGATTGCCGAGAAGCTGACCCCCTCGATGAAGCTGGAGGAAGTGCAGAAGGGTTTGCAGGAAACAACCGAAGCCCGCGAGTGGCTGGATAAGTTTGGCGATTTCGGCTGGGGCGAGCTCTTTGACCTGCGCCCCGTCTTGGCGAAGTGCCGGGTGAGCGGGATGCTGGCACCCGAGGAGTTGCTCCACGTCAAATCCTTCCTCGTTCTCCTGCGCCAGATCAAGAACAAAATGATGGAAGCGCGGGCGTACGCCACTTTGACCGGTTTGGCCAAGGAGCTTCACGCCCTGCCATCTTTAGAGAAAGAGATTGAGAAGGCCATCGGACCGAACGGTGAGATTCTGGATGGCGCCTCCTTCGAGCTGTTGCGCTTTCGCAAGCAATCACGCTTGATCGAGAGCCGTCTGCGCGACAAGCTGCAGGATCTGATCGAATCTCCTTCGGTGCGCAAGCTGTTACAAGACCCCATCATCACCGTGCGAGACCAACGCTTTGTGATCCCAGTCAAACAGGAGTACAAGTCTCAGCTTCCCGGGGTGGTCCACGACCGCTCTTCCTCCGGCCAAACCGTCTTTCTCGAGCCGTTGGCTACCCTCAATATCAACAACGAGCTGCGTGAGGTTCAACTGAAGATCAAGCAGGAAGAGGAGCGCATCCTCGTCGAGTTGACTGTCAAGGTGGGGGAGCTTGTTCCGGATTTTAACCGCTCTTTGCAGAATCTGGCCCGCCTCGATTTCATCTTCGCCAAAGCCCGTCTTTCCGACCTGCACAAGGCCAGCCCCCCACTTGTTTCGAACGGCGCTTTCCTTGAACTGTACAACGCTCGCCATCCCTTGTTGCGAGTGCCCGCTGTGCCGATCGGAATTGATGTGGGCGGCAAATTCCGCACCCTCGTGATTACCGGCCCTAACACCGGTGGAAAGACCGTCTCTTTAAAGACGGCCGGCCTGTTGATGCTGATGGCCCAAGCCGGTTTGCATATCCCGGCCTCTTCCCAGTCGCAGATCGGAATCTTCCAGAACGTCTACGCCGACATCGGCGACGAGCAATCGCTAGAGCAATCGCTTTCCACTTTCAGCTCCCACCTCTCCCAGATCGTCAAGATCATCAAAGAGGCCGAGCCCAATATGCTGATCTTGTTAGATGAGCTGGGGGCGGGCACCGATCCGCGAGAAGGCGCCGCCCTGGGAACGGCGGTGTTGGAGTATTTCCATAACCGAGGGGTGCGCACCATCGTCTCTACTCACCATACCGAGTTGATCTCCTTCGCCTATACCCACAGTGACGCCCGCAACGCCTCACTGGAGTTCGATACTGAGACGCTTTCTCCGACTTACCGCATGAAGATGGGAGTGCCCGGCTCGAGTCACGCTTTCCTCATTGCCAAACGACTGGGCCTCTCCACAGAGGTGTTAGCCCAAGCCCAGACCTTCCTGACTGTCGAGCGCGAGCGCCTCGACGAGTTGATCACGCACCTGGAGGAGGAACGGCAGAAAGCTGAGATCGAGCGCAAAGGGGCCGAGGAGGCAAAATCGGAGGCAATCAAGCTGCGGGAGGAGTACAAGCAGCAGAGTGAGGAACTGAAGAAGAAGAAGAAAGAGATCCTCCGCTCTTCGTATGCCGAGGCGCAGAAAGTGGTCAACGATACGCGCAGCCAGATGGAAGCTCTGCTGGAACAGTTGCGCCAGGAGAAACGACCCTCATCCCGCACCGTGGCCATCAAGAAGGAGATTGAGCAGGCACGGAACGAGGTCGGCGAGCAAGCGATGGACACCGACCGGCGCGGCCTGCCCGTGTCTCTTGCTAAGTTGCGGCCTGGAGAAGTAGTGTGGATCCCCCGCTTTAAGTCGCAGGGAGTGATCATCGAGATCGACCTTACTGCCGCCCGGGCACGGGTACAAGTGGGCACGATGCGGGCGTCGGTGACCGAGAAAGAGATTGAGGCGCTGGAAGGGGGAGAGCCGCTTTCCACTATGCGGGCCTCTCCTGCATTATCCGATGGGGATCGCCCTATCCTGGTGGCTCGACCCGACCTCTCTTGGAAGTTGGATTTGCATGGGGTACGAGTAGAAGACGCCTTGGTGACGCTGGATAAATACCTAGACGATGCCGTTCTGTCCAACTTCCCCTTCGTCTATATTCTTCACGGGCGGGGAACAGGAGCTCTGCGACAGGCCATCCGCCAACATCTCCGTTCGCATCCCTCGGTGTTGCGCTTCCGCATGGGGGAAGGGAATGAGGGCGGCGAGGGTGTCACCATCGTCTACCTGAAATAATGGCTCTTTCTCATCCCGAGTGGGTAAGGCGGTCAGAGGGGAAAAAGAGGTGTGCCATGTGGAAGTCTGCTCAGGAGTCCTTATTCGAGAGAACCTTGCGACTTGACCCTCCTTGGAGGATCACAAAGATAGAGTTCCGTGAAGGCAAAGGGATCATCAAGGCAGACAACAACAAGCTGGTAGGTCATCCACTTGAAATGAGAAGGAATCGTTTACAAACAAGTGCATAGATCATAAGATGCGCATAAGATGAAGACCCTTTCTGCCCGCGAACAATTCGAGATCCTATCCCAGGGCGTGCTGGACTTGGTCACGCCGGACGACCTGCTGGCCAAGCTGGAAAAGTCAAACCAGAGCGGTAAACCACTCCTGATCAAATACGGCGCTGATCCTTCCCGGCCGGATATCCATCTCGGCCATGCCGTCTGTTTTCTGAAGATGCGCCAGTTTCAAGACCTCGGCCATGAGGTGGTCTTTGTCATTGGTGATTTTACCGCTCGCATCGGCGATCCCTCCGGCCGTTCCGCCGTCCGCTCGCCACTCACCAAGGAAGAGGTGGAGGTCAACGCCCGCACTTACAAAGAGCAGGTGGACAAGATCCTCAATCCGGACAAAACGCGGGTGGTCTACAACGCCGATTGGCTGGAACCCCTCACCCTGCGAGAAGTAGTCAGGTTGGGAGCCCAGTTCACCGTAGCCCAGATGCTGGAGCGGGATGATTTCCAGAAGCGTTTTGCAGGCCAAGTGCCGATCTACTTACACGAATTCCTCTATGCTTTGATGGTAGCCTACGATTCGGTGGCTTTGAACTGCGATGTTGAAATGGGCGGGCATGACCAGCTCTTCAATTTCCTGGTGGGGCGTGACCTGATGAGGAGCTTTGGACAAGAACCGCAGGTTTGTTTAACGATGCCCATCCTGGAAGGCACCGACGGACAGGTAAAGATGAGCAAAAGCATGGACAACTATATCGGGATCACTGACTCGCCTGAACAGATCTTTGGCCGGGTGATGTCGGTCCCGGACGAGGTGATGGGACATTACTGGACTTACCTCAACCTGGCCACGCCAGACGAGTGGGCACAATTGAAGGAGGGGATCGACAGGCAGGCCCTCCACCCGCGTTCGGTCAAGCTGGATCTGGCGCAACGGATTGTTTCCTGGTTGCATTCAGCAGAAGAGGGGAAACACCGGCGGGAAGAGTTTGAGAAAGTCTTCACCCGCAAAGAGGCTCCTTCAGACATCAGTACACGCACTGTTTCCCTGCCGCTCGACCTGGCTTCTTTCCTGGTCAGCGAAGGCTTGGCGGAGTCCAAGTCGGAGGTGCGTCGCCTGCTCAAGCAAGCCGGCATCCGTTTGGACGAGCAGCCCCTTCCTTACAGCGAGCACCCAACTCTCGAACAATTTCGGGATGGGGCTGTCCTGCGCGTGGGGAAAAAGAAGTTCCTGCGTTTGCGAATAGCCTAGGCAACTTTTACTCCTCCCTGCCATCTAATGGGGTAAGAAACCCCGAATAGACCGGAGGTCTAATGGCTGGAGAGAGGATTCTTTCCTTTATTGATCAAGCCGTGCGGCGGGAGCGTCACGATTTCCTCCGCTATCATTTGCTGTGGGTTTTTGCCTTTACTTCCTTGGCACTTTTCCCTCTCCTCTTCCTGGCGCGTTTCCTGGAGTTCACCCCTCCTCCCTGGGCTTTCTTCCCCCTTTTCCTGCCGGGGGTATTGTATTTGCTTTCCAGAGCCCGCGGCCGGCTGCCGGGGGTCGCGGAGACGGCCTGGAAGGCTGACCGCTACTACAGCCTAGGGGAACAATTGATCACTGCCCGGGAGGCGTTGGCTCTGCCACAGCCCGGCCAGTTGGCGCTTCGCTTGGTCGATCTCACGGAGGAACGCTTAGCAGGATACGAATCGCTTCCCTGGCCGCGCCGCTGGCTGCGATGGCCATTGGCGCTGCTGTTGTCAGTCTTGGCGCTTTCCGTGTTGTTGATCTGGCTGCCTCCTTACCGCCTTCTTCGGGCTGAGCAATTAACGCCGCAATTGGTTGAACTAGCCCAACAATACGCACGGATCCCCGGCCATGACCCAATCACCTATATGGAGCTGATCCAAGCCAAACGGGCGCTGGAAAAGGGGGATCTAGGGGAGGCGCGAAACCTCCTCGAGCAGGCTGCTGGCCGCCTGGAGGGAGAACAGCAACGAGACCGTGAAGGCCAATCAGCGCTGGCGGCCAGTCCCGACCTATCCTTCCTGGCCAAAGGGATGGAGGGCGACCGAGCTGCCCTCAGCCAACTGGAGCAGCTTTCCACCCAAGAACAGTTACGGATGGCACAGGAGATCCAGCAGATGCTGGCCAACCTCCCCGAGGGAGCCTTGCGCACAGCGCTGCAGGATCTCGCTACATCTTTGCGTCAGAACGACACCTCACTGCTGAAGCGCACGCAAGCATTGGAGGAATTGCTGCCGCAAGAGCAAGCCTTGCTTTCCTCTCTCGGCCAAACCTTATCCCAGTTGGGCGGGAAAAGTGGGGGAGAGGGCGACCAAAGCGCTCAACTTCCCGGTGATCACCAGGCGGGAGCGGAGGGCCAGGTGCAACCAGCTTCCGGTTCGGGTACGCAAGGCGGCCTCTCCCAGGGCGAGATGGAGAGTGTACCAGCTTCCCAGCGGTACCAGAAAGCACCCCCCCAGATGGCAGCAGCCGGAGACCAGGGATTACTCTATGTTCCCCAGAACTCCCTGCCGGGGGCTGACAAGCTGCCGGGGGCTAGCATGCCGCTCCCTCCCGGAGGAACGCCACTCGTCCTGCCGCAGCAAGGCGAACCATCCTATCAGACCGGTCAACCGGGCGGGGAGACCGAAAATGCCCAACCATTCCAAAACTACCGCGATGCCATGCCCCGCTACCAGCAACAAGCCGTTGAGCAGCTCACCCGCCAAGCTCTCCCCCCGGAGTTGGAGTCCTTGGTGCGATCCTATTACCTTTTCTTGGAGGATGCGCCGTGACACCAGAACAGTTCAGCGAGAGAATGGCCTCGATCCGAAAAGAAGTGGAGAAGGCCATTGTCGGCCAGGAGGAGGTGGTCAGTCAACTGCTGCTCTGCTTGGTCGCCCAGGGACATGCTTTGATTGAAGGAGTCCCTGGCCTCGGCAAGACTTTGATGGTGCGCTGCCTGGCTCAGGCGCTTTCCCTCCGCTTTTCTCGCATTCAGTTCACTCCAGACTTGATGCCGGCCGATATTACCGGCACCCTGGTTCTGGAGGAGGAGGCCGGCAAGCGACAATTCCGTTTCCAGGAGGGGCCGGTCTTCGCCAACCTGGTCTTGGCCGATGAGGTTAACCGGGCCACTCCCAAGACACAATCGGCTCTGTTGGAGGCCATGCAGGAGAGCACGGTGACTGTTGCCGGCGCCACCCACCTCTTGCCGAGGCCTTTCTATGTCTTCGCTACTCAGAACCCGATCGAGATGGAAGGCACCTACCCGTTGCCTGAGGCGCAGTTGGATCGCTTTTTCTTGAAGATCCTCATCGAGTACCCCACCGATCGGCAGATGATCGAGATCTTGAACCGCACCACGGGTTTGGAGACCCCTGCCATTCAGGCTGCCGCGGAGGCCAGCGATCTGTTGGCCATGCATCATCTAGCTCGCGAGGTGCCGGTGGCCCAGGCGGTTAATCAGTACGCCGTCGAGCTGGTGGAGTCGACCCGGCCTCAGGATGGAAAAGCCGGGGAGATGGTGCGCCGCTTCGTGCGCTTCGGCGCCAGCCCACGGGGAGCCCAAGCTCTGATTATGGCCGGCAAAGTACGGGCGCTTAGCGAGGGGCGTTTCCACGTTTCCCGCCAGGATCTTCGCCAGGCAGCTCCTCCAACCTTGCGCCACCGCCTCTTGCTGAACTATGAGGCTCAGGTGGAAGGGATCTCCGCGGACCAAATACTGGGTCAGGTTATCACGCGTCTGGGAGACTAGGGTGCCCCCAGAGACTGCCCTTTTTCCGGGTTTCAGCGATCTCTTTCTGCGCCGGCTGAGCCTGCTGCGCTTCCGCCCGCGGCCTGGAATCCCTGGGAAAGGGGCTGGGGAGCACCTCGTACGAAAGGGTGGCGCCTCGGTAGAGTTCTCTGATTTTCGAACCTACACCCACGGCGATGACTTCCGCTTGGTGGATTGGAACTCCTACGCCCGACTCGATCGCCTCTTCGTCAAGGTCTTCCGCGATGAAGAAGGATTCGTCTTGCACTTGCTCTTGGACCGCTCCCGATCGATGGATTGGGGCCAGCCGAACAAGCTGCTCTTCGCCCGCCGCCTGGCTGCCGCTTTGGGCTATGTCGCTCTTTCCGCTTACAACTGGGCCACCGTCCAAACCCTCCCGGACGAGTTGACAGCTCGCGGCAGCGCGTCCCTTTTCCCCGAACACCGCGGTCGCCGGATGATCCCCGAGCTGTTCCGCTTCCTGCGAGACTTGCCCACCGGTGGAGCTTGTGAGTTGGGCGCCGTTCTGGCTGAGTATGCTAGAAAACATCGTCAACCAGGCTTGCTGGTGATCCTCAGCGATGCGCTTTCCCCGCGGGGCATCGAAGGGGGGATCAACCGTCTCCTTGCGCTTGGCCATCAACTGGTCTTCCTCCATCTGTTGGCGCCGGATGAGATCGCCCCCACCCGGGCAGGCGAGTTCGAGCTGGTCGACAGCGAGTGGGGAGACCGGCTGGAAGTGTCCCTAGATCGCTTTTCTCTGCGTACATTCGCCATCTTCTTTGAGCGTTGGCGGCGAAGCTTGCAGGACTACTGCCAGTCGCGAGGAGTGCTCTACTTTCTCCTTCCAACCTCTCTGTCGATCGAGGAAGTGGTCCTTCACCGGCTCCTCCAGCGAGGACTTCTCCAGGCATGATCTGGGTTCAACCGCTCTTCCTGCTCTCCCTGGCCTCCATCTTGGCACTGATCTTCATCTATCTCCGCCACCCCCGGCGGATGCGAAAGAGCGTGTCTCAAGTTTTCCTTTACCTGCGAGCGCGTCGCGAACTGCTGACCCGCTTTACCCGCTGGCGCTTCTTGCGCAGCTTGATCCTGCTATTTCAGGCGCTGACGCTGGTCTTCCTCGGCCTTGCCGCCGCCGGCCCGCAGACCAACCTCTACCCTCTGGCCGGCCGTCGTTGCGCCTTGGTGCTGGATAACTCGCTCTCGATGATGGCGCAAGATCTCACTCCGGACCGTTTCCAGGTGGCGCGGGAGAAAGCCCGTCAACTGGCCGGGGAGCTGCTCCGGGGCAACAATCAAGTCTCCTTGTGGGCGCTCAATTCCAAGCCCGGATTGGTACTCGACTTCACCGATGAGCTACCCGAGCTCCTGCAAGCCATCGATAACTTGGCGCCGAGCTTCTTATCACCGACGTCCGCTGACGACTTGCTCGCTCTTTTGGCCGCTCGCGCCACAGGAGAGGCTTTGGTGGTCTACGTACTCTCAGACTTTGCCTTGGAGCTTACCCCGCGGCAGTACCCCAATCTGGAATTGCACTCCTTGGTTGTGGGAGAACCCTTGCCCAATTACGCCTTGGTCGGGTGCGCCCGCGAAGGAGAGTCCCTGTGGGTGAAGGTGGCCAACTTCAGCCCCGCTGCTCGAACCTTGCACCTGGTGGTCGACGATGGGCTAGCGCCTTTGCAGCGCGAGCTTCCGCTGGAGGCCATGGAGACGGTAGATCTCTCCATTCTGGTCGTCGGAACCCCGTCTCTCTTGCGTGTTTCCATTCAGGAAGAGGATCTTCAGCCCTGGGACAACTTTCTCTTCCTGCCCCTCACCGCGCCCCCGCGGGTTCTCCTGGTGGGGACTTCCCGCTACCTGGCCGGCGCCCTGGAATCGGCTGGCTTTCATGTCGTCCAGGTAGGGCCGGAGGACTACCGCCCGGAGATTCCCGCCGACCTTCTAGTCTTCGAAGGAACGCTGCCATCGGAGCTTCCGACAAAACCTTTCTTCGTCATCCACCCGCCTCCCGGAAATGCCTTTTTTCCCTGGACGGGGACTGTCACGAGGCCCCTTCTGTGGGCAGAAACGTCCCCACTGCTGGATTATGTGGATCTCGCACGGGTTGCTTTCTGGGAAGCCCCGATCATCAAGCTCTCGCCGACCATGCGCCCGCTTCTGCGAAGCGCTCAAACAACGGTCTTGGCGGCCGGACAGCAGCAAGGAATACGCACCATCCTCCTCGGACCGAGCCTGACCCTTTCCAACTTGCCCCTGCTGCCAGCCTTCCCAGTCTTCCTCGCCCAAGCCATGCGCTGGCTTTCCGGCGACCCCCTTCCCAACCAACCCTTGGAGGAGGAAGCCCTCCTTCTTTCCCCGCTGGTGGCTGACTACGCTGGGGGAGGCGATCCCCCCGGCCTCTACGGCCGCCAAGCGGCAGACGGCCTGCGTCTCTTCGGAGTAGCCCCACTGGAACAACAGGAGGCGAACCTGATTCGCCACACCGAGCTGGAGGGCTTGGGCGGTGTCAACGAACAGCGTACGGCGCCTCGCGACTTGACGATTTTATTCCTTATGTTGGCCTTATTCTCCTTCCTCTTAGAAGAACTGCTGCGCCGCCGCTATGATTGAACTGGACTCCCCCCTCTGGCTGTTGGCCTTGTCGGTTTTCCCTCTCTTCCTGCTGGGCTGGCGACAGCGCCGGCGAAGTCTTCAGGTCTTGCGCATGGTCTCTTTTTTACTGCTCGTCTTGGCCCTCACCCTGCCGCAGTGGGTTCAACTGATGCCGGGCGGGACGATCCTCTACTTGGTGGACATCTCGCGTTCGGCTCAAGCCTCCTTGTCGTTGGAGGATCTCCCGCAAGGAAATGGAGTCAGCAATCAACTAGTCCCTTTCGGCGGCCCCCACGATACGGACCTGGGGAAGGCGCTCAGCGGAGCAGCAGCTTTGCTTTCGGTTGGCGAGGGGAAAGTTGTCCTGGTCAGTGACGGCCAGGACACGGCAGGCCGCTTGGACGAGGGGATCGCCGCCCTGGCCGATAAGCGGATCCCGGTCGATGTGGTGGGCACATCACTCCTGCTTAAGGATGCCTCTTTGCTCTTGTCGGCGCCGACCTACGTGGCGGTGGGCGAGCGGTTCTCACTCGTCGCCCGGATTCAGTCCCAGGGAGTCCCCGCTGTCCAGCTAAGCCTCCGCGCGGACGGGGTAGAAGTACACCAGGAACGATTGGCGCTGCAAGAGGGGGAGAACCTCTTCCGTTTCTCCTTCGCTCTTTCGGAACCCGGCATTCACACCCTGGAAGGGCGCATCGCAGCTCCCGAGGACACCCTCAAAGAGAACGACGAGGCAAGCGCCTATCCTTCCGTGCTCGCTCCCCGGGGGATGCTGGTGGTCTCCTCCCAGCCGAACGGGGAGTTCTTCACCCGTCTCATCAAGGACCAGGGCTTGCCTGCTGTCCTCACTTCTCCATCGGATCTTCCGGCTGACTTTCTCTCTCTTTCCGCCTACGAGGGGATCGCCCTGATCGATGTCTCACGAACCGAGTTGCAAACTCCTCAAGTGGCTGCTCTCTCCTCTTTCGTGCAAGTCTTGGGCGGCGGTCTCTTGGTGGTCGGCGGCGGGCACTCTTTCACCTTGGGCGGCTATTTCCGCAGCGACTTGGAGGAGATCCTCCCAGTCGTCTCCAAGCCTCGCCTGGAGGAAGACCTCCCGGAGATGGCAGTGGTCTTCGTGGTAGACAACTCCTCATCGATGTGGAACCTCACCAGCGAAGTGAAGAAGCTGGACTTGGCCCAAGAGGTGGCCATTCGCGCCGCCGCCCCTCTGCGTGCCAAGGATCAAGTGGGGGTTCTGATCTTCTCCGATGCCGCCCAATGGCTTCTTCCCCTCGGCGCCGGCAGTGATTTCTCGGCGATCAAAGAAAAGATCCTCACCGAAGGGCCAGGCGGGGGAACCAATGCCTACCTGGCTTTGAAAGAGGCCTACCGCCAACTGGCTGCTTCCAGTGCGCCTCTTAAGCATGTCATCTTCGTCTCGGACGGCAAGACCAGGGAAGGCGATTTCCCCACTCTTGTCGAGGAGGGCCGGCGCCAAGGCATCTTCACCACTGCCTTGGCTGTGGGAACCGATGCCGATTTGCCTTTCATGGAGACATTGGCACAGCTCGGGGAAGGCAAATACGCCGCAGTCAGCGCCCCGGACCAGATCCCTACTGTCCTTTACCCACCCAACGAGGAGCGGCCGGAAGAACCGCTGGCCGAAGGGCCGGCCGGTCTCCGTCTCCTGGCGACGACCAGCAATCTGGAGGAATTCGCGCTACCAGACCTGGATGGCTACCTAAAAACTCAATTGAAACCGAAGGCAGAAGTGATCTACCAAGCGCTTCCGCGCGAGGAGCCGGCCCTTGCTTCTTGGATGCAGGGTTCCGGGCGAGTCGCGGTTTGGTTGTCCGATTTTTCCGGAGCTTGGACGGCGCCCTGGGAAACTTGGCCGCAGCAGGCTGCCTTTTGGACTGCCCTTTGGCGGTGGGCAGCGCCGGCTAGCAGCGAGTTGGCCACTTCCTTGCAGGTCGTCGGCGAGTCGTTGCAGATCGAGGTGGCTTCCTCCTCCTCAACTCCTCAGCTCCCGGCAGGGTGTCCTATGATCCTCTTGGAGGGACCGGATGGGCAATCCTTGCGGGCCCAAGCCGAGAGGACTGGTCCCTCCCGTTATCAAGCACGCGCGATGCTCTGGGGAAGAGGCGCCTATACCCTGAATGTTTCTCAGGGGGAGCGCCAGTCTCTCTTTGCTGTCTGGGCGCCGGAACGGGAATTGATCGGGGTAGGGATCGATTGGGGAACTCTAGGGCGAATTGCCCAAGAGACCGGCGGCCAATGGCAAAATGCTATCGGAGAAAATCTAATAAATAATCTCCCCCTTTCCTCCAGGAAGAACGCTATGGCGCCTTGGCTTCTCGTTGCTTGTATGCTTCTATTCTTGATGGAGATTGCTTTGCGGCGTTTCCAGGGAGTCGCGCGAAGGACCGTTGAGGAGGAGGGAGAGGGGGTTGACAGGGGCTAACCTTTTTCGATATAGTTACGTTCGTCCCTTCGGAAGCGAATGGAGTGGAAGAGCAGTAGGAAATGCAGGGATGCTTCAGGAAAGCTTCGAGGGATCTTAGGGGGAAATCCCCTGGGTTGTACTTTGAAAACTAAACAGTGTAGGCAAGCAGGTAAAAGGTAACTTGAACCTGTCATATTCCAGAGTTCATCTCCGTAAGGAGTGAAAATTTCTTCATGGAGAGTTTGATCCTGGCTCAGGACGAACGCTGGCGGCGTGCCTAATACATGCAAGTCGAGCGGATCAGTCGTAAGGCTGGTTAGCGGCGCACGGGTGAGTAACGCGTGAGTGATCTACCCCGAAGACTGGGATAACATCTCGAAAGGGATGCTAATACCGGATACGCTCGTCCTCTATCGAGAGGGCGAGGAAAGGTGGCGGAAGGCGCAAGCCTGCTACCGTTTCAGGATGAGTTCGCGTCCTATTAGCTAGTTGGTGAGGTAATGGCCCACCAAGGCTTTGATGGGTAGCTGGTCTGAGAGGACGACCAGCCACACTGGGACTGAGACACGGCCCAGACTCCTACGGGAGGCAGCAGTAGGGAATATTCGGCAATGGGCGAAAGCCTGACCGAGCGACGCCGCGTGGGCGATGAAGGTCCTTGGATTTTAAAGCCCTGTTTGGGGGAACGAACGCTTCGAGGGCAAATAGTCCTTGAAGCTTGACAGTACCTCCAGAGAAAGCCCCGGCTAACTACGTGCCAGCAGCCGCGGTAATACGTAGGGGGCAAGCGTTGTCCGGAATCACTGGGTGTAAAGGGCGTGTAGGCGACTCTTTAAGTTGAATGTGAAATCTCTCGGCTCAACTGAGAGCGGTCATTCAAAACTGGAGGGATTTGAGGACAGAAGAGGGAAGTGGAATTCTCGGTGTAGCGGTAAAATGCGTAGATATCGAGAAGAACACCGGTGGCGAAGGCGACTTCCTGGTCTGTTCCTGACGCTGATGCGCGAAAGCTAGGGGAGCAAACGGGATTAGATACCCCGGTAGTCCTAGCCCTAAACGTTGACTACTAGGTGTTGGGGAGGTTCAATCTCTCCTGTGCCGCAGCTAACGCGATAAGTAGTCCACCTGGGGAGTACGGCCGCAAGACTGAAACTCAAAGGAATTGACGGGTCCCCGCACAAGCAGCGGAGCGTGTGGTTTAATTCGACGTTACACGAAGAACCTTACCGGGGCTTGACATACACGTGTAAGCGGCAGAGATGTCGCCCTCCTTGAAGTAATTCTTGGACACGTGCACAGGTGTTGCATGGCTGTCGTCAGCTCGTGTCGTGAGATGTTGGGTTAAGTCCCGCAACGAGCGCAACCCTCGTCCTTAGTTGCCAGTGGCTCCGAAAGGGGTCGCGCACTCTAGGGAGACTGCCGGCGAGAAGCCGGAGGAAGGTGGGGATGACGTCAAGTCCTCATGGCCCTTATGTCCCGGGCTACACACACGCTACAATGGTCTGAACAGAGGGTTCCGATACCGCGAGGTGGAGGCAATCCCACAAATCAGGCCCCAGTTCAGATTGCAGGCTGCAACTCGCCTGCATGAAGCCGGAGTTGCTAGTAACCGCAGGTCAGCTATACTGCGGTGAATACGTTCTCGGGGATTGTACACACCGCCCGTCAAACCACCCGAGTCTAGTGCACCCGAAGTCACTTCATCCAACCCGCAAGGGAGGAGGGTGTCGAAGGTGTGCTCGGTGAGGGGGGTTAAGTCGTAACAAGGTAGCCGTACGGGAACGTGCGGCTGGATCACCTCCTTTCTAAGGAACAGCGGGGTGCGGATTCCGCTGGAAAGGACGGGAGCCGTCCTTAGTTGGTCGGCAGTCCGATTCCTTCAAAGTCCTGCACTGTTTAGTTTTGAGGGTGCAACCCTCAGCGGGAGCGAAAGCGCCCGTGAGTCGCGAGACGCGGCTTGTTGAACCTTGAAAACTGCATAGGGTAGAAAACATAACTGCGATTTTGCTTGATAGGTCAAGAATGAGAAGGGCGTACGGTGGATGCCTTGGCGCCAGAAGGCCGATGAAGGGCGTAGCAAGCTGCGATATTCCCCGGTGAGCTGCAAGCGAGCGTTGACCCGGGGGATCCCGAATGGGGAAACCCGGCGCGGATTTCCGCGTCATCCTGCACTGAATTCATAGGTGTTGGAAGGTAAGCGGGGGAACTGAAACATCTCAGTACCCCGAGGAAAAGAAAGCAAGATGCGATTCCCCAAGTAGTGGCGAGCGAAAAGGGAAGAGCCTAAACCAATTTCGTGCCAAGCCTGCAGGCGTTGCGGAGTTGGGGTTGTAAGGCGTTGTAGGCTGCTCTGCAGAGCAGCGAAGGATCGTTGTTTCCTAGTTGAATCATCCTGGAAAGGTGAACCACAGAGGGTGAAAGTCCTGTAAGCGAAAGGAAACAACGTACTTTTCGATGTCCTTGAGTACTGCGGGAGATAACCCGTAGGAAGCTAGGAGGACCATCTCCTAAGGCTAAATACCTCTGGCAACCGATAGCGAACAAAGTACCGCGAGGGAAAGGTGAAAAGAACCCCGGGAGGGGAGTGAAATAGAACCTGAAACCGTATGCCTACAAGCGGTGAGAGGACTATGTGATAACGCAAGTTGTCACAGTCTAATCGCATGCCTATTGAAGAATGAGCCGGCGAGTTATTGTGTGTGGCACAGGTTAAGGAGTTATATCTGGAGCCGTAGCGAAAGCGAGTCCGAATAGGGCGTTGTCCCTTCGGGGACCAGTCGCACACTTTAGACCCGAAACCGGGTGATCTACCCATGGCCAGGGTGAAGCGGGACTAACCTCCCGTGAAGGCCCGAACCGGTGGGGGGTTAAAACTCCTCGGATGAGCTGTGGGTAGGGGAGAAATTCCAATCGAACCCGGAGATAGCTGGTTCTCCCCGAAATGCATTTAGGTGCAGCTTCAGGCGACTAGCGTACGGTGGTAGAGCACTGAATGGGCTAGGGGTCCTACCAGACTACCAAACCCAATCAAACTCCGAATGCCGTATTGCCGTACCCTGGAAGTGAGACGGCGGGGGCTAAGCTTCGTCGTCAAAAGGGAAACAACCCAGATCGCCAGCTAAGGTCCCAAAATCTAGGCTAAGTGTAAACCAAGGAAGTGAGATTCCCCAGACAGCCAGGATGTTGGCTCAGAAGCAGCCATCATTTAAAGAGTGCGTAACAGCTCACTGGTCAAGGGGTCTTGCGCCGATAATGTACGGGACTCAAGCCTAGTACCGAAGCTGCGGGTGTCAAACCTTTGGGTTTGGCGCGGTAGGGGAGCGTTCCATCTGGGGTGAAGGAGGATCGTAAGAACCTCTGGACCGGATGGAAGTGAGAATGCACGGCATAAGTAACGAAAAGCAAGGTGAGAATCCTTGCCACCGAAAATCTAAGGTTTCCTGGGGAAGGTTCGTCCGCCCAGGGTAAGCCGGACCTAAGCCGAGGCCGAAAGGCGTAGGTGATGGAAAAATCGGTTAATATTCCGATGCCGCGTGTGTCCCGTAAAAAGCAAAGGGGGGACGCGGAAGGGTAAGCGGAGCCGGTCAATGGATATACCGGTCTAAGCCTGTAGGGTGACCCTTAGGTAAATCCGGGGGTCATTAAGCCCGAGAGGGGAACGGGAGCTGCTGGGTCACCAGTGGCGAACTCCGCCCAACAAGCCGCCAAGAAAAGCCTCTAGCATTGGGAAGCACGTGTCCGTACCGCAAACCGACACAGGTAGATGGGCAGATTTCTGCTAAGGTGCGCGGAAGAACCCTAGTTAAGGAACTTTGCAATCCAGCCCCGTAACTTCGGGAGAAGGGGTGCCTTTTCAGCCCAAGAAATTTACTTTCACGGGAGGAAGAGGCCGCAGCGAACAGGCTCGAGCGACTGTTTAACAAAAACACAGCTCTCTGCTAAACCGTAAGGTGATGTATAGGGGGCGACGCCTGCCCAGTGCAGGAAGGTTACGAGGAGGGGTTAGCGCAAGCGAGGCTCTGAATCTAAGCCCCTGTGAACGGCGGCCGTAACTATAACGGTCCTAAGGTAGCGAAATTCCTTGTCGGGTAAGTTCCGACCCGCATGAATGGCGTAACGACTTGAGCGCTGTCTCGACTAGGGATCCGGTGAAATTGCAGTGCCCGTGAAGATGCGGGCTACCCGCGACAGGACGGAAAGACCCCGTAGAGCTTTACTGTATCTTGATATTGAATTTTGGTACACTTTGTGCAGGATAGGTGGGAGCCATTGAAGCCGGGACGCTAGTTTCGGTGGAGGCAACGTTGAGATACCACCCTTGGTATGCTGAGGTTCTAACCTCTCGCCGTAATCCGGCAGGGGGACAGTGTCAGGTGGGCAGTTTGACTGGGGCGGTCGCCTCCCAAATTGTAACGGAGGCGCCCAAAGGTTCCCTCAGGCTGGTTGGCAATCAGCTGTTGAGTGTAAAGGCATAAGGGAGCTTAACTGCGAGACCTACAAGTCGAGCAGATGCGAAAGCAGGGCTTAGTGATCCTCGGACCCCGCGTGGAAGGGTCCGGGCTTAACGGATAAAAGCTACCTCGGGGATAACAGGCTGATCCTTCCCAAGAGTCCACATCGACGGGAGGGTTTGGCACCTCGATGTCGGCTCGTCGTTTCCTGGGGCTGGAGAAGGTCCCAAGGGTTGGGCTGTTCGCCCATTAAAACGGCACGTGAGCTGGGTTCAGAACGTCGTGAGACAGTTCGGTCCTAATCCGTCGCGGGCGTAAGGAAACTTGAGGAGCGCTGTCCCTAGTATGAGAAGACCGGGATAGACAAGCCTCTAGTGTACCGGTTGTCACGCCAGTGGCAGAAGCCGGGTAGCTATGCTTGGCAAGATAAGCGCTGAAAGCATCTAAGCGCGAAGCTTTCTCCAAGATAAGGTTTCCCCGCCGTAAGGCGCTAAGGCCCCTGGTAGACTACCAGGTTGAGCGGCTGGAGGTGTAAGCTCAGTAATGGGCTCAGCTGACCAGTGCGCATAGGCCGAGTGGCTTGACCTATCAAGCTTTGTCATCTTC